>NZ_QTLF01000017.1:0-116266 GCF_003434395.1 Bacteroides sp. AM23-12
GGAAGTCGGCGATACGGGCTTCGGGCGTGTTGGCTGTCTCGCCGCGTGCTTTCTTCTCTGTGTCACAGCCGGCTTCACCGGTTCCGTGTTTTTCGGCAGCTTGCGCTTTGAGTTGTGCTTCCCAGTTTTGGAGGTAGGCTTCGTCAATGCGTTGTTCTTTTAGTGTTCCGGTGACGCGGACGATGGAGTTCACACATTTCGGGTCGAATGCTCCCAGTGTGCCGGCTTCTACGCGGATCACTTGTGTGTCGTCACTGCCCATCAGGAAGATTTTCTTGGCGCCATGCTTGCAGGTATGTGTGCAAACGCCTTCGATGGTTACTTCTTTTCCTGCAAGGTTTTCTGCATTTGCAAGAAGAGAGTCAATTTCTAAAGCAGACGAAGTGGTCTGTTCTGTTGTTGTGTCCGAGGAACTTTTCTGCTGTTTGTTTCCACAAGAGGTTCCGATAACGGCAACCGCCAGTAGAGCGATTGCGATGCTTAGCTTTTTTGTTTTCATTGTTACTTTTTGTTTTTATGTAGTTTATATTCTTTTTTATGAACTTGCAAATGGCTTTTAGTTCTGGTTCTTTACACAA
Organism: Bacteroides sp. AM23-12; assembly: GCF_003434395.1. Taxonomy (NCBI): domain Bacteria; kingdom Pseudomonadati; phylum Bacteroidota; class Bacteroidia; order Bacteroidales; family Bacteroidaceae; genus Bacteroides; species Bacteroides sp. AM23-12. Next base: position 579 of record NZ_QTLF01000017.1, read on the forward strand.
CGAACTGTTTGACCGCTAAGTACACTGATATAACTCAGAGACAATCTGCCTTCCGGATACTTCGCCATTGAGAATGTGCTCATTAGTCCGAAGAACTGAATATTGGTCAGGTCGCCGGTGCTTGTACTATAAATAGGCTTATATGCAGTTGAAGTCATGTAATAACTCATACTGGGTTTTCCAAACCATTCGGTTACCGTACTGTTGCTGCTGGTTATTGCCGTTGCCTGATATTTGGGGACGGCTGAATAACCGGTTGACATACGTACTCCCGAGAATTGATAATTAAATTTAGCCTCGTTGAGTGTCGGGATTTTACCACCGTCATATGCTGTGTCATAGAAAAGAGCGTCTTTTCCGTTTTCCAGACTATTGCCGTCCACATCTTTGGTCGAATTACCTACAAGGCTGAAATATTCGGCGCGAGTCGGGATGTGCCATCCCTTCGGACAGATGCCCTGTGCTCCTTCAAAGTCGTAGCAGTTTTCCGGAGTAACTGCTTTGCCGCTAAGTGCGGCATGAATGTCGTAGAGATAACCGTACTGCTTGATAGAGGCTTCGTCCTGCAATGCTTTAGCGGTAAGTGTACCGTCAACTGTACCCAATTCGTACGGATACCAGATGTGAGAATCTGCAGCCGGATCACTTGACGGAGTATATCCATCCGGTACATAGCGTAATGGTTCCGCCATCCATGTTGTTCCGTTGGAGAGAGTTACCGTATTGTAGGTGATGCCGTCATAGATGAAATATCCGTCATGCTCTTCAAAAGGAACTTCCGGCTCATCTCCCTTGATCTCTCCCTCGTCTGTCCAGTTCTCGATTTCACCACTGAGTGTAACGATGATATTATCGGGTAATACACGTATATTGACACTGTATTGTCCGCCTTGAACTAAATCTGTGGATACGAGCTTTTGCATCAATGTATTGTTATCTGAAGTTGTTACTGCAAGAGTGAACGCAGCCGTCTGCGGGACTACAATGGCACGAAAAGTCTTATTCTTTGTCACTTGTTGTGCTGTGATGTCTGTGGCGGCGCTCTCGTTTACGGTTGTCTTCATGGTTGCCCAATCGATATTGGCAGTAGGAACAGAACCTTTGAGCACTATAGATGAAATATCCAAATTCGTTTCGTTTGTCACATTAATAACCAGTTTGGTCAGCATGTGCTTGAAGATCATGCTGATGGAGTTCACCGAAGGAAGTACGTCGGATTTGCTTGCCGCCATAAAGTCGGAAATTCCGTAGTTGGTGGTCTGGTCGGCATGCACGGTGAATGAAGTCGGTACACCGGTTGCGCTGTAAGGATAGTAAGCCACGAATGAAGACTTGTCTGCTCCTTCGGGATACCATTTCAGACTTCCGGCGAAAGCTCCGTCATTGAAAGTCATAAGCTCGTTGGTGGCATATACAGTGCCGTCTTCTTTAGTGACACTCAATCCGATCTGATCCTGATCTTCGAAATTAACCTCTGTGGCACGTGTGATAATAGGAGTGATGGTCACCCGGTCCACAGATGCTACTCCCTCGTTTTCCTCCTGCTGGCAAGATGCCAGAAATGCTGCTGTCAGCACAAATAATATCCCCTTTTTCATCATTTGATAGTTTTATATTATGTAAATGAATAATTTTAAAATGTATAACCTAACTTAATCGTCTCATTCCAACGGCTCGAACCTGCTATATATTCAAGGTTGAAACCGTGCGTATATCCGCCCTGTATTTCGGCATAAATTCCCCGATGAAAGTGATAGCGTAATCCGACGTTCACTGTCGCCCGTGGGGCAGTTGCATACTCATTCTGCAGATGGTAATAATCTGTCAGGCGGTATGGAGGATCGCCCGGTTCGGCTGTCGTTTCAGTAGTCCTGCTCTTCTCCGTGAAGTCTCCTATGGATAAACTTGCGGCAGCTTTCACATCGAACCTTCCGGCATGAAGTACGCCGGATGCGTAAACCCGTCCACAAGTCATTGTCTGTGACGCGACATAAGGGTACATTTGGGTAGTCATGCTTTTAAATGACGAAATCTCGGCTCCGACACGCAATTCTCCTTTAGGAGCGATCAACTCATATTCGGGCTGAACGGATAAAGCCTTTCTTTCGAAAATCCGGTTGGAACCGTAAACATGGGTAGTCGTGATTCCGTTGGATATCTCCTGTCCCAATACATTCTCGTCATTTGTCTGGCGTGACCATGAGAGGTTGATCCGCAGGAAATGTTCGGTACTACCTTTGGCGAAACGGTATCTCAGATGCGATGTAATCCGGTGTGCCGGAAACTTAAACCAGATAACCTCTTTCTCTCCGGCGGTACCGGAAGAATGCAGATACTCCACATCTCCGTAAAGCGATCCCCATTGAGCCTGAACTGCTGCTCCGTGAGACAGTTCCTTGATGGGGAATCCGTTGATACCCGATTCGCTCAGATGGACTCCGCTTCCCGACCATGCTTCGTAGGCACCGTACATCAGTCCTTTATCAAGGAATGCGTAATAAGGTGTAGCGGCTGTTCCGATCTCTTCTGCTGAAACGGATTCGCTGTTTTTGCTGAAAATATAAGAGAATCCGATCGCATAATGGTCCGAATGATACATGATGCCGGGAGCGACTTTTAAGTCCAGTCTGTAGTTGGTATGCCGCAAGTCCTTGCGTTTGGAGTAATTGGCAGAGGTGAAATCGATCTTTCCGCCGATGCGCCAGTTGGTGCCGGCATCTGCTGCTATACCTCCCATAAACGCATAAGTTTGCAAATCCTTTCGGCCGGGGGTAAACTCCAGCAGGTCTACCGGATAAAATCCGGGATGAATGAACATGGAGCCGCTCATATCTTTGCCGGAAGTGTGGTCGAATGAGAACGAGCCGATCAGAGAATACTTCTTTAAGTGTGTGATGGACTTGGCTACTGCACCGGCACTCCATAATTTGTCGGCTTCGTAGTAGTTGCGGAAGTCACCGTGATTGTTCTTGCCGTACACTTCGGCGTAGGAGACGGTGACGCTGTCCATCATGATTCCCGTTACGTTTGTTCCGGCATTCCATGAATTTCGTCGTTCGATAACATCGTAAGTCTGTGCCGAGCTTACGGCTGCTATACACAACAGCATACATCCTATATATATTCCTTTCATATTACTCATGCAGGGATTGTTGTTCTCTTTCATAAAAATCGGCGGAAGAGTTGTTCGTATCTTCCAGTATTTCATAACCGGCCTCCTTCGATGCTTCCTCGTCTACCCGACGGTGCAGGCTGCGTCCGTCATACAGTGCGCTTTGACTGACATATCCGGCATCGATGGAAGGCGAAATGCGTTTTTTGTTGCTCGACGAACCGCCATAGTACACCTCTACCCCGTCAATCACCCAGTCGAGCGGAATCTTGATGACCTGATCTACCGTGCTGCCGGGCTTTTGTATCACACTGCCTGTTTGCTGTACATACTCCTGTATCGTAGTGTCCTGAGCCTTGAAGATGACAGTGGCGGGAGAAAATATGGAGAATGTATAGGCATTCGCCTGTCCCAGTTTGATGACCACATCCAGATAATGGTCGCGGCTGATCTGGTCGCCTGGAGCAGGATGATACATCGTATTCCAGTAATAAACATTGTTGTAGCAGGCAAAATATCCCGGTTTGTTCAGATTGACCGACAGCGGGTATTGCGCGGCATGATCTATGGCGCCGTTGACGGCGATGACTGCATCTGCACCGGGTGCCAGCGGGAAGGAAGTGCCGTTACCGCCGAATTGCCAGATGCACTGGACGATAGGAGCGAAATCGGGGAAAATGGTTGCTCCGGTTGCTTCGTCCTGCGTCACCCATACGTTGGTGGACTGGGAGTTGTAAGGATCGAGTGTACCTAAGCATAAATGGTCGAGATACTGCGTCTGGGAATCATTGTTGTGCAGGATAATGTATTTATCAGCCTGATAAGTACCTTCCTGCGGCAGCTTGGTACATCCTCCGCAATAGATTTCCTTGATAATGATGGCACCGGCTTTGGAGTGTGTGAGCGGAACGTTGAGTGTGATATCCCCGTTTACGAGTTTTACCTTGTCTGCCAGTCCGTTGAATATATGCTGGTCGGCTTTATCACTGATTTGTATACGGTATATGCCGTTGGTCAGGGCGAATTGCGCTGTACCGTTCTGGTCGGTTACCGTCTTGTAGGAATTGCCGCGGTCGATGTCTTCGATTTGGACGGTGATGCCTTCCCGAAGGTATTCCGCGTATTCGTCCGGATAGACGGCAGTCACCTGCAAGGTGTGCAGCTGGTCTTCGTAAGGATTGCCTTTGTCGAGGTCCGTACATCCTCCGAGTAAGGATGTGACGAAAAGCAGTACGATATAGATTGACTGTTGTTTCATATTTCTAAAGTTTAATGCGGCAGGTTAGTCCATAATAAAAGTTCGGGGTAAAGATTGCACTGGTTCCGGTTGCGTATGATTTCACATACGCCCGTGAGTTCGTGAAATTAATCGCGTTGAACGACAGCGAAACATGATCGCCTATCTCCTTGGTAATGCTGATATTGGCAGAGAAATACGGATCATATCCGTCGGCTGCGAAAGTATAGGCATTGCCCGATTTACGTATCAGATGCGCGAAGTCCGGATTTTCGGCTTCGGCGGCGGTGAACGGATGTACCTCGTTGTTCAGGTCGAGGTAGGCAACCGGATAAATAGCCGTATAAGAATTTCCGTCGTAGATGCTGCCTCCTGTTTTCTCGTTGCTGTTTTCGCTGACGTTGAACGCATACGACGTACCGTTATATTCGGAGAGGTTCTGCGACCGCTTGATGAGCGAGGCTTCTAGTTTGCAGGATATGATCAGCCTTGCTTTCGGGATACGGGTGATCGCTGTGATATTGGCATCCAGCGAGTGAGTGCGCTTGCCGTTGGCGGTTGTGGATGAGTTGTCGCCGTTGGCATATATACCTACATATTGGTAGGAACGGTTGGCGAGACTGGTGTGCGACCATCCGTTTTGGTAGTAATAAGACAAGGAATTGTCTATGTATTTGGTATATGTATAGGCCGCATCCACACGGAACTGCGTACGGAGAGGAGTGATCTCCGGAAAATCGATGATCATTTCCGCTCCTCTGCGGGTGATGTCCGGTCCGTTATCGGGAGAGGTTGACCTGACGAAAGTCTGGTCTTTCACCTTTACGTCCAGCGGTGTCCAGTAACTGTCCTCATCGTCCCGTATATATCCCATGCCCGTCTGATTGTCTACGGTAATCTGCGGATTGGCGGACAGCTCGAATCCTTCCGGCAACTGTAGAACATTGTATGCGAACGGAGTATAGGAACTTGTATATTTATAAGGCATCTTCGTACGGTTAAAGTAGCCTACCAGCGAAATACGGGTGCGGGCTACATTGATGTCAACTCCTATTTCGGCATTCTGATTCTTCTGCCAGCGGAGTTTCTCGTTGTGTAATAAAGTATATGGCTGACTGTAATAGACGTAAGCCGACTCATTGTTATTGTATGAGACTCCGAAAGTCTGAATATCCCGATACTCCTGTCGGGGATAGAGTACATAGTACGAAGGCAGCTTCTCGGTCACTCCCCATCCGCCCCGAATCGCTATGTTTTCGTTCAGCTGCCATCTGGCGTTGAAACGTGGCGACAGTGTGTTCAGCTTGTCGTATTGCGTTCCGCTGATGAACAGATTCTCCCAACGCAATCCCGCCATCAGCCTCAGCATGGTGCTGCCGACAGCTACCGACAGGCTTTCTTCCGCATACAACGAAACATTGTGCATATACGGATAAGCCGAGTAAGAACGGGGGCGATATCCGTTGGGAGCCAGCGAAGGATTCTGATAATACTCTCCGTCGCCCACATTGCCTGTTCCTTTCCATTGCACGCCTGCTTTCAGATTGCTGGTAACGTTCTTGAAACGACGGTTCCATTCGTACTTCAACGAAGCGGCATAATCCAGTTCTTTGGAATCGACAATCTGATCGGCAAAGAAATGGTAAGGCAGTTTGCCTGCAATGAAATAACCTTCCTGTTCAGCGTGGACTGCCGGCTGTTCGGACGCATAAGAATAAGGTGTATGTGCATGCGACTTGTTATCATTGTAATACACCGATGCATCCAGTTTGAGGTTGGTAATCCATGACTTGTTGAGCAGCCATGCCAATGACGTGTTTGCACGGAAAACGTTGTCTCTGACTTTGGTATATTCTCCCGTATATGCGTCGGGATCATCCTTCGTATTCATTCCTCCGATGTTACCGGTCAGCCCGATGTCGAATCGGAGCACTTTCCGGAACGTATTGCTGTAACCTGCGGAGAATCCTCTGCGGGTATAAGAAGTATAGGGTGAATTAAGCTTTTGAGTAGCCTTGATCCATTCACCGCTTATGTTGACGATTCCTTTATCGTTGCCGAGGTCCAGCCCTTTGGAAAAGGACACCTGTTCTGTGCGGGGATTGATGGATAGCAGTACATTCCACGGAGTCTTCCCTTTCTTCGTATGGATTTTGACCATACCGCTGTTCAAGTCTCCGTACTCTGCCGAAGGTACTCCGGTGATGACTTCTACCGATTCGATATCGGCCACAGAGATGCTGCGGGTATCTATTCCGGTCATATTGCCGAAAGAAGAGTTGTTGCCGATGCGTACTCCGTCTACTTCTATCGCCGTTCCGAAAGCCGCGTTGCCTGCGGATGAACCTCCGTCGCGCAGAGAGAAAATATTGTTGCTGGTCAAGTCCGGGACTTTCGTCTTTCCTCCCGGAAGAAGGGCGGAAATATCGCTTACATTCGATATCTGCAGATGTTCCAGTGCGTTACTCCCGATGTTGAGCGTGGTGTTCAGTTCAGTCTTCGGAGCTTGTGCGGTAACGATTACGTCGTTCAGGGCAAGTGTATTTTCCTTCAGTTGTATCTTTAATCCTTTGATGCTGTTGTTCACATTCACCGGAACCGTTGCCGGAACATAACCGAGGAAGGAAACTTCCAATTGATACTTGCCTTCCTGTATTCCTTGTATCGTAAATTCCCCCTTCTGGTCGGATACAGCCCACAAATAGGTACCTTTGATTAAAATGGATGCGCCGGGCAACGGCGAACCCGTCCTTTCGTCGGATATACGACCGGAAATAGAATAATTGTTAGTATTGGCTTCAATTCTGGAAATGATCAAAGAAAGAAGCAAGCAGAGCATTATTTTAAGTGTAAGAAACCTCATAGAACAAATTTTGTGCAAATTTCGTTCTATATCGTTAATACTACAATCGCAAATAATGACTATTTTGGGAGTATGCGAGTACCCATAAATAGGTATTTCTCTCCATAGTGATTTGATAGCAGTTTTGCTCTCATGCTCTAACAAACGGTCTGTATCCCTTTATTCATCGTGGTTTCCAGTGTGGTAGCAACTGTGGCGGCAGGTATGAGGGCAAACGGTTGCTCTCACTTGCATCATGGACTTAATCTCGTTTGTTTAGCTTTATGCTTTGATTTGCAGGATGTTAATGTCTGATGTGTCAACTGTTAACAATTGGCATCCCAGCTATTAATAACTGAGAAATCAGTTGTTAATAGCTGACAACTCCTTCATTATAGACTGATAAATGGTTTGAAATGGCTTGAAAGGACAGGTTAAATGAGTCAGTTGTTACGGTCAAGTCATTTCAATCGACAGTTGTTTCGGATAGTTTCAGGCGCTTGAAACTTTTAGTTTCATTGCTTGAAACCAATGGTTTCAAAGGTTGAAACTATTAGTTCCAAGGCATGAAACCTTTTGTTTCAAGGCATGAAACCGAATTTGGAACTACTTCTTGGAGAATAATCTTGTAGGAGAGATGGGAAAAGGAAAGCCTTGGTGACTTCGAGGCAAATAAAGAAGATCGGCTTGCACTGCGACGATTGTCGTGTAGCAAGCCGACCTTTATTTCATTTTATCTATGTATCTTATACGTTCTTTACCTTGATCAGATACTCAGCGATCTGTACAGCATTCAGTGCAGCACCTTTTTTGATCTGATCGCCAACGATCCAGAATGTCAGACCGTTTTCATTTGTAAGGTCTTTGCGGATACGTCCAACGTACACAGGGTCTTTGCCTGCAAGGAACAACGGCATCGGGTATTCCTTTTCAGCAGGATTGTCCTGAAGAACGAGACCCTCGCCTTTGGCGAATGCTTCACGGGCTTCTTCTACCGAGATCGGACGTTCTGTTTCCACCCAGATGCTTTCAGAGTGAGCACGAAGTGCGGGAACACGTACGCAGGTTGCACTGACTTTCACGTCAGAGTGCATAATCTTGCGTGTTTCGTTATACATCTTCATTTCTTCTTTGGTATAACCGTTTTCCGTGAACACGTCGATCTGCGGAATCAGGTTGAATGCCAGCTGATAAGCAAACTTCTCTACTGTCACAGGCTCGTTGGCCAATACCTGACGGTATTGTTCGTACAACTCGTCCATAGCGGCAGCACCGGCACCGCTGGCAGCCTGATAAGTAGATACGTGCACGGTTTTTATATGAGAAAGCTGTTCGATGGCTTTCAGTGCAACTACCATCTGGATAGTTGTACAGTTAGGATTGGCAATGACGCCACGCGGGCGCTCCAACGCATCTGCGGCATTTACTTCGGGCACTACCAAAGGCACATCAGCGTCCATACGGAAAGCGCTGGAGTTGTCGATCATCACAGCACCGTATTTGGTGATTGTTTTCTCGAACTCCTTGGATGTTCCTGCACCGGCAGAAGTGAAAGCAATGTCTACTCCTTTAAAGTCATCGTTGTGTTGTAAGAGTTTGACCTCGATCTGTTTACCGCGGAAAGTATAGGTTGTTCCGGCACTGCGTTTAGAACCGAACAAAACTAACTCGTCCATCGGGAAATTTCTCTCATCGAGCACGCGCAGGAATTCCTGTCCTACGGCTCCGCTTACGCCAACAATAGCTACTTTCATCTTTTTCTTTTGTTAAATGTGAATAATGTGGTTAATCGCTGCAAAATTAGAACATTTTATCATATAATCAGCATTTTGGAGATACTTCTTCACATTTTATCAGTTCCCATCCTTTAAATTGGAGCAAAATGCAATGCAATGCAGTCCCTTCACTGATAGCCGTTACCTTTTTATCCCTGCTATATTGTTTTAGTTGCCCTCTGCCTTCTTCCGCCTGTTCTTCCAGTTCCTTATCGGTGGCGGTGCGCGGGAGGTATTTTAATTCCAGAATATAACTGTGCGCCGTGTCCGGGTAGCGGGATTTGTCCGGCAGGAGGAAAAAGTCACAATATCCGTAATTCATCTCCAATTCCGGCTGAACCAGATAATAAGAAGCAAGAGCAAGGTATGCTTTGAAGAAACCTTGCAAATTGTGTTCTCCCTCGATGGCATCGCGGATGGCGGAGTTTTCTTTATAGGCAAGGGCTATGTACTCAAACAGAGGGCGCCATTGTCCGTCGAAGGCCATGTCGTCAATTAAATCTTTTAAGTGAGGCAAGAATACTTCCTTACGCTGCTGGTAGTATTCCCGAAGGAATCCGAAATACTGCTCACGGACGCAATTGTTAGGAATGCACATCACAATACGGTCTCCACGTGTGCCGCACATTGTAAGCAGTCCATAATAATAAAGCAGGCTGCGGAGATTGTCTGTTTCAACAATCTTCTCTGCCGGGAAAGATGTGTGGAGGTTTACCAGTATCTCTCCTTTGGCAGCTATCTCTTCAATCGTACTCATGCGGTCTCCCCCCGACACATTCTCATGGTCGAGGCGTGCCAACATTTTCAGCTTGCTGTAGTCCGTACGGATATTCTTGTCGACCAATTCCTTGGGAGATGCGTCGAAATTAACCCGGTGACGCAAATAATATAGCGTCATGTCGCAATTGAACATTCTCGGATCGGTCTTCAAGCTGGCTTCTGCAAAGCAGTAATTGTCATACCACGGTTTCATTTCATTAATCATGGCATCTATATCTCCTTTCAGCACCCCTTCTTTCTGGTAATAGCCGAACATCTCCCGTACATCCGTTTCGCTGAATCCCATCATCATATTGAAGTGCGGGTCCACACTGATATTCCAGTCTATGTTGTATCCGCTGGATAAGTCGTCCAGCGTGACAGGACTTACCCCCATCAGGAAGATGCGTTCGAACATACCCTTGAACTGCTTGAAGTATTCCCGGTAGAAGCCGCTGGCGTGGGTCAGGTCGCGGAAAAGGTTTTTCCCCTGTTCACTCAGGATGACATTCGTAAAGTTGTCATATTCATCAATGATGAGGTAGAGCAAATGTCCCAGGCGGCGGGCGGTGGCTTCCAGCCAATGCAGCTTTGTAGCGGCTTCGGTAGAAGCGATGATTTGCTCCAGTTCCTTCTCGCCTTGGTAGTATTCACGGTAAGTACTGAAGAAGTCGTTCAACTGTATGCAGCAATAATTGTTGAAGTTGTCTTCCAGACTTCCACGTCCGAGGTTTGCTTTGGAAAAGTCAAAATAGAGCATCTGGTAGATTCCCTGAAGCGGGGTGGGGTGCTTACCGATCCATAGATTGCTGAACCGTTCTTCAAAACGGTCTTTCTGTGAAATATCGTAATAGGCACGCATCATGGTGAGAAATACACTCTTGCCGAACCGTCGGGGACGAATAAGGAAAAGGTAGTTTGCTATTTCTTCTATCTGGGGAATGAAATGCGTTTTATCTACATAATAATAATTTTGGTCTATCAGCCTGCTGAAGTCCGATATGCCGTATGGGATTCCTTTTGCCATAATGCGTTCATTTTATTGGGATGGATGCAAAGTTAAGTTTTCTTTTTATCTCCAACAACTATCCTTCTGCAATTGTTGCTATTATTCCTATTAAATAAACAGGAGGATGAGATTTATAATACCTGCATTGTGATTCTGCGAACTTTTTTGTTCCTTTGCGTAGAAATCCTAAAACCACGGACCTATGAACCTGTTTGAATTCAATTTAGCGTTACCGATAACTGATCCGACTTGGGTGTTTTTTCTGGTGCTAATTATCATTCTCTTTGCTCCGATGATTCTGGGGCGCCTTCATATACCTCATATTATCGGTATGATTCTGGCCGGTGTGCTGATCGGCGAACACGGATTCCATGTGCTCGACCGTGACAGCAGCTTCGAACTGTTTGGTAAAGTGGGGCTTTACTATATCATGTTCCTTGCCGGACTCGAAATGGACATGGAGGACTTCAAGAAAAACCGGATGAAGAGCGTTGTCTTCGGCTTGCTTACTTTCCTGATTCCTATGGCGCTGGGTATATGGAGCAGTATGAGCATGCTGGGATACGGTTTCCTTACCGCAGTGCTGCTCGCCAGTATGTACGCTTCTCACACTTTGATTGCTTATCCTATTATCAGCCGTTACGGATTATCCCGTCTGCGCAGTGTCAATATTACTATCGGTGGTACGGCCATTACGGTCACTCTTGCCCTTATCATCCTTGCCGTTATTGGCGGAATGTTTAAAGGCACCGTCGATGGTCTGTTCTGGGTGTTCCTCGTTGCGAAAGTAGCCTTCCTTGGTTTCCTTATCATCTTCTTTTTTCCCCGCATCGGTCGCTGGTTTTTCCGGAAGTATGACGACAGCGTGATGCAGTTCGTGTTCGTGCTGGCGATGGTTTTCCTCGGAGGCGGACTGATGGAGTTTGTAGGAATGGAAGGAATTTTGGGAGCTTTCCTTGCCGGATTGGTCCTGAACCGCTTGATTCCTCATGTCTCTCCGCTGATGAACCGTCTGGAATTTGTGGGAAATGCCTTGTTCATTCCTTACTTTCTGATCGGTGTCGGTATGATTATCGATGTCAGAAGCCTGTTTACGGGGGGCGAAGCATTGAAAGTGGCGGTAGTCATGACAGTGGTAGCTACTTTCAGCAAATGGCTTGCCGCATGGATCACGCAGAAGATTTACCGTATGCAGCCCAATGAACGCAGCATGATCTTCGGACTCAGTAATGCACAAGCGGCGGCTACGCTGGCAGCGGTGCTGATCGGGCACGAAATTATCATGGAAAACGGAGAGCGTCTGCTCAATGATGACGTACTGAACGGTACGGTCGTGATGATCCTTTTCACCTGTGTCATCAGTTCGCTGGTAACGGAACGTTCCGCCCGCCGGTTTGCACTGAACGAAGATGCGCAGCCCGAAGATAAGGGAGCGAAGAAAGCGATGGAGCAGATTCTGATTCCGGTAGCTAATCCGGAAACGATTGAGAACCTGGTGAATCTCGCCCTGGTGATCAAGGATGCCAAGCAGAAGAATGGCATGATTGCCCTGAATGTGATTAATGACAATAACAGCTCGGAGAATAAGGAACTGCAAGGCAAGCGGAATCTCGAAAAAGCCGCAATGATTGCCGCTGCCGCCGATGTACCGGTGACGATGGTAAGCCGCTACGATCTGAACATTGCTTCGGGGATTATACATACGATTAAGGAATATGAGGCTACGGATGTAGTGATCGGTCTGCACCGCAAGGCGAATATCGTCGATTCCTTCTTTGGCAACCTTGCCGAAAGCCTGCTGAAAGGTACTCACCGCGAAGTGATGATAGCCAAATTCCTGATGCCGGTCAATACGCTCCGCCGCATCATCATCGCCGTTCCGCCCAAAGCCGAATTTGAAACCGGTTTTTCCAAATGGGTAGAGCATTTCTGCCGGATGGGAAGCATTCTCGGCTGCCGTGTGCACTTCTTTGCCAACGAACGTACACTGATGCGTCTGCAACAACTGGTGAAGAAGAAATTCAGCGGTACCCCGACCGAATTTTCTCTGCTCGAAGAGTGGGGCGACCTTCTGCTGCTGACCGGACAGGTGAACTACGATCATTTATTCGTTGTCATCTCTGCCCGTCGGGGTTCTATCTCGTATGATCCGTCCTTTGAACGTCTGCCGGCACAGCTGAGCAAGTATTTCTCCAACAACAGTCTGATTATCCTGTACCCCGACCAGTTCGGCGATCCGCAGGAGATTGTGTCTTTCTCCGACCCGCGTGGTTACAACGAATCGCAGCATTATGAAAAGGTGGGCAAATGGTTTTATAAATGGTTTAAGAAAAGCTGATGGAAGAAAATAACTGGCAACAACGGACAGAACTCCTGTTGGGAGAAGAGAAAATGAAGCGTATCCGTGCTTCGCATGTATTGGTTGTCGGGCTGGGAGGCGTGGGGGCGTATGCTGCCGAAATGCTTTGCCGGGCTGGGGTAGGCAGGATGACGATTGTAGACGCGGATACCGTGCAGCCTACCAATATGAACCGTCAGCTTCCTGCCATGCACTCCACCCTGGGGATGCCGAAAGCGGAAGTGTTGGCGGCACGCTACCAAGACATCAATCCGGATATTGAACTGACCGTTTTACCCGTCTATCTGAAAGACGAGAACATCCCCGAACTGTTGGACTCCGCTAAGTTTGACTTCATAGTGGATGCCATCGATACGATCAGCCCCAAATGCTTTCTGATCTATGAAGCGATGAAGCGTCATATAAAGATTGTTTCCAGCATGGGCGCAGGCGCGAAGAGCGATATTACGCAGATTCGCTTTGCCGATCTTTGGGATACCTATCACTGCGGACTCAGCAAAGCGGTGCGGAAGCGTTTGCAGAAAATGGGAGTAAAGCGTAAACTTCCCGTCGTATTCAGTACCGAACAGGCGGACCCGAAAGCGGTATTGCTCACGGATGACGAACGGAATAAGAAATCGACCTGCGGAACGGTCAGCTATATGCCGGCAGTCTTCGGCTGCTATCTGGCAGAATATGTCATTAAACGAATCTAAGAAGCTATTATGATAAAATTAGAAGGAATAACCAAGAGTTTTGGTTCTTTGCAGGTGCTGAAAGGCATTGACCTGGAAATCAATAAAGGTGAGATCGTCAGTATCGTAGGACCTAGCGGAGCCGGAAAAACGACTCTCTTACAGATCATGGGAACGCTTGACGAACCGGATGCGGGCACAGTGGCGATTGACGGAACGGTAGTCAGCCGGATGAAGGAGAAAGAACTGTCCGCTTTCCGCAATAAGAATATCGGTTTTGTGTTTCAGTTTCATCAGCTTCTGCCGGAGTTTACCGCGTTGGAGAATGTGATGATCCCCGCATTTATCGCCGGAGTATCGTCTAAGGAAGCAAACGAACGTGCTATGGAGATACTGGCTTTCATGGGACTCACCGACCGTGCTTCCCATAAGCCGAACGAACTGTCGGGAGGAGAGAAGCAACGGGTGGCCGTAGCACGTGCCTTGATTAACCATCCGGCAGTCATCCTTGCGGACGAACCTTCCGGAAGTCTCGATACACATAATAAAGAAGATTTACACCAATTGTTCTTCGACCTGAGGGACCGGTTGGGACAGACTTTCGTCATCGTTACCCATGATGAAGGACTGGCCAAAATCACCGATAGAACGGTACATATGGTGGATGGCACAATTAAAAAAGATTAATAAGGAAACCAAACTTCTAAAAATGGATACCAAATCACTAGAAGATTGTGTGAGTTCAATCTTTTAGCTATATATTTATAGTCGCTTCTCTACGTAAGTCTGTGAAGATGTCAGTAGAGTGTTTGTTTTGTTTGTGTGTGATGCATTCTTGTCTGGTGTGATAGGAATGCATCTTTTTTTATATATCACAACAAATGCGATTTTAGTCGTAACAAACATAAGGCACCATTCGTTCAAAATCTGCGGGTGTGAATTCCTCGTAAAGCATCAGTTGTTTCAAGTCTCTTACTTTCCCTTTCTTCTTCCGGTACTCTGCGATGATCTTGGCTTGATAGTAGCTGATGTACGGATGATGCATCATTCGCTCTACACTTGCCTTATTGATGTTGATCCGGTGAATCTTTCCGGCATCCACGGAGAACCACGAACGGAGCTTTTCCGCTTTTAGCCGAATCTCTCCTAACTGCTCTATCTGATAGAATCCTCCCAATAACCGGCGACGGTTTACAATCGATCGGGCAATCCGGCTTCCGATCCCCGGAATCTTTTTAAGTTCGGTAGTATCCGCCTGATTAAGGTCGATGATAGTGCCCGGCGGGTATTTCATTAAAGTATCATATGGTGCGGTCGCTTGTACTACTAATATCCGGCTGGTATCTTGAAGAACCGGTGTTTCGGCAATGCGTATATACGGTTGAAGAGTCCGGTATTGTTCTTCCGTCAGCCCGTATATCTTCCGAAAGTCTTCCGGACGTCGGAATCTGCCTTGCTTTCTGCGGTATCGCAGAATATTGCCCGCCATCCAGGGAGGCAAGCCGAGGCTGAGGAAAGTGGCGGAGTCGGCGGTATTCGGATCGAACGCTGCCGGTCTGATTTCTTTTTTCGGATAGGCGGGCGATGAATACTTGCCTCTGTAAACTGGATATTTCTTGTCCTGCTTTGCTTCTTTTATGGAAGAGATAAATTCATTATATTCCTTTTCGGATTTCGCCTGTTCAGTCGGGTCGGTTTTCTCCGATCTGGAGAAAGCTTGCAAGAGTGCGGGGATTGTGTATACCCCTATAACAAGAACGACAAGGACGATAATGCCTTGTCGTTCGGTTTTAGTAAAATAAAAAAAGTCTTTCCACATTATAGTTTGATAAGTCCCAACTCATTGATAAAGATCAGAGAGATGGCAATCGGTGCAATATATCTTAATATAAAGATGATCAGTTTGTATACGGGAACTTTCAGCGAACCGTCATTGGTGATCTCCGACCAGACGATTTTCTTGTCGAGATACCATCCGGTAAAGATGGAAATGCACAGACCGCCGAGTGTCAGCATGATCTTAGCCGTGACAAAGTCGAATAAGTCAAAGATTCCCAATCCGAAGATGGTGAATCCTTTCATCACTCCGAGCGACAAAGAACAAAGGATACCTAAGAAGATACATCCTCCGGTCACCAGTCTGGCTGCCTTGCCGCGTGTGAAGTTGAATTCTTCGTGCAGATAAGCGGTGACCACTTCGTGCAGGGAAATGGTGGAAGTCAGTGCTGCCATGGCAAGCAATACGTAGAACATGACGGAGAAGATATAGGCCAATATCGGTACTCCGCTGAATGCCTGCTGGAATACATTGGGCAGTGTGATAAAGATAAGGCTCGGACCCGCATCCGGTTGTATGCCTACGGAGAATGCGGCCGGAAAGATAATGAAGCCTGCCAATACTGCTACAAACGTGTCTATAATCCCTACGCTGAATGCTGTCTTGGTCAGATTGGTTTCTTTGCTGAAATAAGAAGCGTAGGTGCAGAGACATCCCATCCCCAGACTAAGGGAGAAGAAAGCCTGTCCCATCGCACTCAGAAATACATTTCCGTCCACCTTGCTGAAATCCGGTTTCAGCAGAAACTCGATACCCGCACCTGCTCCCGGCAGGGTAACCGAACAGATTACAAGTATCAATATAATAATGAACAGAGTCGGCATCATGATCTTGGAAGATTTCTCGATACCTTTCTCCACGCCTTTGACAATAATAAAATGAGTAACCAACAGAAACAGAACCAACCACAAGACCGGTCGCCACGGACTGCTGGAGAACTGCTGGAAGGAAGAGATGAATTCTGTGGGAGTCTTACCCGTAAAGCCGTTCGTAAGAGCTTCATACACATACTCCAGCGTCCATCCTGCCACTACGGAATAATAACTGAGAATCAGAAAAGCTGCGAGGACTCCCATGCGTCCCACCCAGCGCCAATGAGTGCCGGGAGCTAATTTCTGATAGGCTCCCGCTGTATTTGCCCTCGAACGGCGTCCGATTAGGAATTCGGCAATCAAAATGGGAAGTCCCAAAAGAAAAACGCATCCTAAATAGATCAGTATAAAGGCTGCGCCACCGTGATTACCCGTTTCATAGGGAAATCTCCAGATGTTTCCCAATCCTACTGCCGAGCCGGCGGAAGCAAGTATTACGCCTAATTTACTTCCGAAGTTCGCTCTATCAATTTTCGTCATAAATCTTGTTTTGTCTTACAAATCGTTATAAAATGTACGTATTAAAATGCAAATATAGAAAATGATAGTTATATTTGTACCGGAATCGTAATTTTATTTAGATATGCTATCTTATATTAAGAAATATCCTATTTCACTTTTTATCATCTTAACTGTGATTTATCTGTCTTTCTTCAAACCTCCTAAAACGGACTTGAATGAAATCCCTAACTTAGATAAATTAGTTCACATCTGTATGTACTTTGGTATGTCAGGTATGTTATGGCTGGAATTTCTGCGGGCGCATCGTCGTGATGACGCACCGTTATGGCACGCATGGGTAGGGGCATTCCTCTGTCCCATACTGTTCAGCGGCTGTGTGGAATTGCTGCAAGAATATTGCACGACTTATCGGGGAGGAGACTGGCTGGACTTTGCCGCCAACTCGGTGGGTGTCATCCTTGCCAGTTTAGTGGCTTATTATGTGGTTCGTCCGCGAATGATGAGAAGGGAATAGAAGACTGTAGTAATGCATAATCATACTCATGCCTATGAGAAAATATTCTCATAGGCATGAGTATTTTTTCTCATCGTGGTGAGAATTTTTTCTCAAAGGCATGAGAATACTTTGAGAAATTAACAGCGATATTATAGATAATCTACAACCGAACTGAGCTTAATTCCGTTGGACCCTTTGATCAGGATAGTGTATCCTTTCGGCTTGTCGGCTTCCAGTTCCTTTATTACTTCCTGTACGTTGGGATAGGTTTGGAAGGAGTGCTCTGCTGCTGCAAACTGATCTCCTACCAGCCATACTTTTTCGAACGTGCATTCTTTGAGGTAGTCTGCTATCTTCTGATGTTCGGTAGCGCTTTCGGCGCCCAGTTCGCGCATATCACCAAGGATGAGCATTTTGTGAGGAACTTCCATGTTGCGGAAGTTCTGTAAGGCAGCCATCATGCTGGTCGGGTTGGCGTTGTATGCGTCGATGATCAGTGTGTTATCATCCGTTTTCTTTAGTTGCGAACGATTGTTCTGCGGTGTATATCCGGCTAAGGCTTCGTTGATCTTTGCATCTTTCACTCCGAAGAAGCGGCCGATGGTGATGGCAGCCAGTGCATTGGGGAAGTTGTATTCTCCGATCAGTTGCGTCTGAACCTGATAGGTTTCACCGTCCTTGCCCGCTTTCCATTCGAAAGTGAGATAAGGGGAGTTGCCGGTGATGCGTCCATTTACGTAAAGGTCATCTTCGGTGCCGTAAGGGATCAGGTTCAGTCCTCCGGCAATGTTCATCAGATAAGCATTGTCGTGATGGATAAAGACGGTAGAACCTTCTTTCTTACGGAGAAAGTCATAAAGTTCTCCTTTGGTTTTTATCACACCTTCGAAAGAACCGAAGCCTTCCAAATGGGCTTTGCCTACATTGGTGATGATACCGCAGTCCGGCTCTACGATTTCGCTGAGGAATTTGATTTCTCCCGGATGATTGGCGCCCATCTCGATGACGGCAAGGTCGTGTTCCGCTTTCAGGCGGAGCAGGGTAGAGGGTACGCCGATGTGGTTGTTCAGATTACCTAGCGTATAAAGAATGTTGTGGCTCTGAGAGAGTACGGCGGAGATCAGTTCCTTCGTAGTCGTCTTGCCGTTGGTACCAGTGATACCGATTACTCGTGTACCCAGCTGGCGGCGGTGGTAATTGGCAAGCTGTTGCAATGTTTGCAGGCAGTCGTCTACGAGTATATATCGTTGATCGCCTTCAATCGCGTATTCGGATTCATCGATGACAGCATAGGCGCAACCGGTTTCCAATGCTTTTCCGGCAAAAGCGTTTCCATTGAATGACTCGCCTTTCAGAGCGATAAACAGTGATCCTTCAGGACAGTTCCGACTATCGGTCGTCACTAATTGGCAATCCAGAAATATCTGGTAAAGAGCAGAAAGTTTCATAGCCTGAGCTTTTATTTTTAAATGTTGCAAAGATAGGCTATTCTTTCGGATTTGGTATCGGTCAGAAGCGTTTTTTACTCAGCATATACCAAAGGAAGAGTCAGCACCATCCGGCACCCGTCCGTATAGGATGAATCGATGTGGAGGCTGCCTCCTAACTTTTCGGCAATCGTCCGGCTGATCGACAGTCCGAGGCCCGTGCCCTGTGAGAAGGAGTTCATTTTGTAGAAGCGTTCGAATACTTTTTCCTGTTTCTCCTTAGGGATTCCTATACCGGTGTCAGTAACGCTGATCTCGAGTTTCTTTTCTGCTTCCAATACCGAATAAGTCAGTTCGATGCTGCCATGAGTCGTGAATTTGATCGCATTGTGTGCCAGATTGGCAAGTAACTGCGAAATGCGTTCCGGATTGCTGAGTATGATTAGTTTTTCCCTTTCCGGTTTGAAAAGGAATTCGACTGTGTCTTGTTTCTGCATTTTAGCTACTTCGATAGATAGCTGGCAGATCATATTGATATCCGTTTGGATATTTGTAGGGAGCTTGTTATATTGGTCGAGCTCCGACAATGCGAGCACATCGGTCACGAGTCGAAGCAGATCGTCCGTGTTGGCTTTGATGATGTTGACGAATTCTTTCGTTTCCTCATTGCCGTAGTGGTCACTTAATACTTGTGAGAAGCCTATGATCGAATTGAGCGGTGTCCGTATTTCGTGAGACATACTCTGAATAAAAGTCGTTTTCATCTGGCTGGTCGCTTCTGCCTGATCTCTGGCTTTGCGCAGTTCTTCTCTCGAATAAGTCAGTTCTTCGTTCTTATTTCTTAATTCACTTTCCGAGGCCTTCAGCCTCCGGTTCAGACGGCTTTCCCGATATAAGAACAAGAAGAGGATGGCTAACAGGATGATCAATGAAAAAATCAGCGTCGTTTTATTGCTCAACTCCTTTTCTTTTGTCCGAAGCATTAATTCCTTTTTCTCCGCATTGAGCTTTTCTACATTTAGCAGCGTGGCATATTCGCTGCTCGCCAGTTGTTCATTGGCTATTTTCAAAGAATCGTCTACTTCAATATACTTTTTCAGAAATTTCACCGCTTCATCCGGTCTGCCCATCTGTCTGTAGATTTCTCCTTTGAGGCGGTATTGTCCGCTGCTCATGGCGTACTCATTCAGCCGTTGCTCTTCGGCTTTCTGCTTCTCGACAGCTTCCAGTGCCTTGACGAACTGTTTGCTGCGCTGGTAGTAGAAAGCCTCTGTGCGGTAAAACCTTTTTTTGAGTGAGTCCAGCCTTTTGTCCTGGTCGAACAGTTCCCTGCATTCTTTCAGCATCTTCTCCGCTGCTGAGAAATCTTTAAATTCACTGTAATACTCTACGTATGTCAGCTTTGCCAGTATTTTATGGCTGGCGGAGTTGGCTGTTTTTACTGCTTTTTCCAGTGCTTCCAGCGCTGGTTCCGGCTGATGATGCGTAATGTAGTAATTGGCAAGTTGAGCGTAAGTATTACTGATGTTATAGTTTTCTAATTTGTATTTTTCGGTCAGTTCGATTTCTTTCACGCGCCATTCGGACGCCATGACATCAAAGTTCTTGATTGTGTAAATCTGCGACATGATGTTGTAGCAGTACATGAGTCCGGTCTTGTTGTCCTCGGCTTGTGCCTCTTTCAGCACTTTTTCGGCTTCATAGAGGGCGATGTTACTTCTTCCGGTTTTCAGGTAATATAGGATCAGCCGGTTGGCCCAGGCGAAATAGTAGTACTTGGACTGCTGTATTTCTTTAGCGAATTGTTTTACCTTATTGGTATAAAAAATGATGCTGTCTTCATTATTGGCCTGGTAATAATAATAGTCCAGCCGGGTGGAGAGAGCTACCGCCTGCATCCGCTGGTCGTTTTGTCCGCTAGCCATACGGAACAGCGTATCGGACATACTCAGCACGACCGGTTCCAGCAAATGTTCCTGGCAACGCTGATAGTAGGCATACAAAGAGGAATCAACGTTATAAACTTCAGCTTCTTTCTGGGCTTTTGCAGGAATAACGATGAACAAAAAAGAGACAAGGTATCCTAAGATAATTCGGGACAATCGGCTCATGGTATTCGTTTTCGGTAGTTCTATTGATTGCTATTGATTGCAAATATACGTTTATTTCCTAATTTTAATACGAATACTTGCTTTTTTTATCTACATTTGCAACAGTCTAACTGGAATATAATCAAGAATGAAATTGATCTCTCCAACTTATATAAATGTGAAAGGACGTCTGCTCGATCTTGCTACTCCGCAAGTGATGGGTATTCTCAATGTGACACCCGATTCTTTTTATTCCGGCAGCCGGATGCAGACGCAGGAGGAAATTGCAGCGAGGGCACGGCAGATCATCGATGAAGGAGCCTCTATCATTGATATCGGAGCTTACTCCTCGCGCCCGAACGCCGAACACATCACCGCCGAAGAAGAAATGAACCGCTTACGTACCGGACTGGAGATCGTAAACCGGAATCATCCGGATGCTATCGTTTCGGTCGATACTTTCCGGGCGGATGTAGCCGAACAGTGTGTGGAGGAGTATGGCGTAGCTATCGTCAATGATATCGCTGCCGGTGAGATGGACAACCGGATGTTTGAGACTGTGGCCCGCCTGGGAGTGCCTTATATCATGATGCACATGCAGGGAACTCCCCAAAATATGCAGAAAGAACCCCATTATGATAATTTGATGAAGGAAGTGTTCATGTACTTTGCTCGCAAGGTGCAACAACTTCGTGAATTGGGTCTGAAAGACATTATACTCGATCCGGGTTTTGGTTTTGGGAAGACACTGGAGCATAATTATGAGTTGATGGCTCATTTGGAAGAGTTCAGCATTTTCGAACTTCCACTGTTAGTCGGTGTTTCCCGGAAATCAATGATTTATAAACTATTGGGAGGAACTCCGCAGGATTCATTGAATGGAACAACCGTACTGGATACCGTTGCGTTAATGAAAGGAGCGAACATTCTTCGGGTGCATGACGTGCGCGAAGCGGTGGAAGCCGTCCGGATTGTGGATAAACTGAGAACTGAGAGTGAATATGGCAAATGATAGAATGGCATTATCCGTTGGTGATACTCTCTTGTCGTTTGTGAATTAATAACTTGTAATAAGTAATAAGTACCGTGTTTTTTGACGTTGGCATAAAAGATTTTATCGATGTACTGCTGGTCGCCCTTCTGTTGTACTACACCTACAAACTGATGAAGGCCTCCGGCTCTATCAAGGTTTTTACCGGCATTCTGGTTTTTATCCTGATCTGGCTGGTGGTCACTCAGATTCTGGAGATGAAACTGCTGGGCTCCATATTCGATACCTTGATGAATGTGGGTGTGATTGCTTTGATCGTCCTTTTTCAGGATGAGATTCGTCGTTTCCTCTTGACGCTGGGCTCGCATCGGCATGTCAGTGCATTGGCGCATTTTTTCAGCGGGGCGAGGAAAGAAGCCTTGAAACATGATGATATCATGCCGGTGGTAATGGCTTGCCTGAGCATGGGAAAGCAGAAAGTAGGCGCATTGATCGTGATCGAGCATACCACTCCGCTGGATGAAGTGGTCCGTACAGGAGAAATTATAGATGCGGCTATCAGCCAGCGTCTGATTGAGAATATATTTTTTAAGAACAGTCCTCTGCACGACGGAGCAATGGTTATCAGCAAAAAACGGATCAAAGCCGCAGGCTGTATCCTGCCAGTCTCTCACGACCTGAACATCCCGAAAGAACTGGGCTTGCGTCACCGTGCGGCTATGGGCATCTCGCAGAAATCGGATGCGCACGCCATCATCGTCTCCGAAGAGACAGGAGCTATTTCTGTAGCTTATCGCGGACAATTCTATCTTCGTCTGAATGCCGAAGAACTGGAAAGTCTGCTGACAAAAGAAAACTGAAACTAAATATAAGTGAACATGGACAGACGAAATTTTCTAAAAACCGGAGGTATAGCTCTACTCGGATCATTGGCGACAGGTTCTGCTATGGCTCTGACTACCCCGGGTGCATTGGGCGGCGAAGGAGCTGACAAGAAAGCAGCAGTTGCTTTGGCTATGAATCATTTCGGAGTAAGCGAGGCAGACTTGAAGAAGGTGCTTGCCGCGGCATTGGAGAAAGGAGGCGATTATGCCGACCTTTTCTTTGAACACACGATATCCAACAGCATCCGCCTGATGGATGGTGCAGTGAACAACAGTTATTCGAATATTGACTATGGAGTCGGAGTCCGTGTACTGATTGGAGACCAGAGTGGCTATGCCTACGTGGAGAATATTACTGTGGAGGATATGCTGAAAGCTGCCCGTACTGCCGCCCGCATCGCTTCCGCCAACAAAGGCAACAAACCGCTGAATCTCACCGAAAAGGAACTGAAGAAGAACTATTATACCGTTGCTTCCCCGTGGGAGGAAGTCAGCTTGAAAGATAAGATGCCTTATCTGCAAAAACTGAACGACCGGATTTTCGCTTTGGACAAACGGGTACATAAAGTACAGGCAAGTCAGAGCGATACCACTTCGCATATCTTCTTCTGCAATTCGGAGGGAGTGATGTTCTACGATTACCGTCCGATGGTGACGCTGGGTGCCGTGTGCATCATGGAAGAAGACGGAAAGACGGAGAACGGCTACGCTGCCCGTGCTTACCGCAGAGGATTCGATTTCCTGTCGGACGAGGTAGTGGACGTAATCGCCCGCGAAGCGGTAGACCAGACTTCTCTTCTGTTCAAGGCTATCAAACCCAAAGGCGGTGAAATGCCTGTTGTCATGGGTGCCGGAGGATCGGGTATCTTGCTTCACGAGGCTATCGGACATACTTTTGAGGCGGACTTCAACCGGAAGAATGTTTCCATATTTGCCGATCAGCTGAATAAGAAAGTATGCAACGAACATATCAACGTGGTGGATGACGGTACGATTCCGTTCAATCGGGGCTCGGTGAATTTCGACGATGAAGGTGCCGAAGGACAGAAAACTTATCTGATTAAAGACGGAGTACTGACTAGTTATCTGCACGACCGTATCAGTGCAAAGCACTACGGAGTGGAACCAACCGGCAACGGACGTCGCGAATCGTTCCGCAATATGCCGATACCCCGTATGCGTGCTACATATATGGAAGCCGGAAATGTGAGCGAATCGGATATCATTTCTTCTGTAAAGAAGGGAATCTTTGTAGATAACTTTACGAACGGTCAGGTACAGATCGGTGCCGGAGACTTTACATTCTTTGTGAAGTCGGGCTACATGATCGAAGACGGTAAACTGACGCAACCGATCAAGGACATTAATATTATCGGTAACGGTCCGAAAGCTTTGGCGGATATCACGATGGTAGCTACCAATGCGAAGATCGACAACGGTACATGGACTTGCGGAAAAGACGGACAATCCTGTCCGGTGACTTGCGGTATGCCTTCAGCCTTGGTTAGCAAACTGACTGTCGGTGGAGAGAACTAGAAGTAAATGCTTACTTTAAAAAGACGAACCTATGATTACAGACGAAAATAAGAAACTGGCACAGTGGGCGATGGACTACGCCTTGAAGAATGGCTGCCAGGCAGCAAAAGTCCTTTTATACTCTTCTTCGAACACTTCTTTCGAACTGCGCGATGCGAAGATGGACAGATTGCAACAGGCATCGGAAGGCGGATTAAGCCTTTCCCTGTATGTGGACGGACGTTATGGTAGTATCTCTACCAACCGCCTGAACCGGAAAGAGCTCGAAACATTTATCAAAAACGGAATAGACTCTACACGCTATCTGGCTAAAGATGAGGCGCGTGTATTGGCGGACCCTTCCCGTTACTATAAAGGTGGGAAACCGGACTTAAAGCTATATGATGCCAAGTTCGCATCCTTAAATCCGGACGATAAAATAGAGATGGCGAAAGCCGTAGCGGAAGAAGCACTAGGCAAGGACGAACGGATCATCTCTGTCGGTTCTTCCTATGGCGATGGCGAGGACTTTGCTTACCGCCTGATCAGCAATGGTTTTGAAGGAGAAACCAAAAGTACGTGGTACTCACTTTCTGCCGACATCACGATCAGAGGGGAAGGCGAGGCGCGTCCTTCTGCTTATTGGTATGAGTCGTCGCTTTATATGAACGATCTGATTAAGAAAGGAATCGGCCAGAAAGCGCTGGAACGTGTATTACGCAAACTGGGACAAAAGAAAGTACAGTCCGGCAAATATACGATGGTGGTCGATCCGATGAATTCCAGCCGTTTGCTAAGTCCGATGATCAGTGCGCTGAACGGCTCGGCTTTGCAACAGAAAAACTCATTCTTATTAAATAAATTGAATGAAAAGATAGCTAGTGACCGACTGACTTTGACGGACGAACCTCATTTGGTGAAAGCTTCCGGCGCCCGCTACTTCGACAACGAAGGTATTGCTACGGAACGTCGCTCCATCTTTGACAAGGGAGTACTGAATACCTATTTCATTGATACCTACAATGCTAAGAAGATGGGAGTCGATCCGACTATCAGCGGTTCATCTATTTTGGTCATGGAAACGGGAGATAAGAATCTGGATGGACTGATTGCCGGAGTGGAAAAAGGTATCCTCGTTACGGGCTTTAATGGTGGTAACAACAACAGTTCGACCGGAGATTTCTCTTATGGCATCGAAGGTTTCCTGATTGAGAATGGAAAACTGACGCAACCGGTATCCGAGATGAATGTTACCGGCAATCTGATTACCTTGTGGAACTCGTTGGTTGCAACCGGAAACGACCCGCGTCTGAACTCCTCCTGGCGTATCCCTTCACTGGTATTTGAGGGAGTCGATTTCAGCGGATTGTAGACACTGACTTTGAATAGACTTAAGTAATGGTCAGGAGATGATGGTCATAAAATGGACATCATCTTCTGACCATTACTGTAATATTACCCTCTGAATTTTATAAATATACCCTGCTATACCCCGTCTTCTGCCTAACTAATGCTTTATTAATTAACGTATTATCTGATTTTTGCTTACCTGTATTTATACCCCCTCTTTGTTTGCTAATTTGTGGGATGCTGTTTACTTTTGCCTGTGTCAAAATTGAATAGGATATAACTATTGAAAACTGATATACACACAAAAGTAAAAGCATGGGAATTATATATTTTGGATCGGGACTTATACTGCTAATCGCACTTTGGTATATTTGGGCAGTCAACAATTTGATCGCTAAGCGAAACAGGGTGAAGCAATGTCGTAGCGGTATTTGCGTGGCATTAAAGCAGCGAAATGACATGATACCTAATTTGGTGGCCGCCGTTAAGTCATATATGGGTCATGAAAATGAAATTCTTACCCGCATTACGGAACTTCGATCACATTCTTTCCAACCTTCACAGGAAGCCGAACAAATAAAAAGTGGCAATGAATTGTCCGGTCTGTTAACCAAATTACAGTTGTCGGTCGAGAATTACCCTGAACTGAAAGCGAATGAACAATTCCATCGCCTGCAAAACAGTATTGAGGACATGGAACTGCAACTGCAAGCCATCCGGCGCACCTATAATGCGGCAGTAACAGACTACAATAATACCATCGAGATGTTTCCTTCTTCCGTTGTTGCCCGTCAGCAAGGTCATCATCAGGAAGAACTGATTGATATTCCCGAACCGGAACAACAGAATGTAAATGTCGCCGAACTTCTCAGATAATACGAATATGGACACAATTGATTTTAAGAAATTATCAGAACAGCTTCGTTCGGAGCTTTTACGGGTAAATGGCTGGAGAAAGGTGGTACGAACAGGAAGTATTGCAGTTTATCTTTTTGTATTCTGCTGGTTTATGTTTGTGTTGTTTGGCGGTGCGCTTGTATCTTATATAGGTCTTGAGAACTATATGCAGTTCACGCAGTATATAATACCTGTATTCATTGGATTTATAGTGGTCAACTTCGTTTTCACCCGCTGTATGACTAACTTTCAGGAACGGGAGTCGGAAGCTATGCAGCACATTATGTCTACTCTGTTTCCTACCGTTTATTTCTCGGCTTCCTCTCAGGTAGACAGCCGGATATTGAGAGACAGCAAACTCTTTTCCGCCTCTTTTTCTGATCCGGCACTGGCAGCCAATACATATGGATATATTCAGTTTCCGCACGGCGAGCACTCTTTGCACGTGGCGGATATCGGTGTGTCTTACGGGCTGTTGAATAAGTTGCAGTACAATCCTGTATTGGGATATTTTGTCATGATCTACCGTTTTGTGCTTCGTCCGCTGTTTGCCTCGCGGCTGGATAGCAGTCCGCACAATTTTCGGGGTATGTTTGCCTGGTGTAAGATAGACAAGCGATTCAAAGGAAATATTATCATATTGCCCGACCACTTAGAACAAAAGATCGGATATCTGGCGAAGAATATCCAGGGGTTGAAGAAGCGCTATAGTGCCCGACTGGTGCAACTGGAAGATCAGGAGTTTGAGAACTATTTTGCCGTTTATGCCGATGATGAAGTAGAAGCACGTATGTTGCTCACTCCTGCGATGATGCGTCATATGACGGCGCTGCGCCAGACTTTCGGATGCGATATCATGCTTTCGTTCAGCAGAGGTACTTTCTACTATGCCGCCGTGATGCCTTCCGGTTTTTTATGTGTGCGTCCAAGTGCGTTGAATGACGGGAAGCTGCTCGAGGACATATATAATGATATCAGCCTGTCCTGCAAAGTGGCAGAGGAATTAAGATTGAATTAGTATTAACAATAAAACAAAAACACTATTTATGACAGACATGAGTTGGATGCCTTGGGTCGTAGGCGGAGTAATGGTCCTTTCTTTTCTTTATATGAAGGTATGGCCATTTGTCCGTACTATTATAAGAGCTTTTCGGGGGCCTCGTTTTAAATCAAAATCAAAATTATCCGTAGAACAGTATAAAAAACTGTCTATAGGTTCATTGTATGCCTTGCAGCAAGGCGGATATCTGAACACTCTCTCGTTGGATATCAAAGATAAGTTGCCTACTATTCTCGGTGAATGGTGGGGAATAAATAATGCTCATGATGCCCGCGAAACATTGGATGATTTGTGCCGGAAAGGTTATGATTACTACTTTCCGTTTGTTTATGAGGCTTTTTTGCTTGACGATGAAAATGCGCAAGACGATATTTTCCAGCAGAACATGGAGAGTCAGGAAGATTATGAGAAAGCTGTCGGGCAACTGCAAAATTTGAAAGAGGTCTATGAGGAGTTGATAGCTTATGAAGTGATTACTTCTAAAGAAGATATAGTCCGCTATGGAGTGATTGGCTGGGATGCCGGCAGAATTAATTTTGTTGCCCGTGCCTGCTGCGATATGAAATATATCTCAGAAATGGAAGCGTGGAATTATATCGACAAGGCGTATGAATTGGCTCATTCTTCTTTCACATCATGGCACGATATGGCGATAAGTTATGTTATTGGCAGGGCTATCTGGGGAGGGACCAATGCTCACAATTTAGGAATGAAGGGAATGGCAGACGATCTGTTGTCTAATCCTAAGAGCCCTTGGGTGCAAATCAAATGGTAAATTGATCAAGATAGTTTAATCACAAAAACACATAATTATGGAACAAAAGAACAACAAGTACTACAGTTACATCAGCGAGTATTATGCCGCCAACCCGACTAAATTTGAAAAAAGAAAGAACAATCTGAAACCTGTGTTATATTTAGGTTTGGCCGTGGTAGGAGCCGTTCTGGCTATTTTTCCCGGTTTGCTTCCATTGGCAGGCTGGTTGGTGCGTACAGCCGGAATCATCATGACACTGGTTTGCCTGATAGCTGCCTATCTGAATAACTTTGATATATACAACTTTCAAAGTGGAGGAAAAGTCAAGAGTATGGGAGTCAAGAAGTTTAAGCGTGATGAGACAAACCCTGCGAAGATAGTGGAAGCTTTCTTATCCAGGAACTTTGAATATCTGGCAGACCTTCCCGGAGGAAGAAGTGAACCGGTACAACTTCATATTGAAGAAGACGCCACAGGACGTGAAATGTACTGTTTGCTGACCACTTATGATTCAGATTCGAATATTGTAGGTTTGGCAGATGTCATCACTTTATCGGGTAATGATTATGATGATAATATTGATCTAATTAAACAAATGTTTAAAGACGAAGAAGATAATTGATTCATCGGGGCTGGATTATAAAACAGCTCTGAGGAGAAGAAAACTCTTCTAAATGGAAGAAAAAACACAAGAAAGAAAAACATTCATACTATAAAGGAAATCGACCGGAGGGGCGGGTACAGACACAAGTAACCTGTCAACAAAAGGTCGTATTTCCTTTAAAAATAATCTGTCTCAGGGGATTTTGCTTTATTTCTAACCTTTTTTGAATGATAATTGGTACCTGCGGTTTAGGTGAATCGCCTATCTTTGCCGTATACTATATATAATTATAATTCTATATTGAGATAAAAGCCATGAGACACAGATTTATTGCTTTACTAGTACTTTTTACAGTCATCTTTTTCAGTAGTGCAGAGGCGCAGACTACTGCCCGTAAGTTTGAGGCAGGCAAGAATACTTTCTTGCTGGACGGGAAGCCGTTCGTAGTAAAAGCTGCCGAACTGCACTATACCCGTATTCCGCAAGCCTATTGGGATCATCGTATTGAGATGTGTAAGGCGTTGGGAATGAACACTATTTGTATTTATATCTTCTGGAATATACACGAACAGGAAGAAGGCAAGTTTGACTTTACAGGTCAGAATGATATCGCTGCCTTCTGTCGTGCCGCTCAGAAACACGGAATGTATGTCATCATCCGCCCCGGTCCGTATGTGTGTGCGGAATGGGAAATGGGCGGCCTGCCCTGGTGGTTGCTGAAGAAGAAAGATGTGGCACTGCGCACGCTCGATCCTTATTATATGGAACGGGTAGGCATCTTCATGAAAGAAGTCGGTAAGCAACTGGCGCCGCTACAGGTAAATAAGGGCGGAAATATTATCATGGTGCAGGTGGAGAACGAATACGGTTCTTACGGCACTGACAAGCCTTATGTTTCTGCCGTACGCGACTTGGTGCGCGAATCCGGTTTTACCGATGTACCTCTCTTCCAATGCGACTGGAGCAGTAACTTTACACGGAATGCACTCGACGACCTGATCTGGACCATCAACTTCGGAACAGGCGCCAATATAGACCAGCAATTTAAGAAACTGAAAGAACTTCGTCCGGAAACTCCGTTGATGTGCAGCGAGTTCTGGAGCGGATGGTTCGACCACTGGGGACGGAAACATGAAACACGTCCTGCCAAAGATATGGTACAGGGCATCAAAGAAATGCTCGACCGCAACATCTCCTTCAGCCTTTATATGACTCACGGAGGAACGACTTTCGGACATTGGGGTGGTGCCAACAATCCTGCCTACTCCGCTATGTGCAGTTCTTACGACTACGATGCCCCGATCAGCGAAGCCGGATGGACGACAGAGAAATACTATCTCCTCCGCGACCTGCTGAAAACGTATCTTCCTGCCGGTGAAGCACTGCCGGAAGTCCCTGCTGCAATGCCGGTCATTGAAGTACCCGAATTTCATTTTACCAAAGTAGCTCCGCTTTTCTCCAACTTGCCGGATGCCAAACAGTCGGTGGATATCCAGCCGATGGAGCAATTCAACCAAGGGTGGGGAACAATCCTGTACCGTACCACATTGCCCGAAGCAGTAACCTCAGGCACTACATTGAAAATCACCGAAGTGCACGACTGGGCACAAATCTACGCTGATGGCAAGCTGCTGGCCCGTCTCGACCGCCGCAAAGGAGAATTTACCACTATCTTGCCGGCCTTGAAGAAAGGTACGCAACTGGATATTCTGGTAGAGGCAATGGGACGTGTCAACTTTGATAAGTCCATCCACGACCGGAAGGGAATCACCGAAAAGGTAGAACTCCTTTCGGGCAATCAGGTGAAAGAACTGAAAAACTGGACTGTATATAACTTCCCCGTAGACTACTCATTTATCAAGAACAAGAACTACAAGGATACGAAGATATTACCGACTATGCCCGCTTACTATCGATCATCTTTCAAACTCGATAAAGTAGGCGACACTTTCCTCGACATGAGCACATGGGGCAAAGGTATGGTATGGGTGAACGGTCATGCGATGGGACGTTTCTGGGAAATCGGTCCCCAGCAGACACTCTTCATACCGGGCTGCTGGCTGAAAGAAGGCGAGAATGAAATTCTCGTTCTCGACCTGAAAGGTCCGACGAAATCATCAATCAAAGGTCTGAAGAAACCGATCCTCGACGTACTCCGCGAGAAAGCACCGGAAACACATCGCAAGGATGGAGAAAAGTTGAAGCTGACAGGAGAAAAGGTTGCGCACGAAGGAGCCTTCACTCCGGGCAACGGCTGGCAGGAAGTACGTTTCGCCGCTCCGGTGAAAGGACGTTTCTTCTGTCTGGAAGCACTCTCTCCGCAAGCCAATAACAATATTGCCGCTATTGCAGAGTTCGATGTGCTGGGAGCCGACGGCAAACCCGTATCCCGCGAACATTGGAAAATCCGTTATGCCGATAGCGAAGAGACACGCAGCGGAAACCGTACGGCGGATAAGATATTCGACTTGCAGGAATCCACTTTCTGGATGACCGTTGATAATGTCGCTTATCCCCACCAACTGGTAATCGACCTGAGCAAAGTGGAAACAGTGACTGGCTTCCGTTATCTGCCCCGTGCCGAGAAGGACTTTCCGGGCATGATTCGTGAATACCGCGTCTATGTGAAACCGTCTGATTTCAAGTATTAAACCAATAATAAGCCAATATCGGCCTTTTGATAATAAAGCATTCACTTTATAAATAAGCATTTACTCTCAAATGAATATGAAAAAATATACTTTACTTCTGGCACTCCTTTTAGTAGGAGTGCTGACAGGATACAGCCAGCAGTCTGCCTACCTGTTTGTCTATTTCACCGGAAACAGGATGAGTGAGGAAGCCATCCGGATGGCTGTCAGCCCCGATGGATACAACTACTATGCATTGAACGGAAACCAGCCGGTCATTGATTCCCGTGAAATCAGTTCTACGGGTGGAGTGCGTGACCCGCACATCCTTCGTTGTGAAGACGGAAAGACATTCTACATGGTCGTAACCGACATGGTCTCCGGCAACGGATGGAGTTCTAACCGTGCCATGGTACTGTTGAAATCGAAAGATCTCGTCAACTGGACCTCCAACATCGTGAACATCCAGAAGAAATACCCGAACCAGGAAGATTTGAAACGGGTATGGGCACCGCAAACTATTTATGATAAAGAAGCGAAGAAATACATGGTCTACTGGTCAATGCAGCATGGCAACGGCCCGGACATTATTTATTACGCATACGCCAACAAAGATTTCACCGATATAGAAGGAGAACCCAAAACTTTGTTCCTCCCGAAGAATGGCAAGTCCTGTATTGACGGAGACATCATTTACAAAGACGGACTTTACCACCTGTTCTATAAAACGGAAGGAGACGGCAATGGAATTAAAAAAGCAACCACCGCCTCCCTGACCTCCGGACAATGGAAAGAATCGGAAGATTATAAGCAACAGACGAAAGAAGCTGTAGAAGGTGCCGGCATCTTCCCGCTGATAGGTACGGACAAGTACATCCTGATGTACGATGTATATATGAAAGGCAAGTATCAGTTTACGGAAAGCACCGATTTGGAGAATTTCAAAGTCATAGACAATGCCATTAGCATGAACTTCCATCCGCGCCACGGCACCGTAATGCCGATAACCTACAAGGAG
Organism: Bacteroides sp. AM23-12; assembly: GCF_003434395.1. Lineage (NCBI taxonomy): Bacteria > Pseudomonadati > Bacteroidota > Bacteroidia > Bacteroidales > Bacteroidaceae > Bacteroides > Bacteroides sp. AM23-12. Next base: position 33,236 of record NZ_QTLF01000017.1, read on the forward strand.
CTGAAACGCTTGTACAAGGCCTACGGCAAACCCGATAAGATGTAAAGCCATCAGATGCACCATCATCAGGTTATAATAGCCCATAAATAAATACCATGAAAAAACTCCTGTTGTTCATTTTGCTTGTCTGTGCAACAGTACAGGCCTATTCGCAAGAATACCCGAAAGTCATTTTGTCGGGTGACTACCCGGACCCTTCTGTCATGCGCGATGGTGAGGATTATTACATGACTCATTCTCCTTTTTACTACGCTCCCGGATTCCTCATATGGCACTCCCGTGACTTGATGAACTGGGAACCCGTTTGCCGCGTAATGCCCGAATACGAAGGCTCTGCAATGGCGCCCGACTTATTGAAGTACAAAGGAAAATACTACATCTATTATCCGGCCAAAGGAACAAACTGGGTGATCTGGGCAAATGACATCAAGGGCCCGTGGAGCAAACCCATCGACTTGAAAGTGAGTGGCATTGACCCCGGACACATAGCCGATCAGGAGGGGAACAGATATTTATATGTCGACAAAGGAGAAGTCATCCGACTGACGGACGACGGACTGGCCACCATCGGCCAAAAACAGAAAGTGTACGAAGGCTGGCGATATCCCAACCATTGGGAAACAGAATGTATGTGTCTGGAATCGCCGAAGCTGAATTACCATAACGGTTATTATTACCTGACTTCCGCGCAGGGAGGAACAGCCGGCCCGGCAACAAGCCACATGGCAGTTGCTGCCCGTTCGAAGAGTGTCACCGGACCGTGGGAAAATTCTCCCTATAATCCGGTAGTGCATACCTATAGCGCCCATGACAACTGGTGGTCGAAAGGGCACGGCACACTGATTGATGATGTGAACGGCAACTGGTGGGTCGTATATCATGCCTATGCCAAAGGCTATCACACCCTGGGACGCTCCACCCTCATCGAACCGATTGAATGGACCGCCGACGGATGGTATCGAACCAAATCCACCGCCACTCCCATCAAGACCGATTCGTCCATTAAACACGGACTCAACCTCTCGGATGATTTCGCAGGACCGGAACCGGGACTCCAATGGACTTTCTGGAAAGAATATGCCCCTCAGTCGCTCAGCTTCAAGAAACAGACTTTATGGATGGATGCGAAAGGAAGTACCCCTTCCGATGCCCGCCTACTGCTGACCACCGCCGAAGACAAGAATTACGAAACACAGGTGGAAGTCAACGTAGGCAAGGGTAACACAGCCGGACTTCTTCTATATTACAGCGAAAAGGCCTACTTTGGAGTCGTGTCCGACGGAAAGGACTTCACTATCTACAGAAACGCGGAAAACAGCTTTACCCTCCCTAACAAGTTGGGCAAACGCTTCTTCGCCAAAATACAGAATCAGGGAAACAGTGTCCGGCTGGCAGTCAGCAAGGACGGTAAGGAATGGACTACGCTGGTAGAAAACATGGATGTATCTCAGTTGCACCATAACAACTACGGCGGCTTCTACGCTTTACGCATCGGACTGCTCTCCTCCGGAAAAGGCAGCGCCGGCTTCCGTCAGTTTCGTTACCGCAACGCCATCCCGCAGGAAAAGGAGATGGGGGCTTACTTGATGGTCTTCCATAAAGACGAAACGCACAGCCTTTACATGGCCGTCAGTGACGACGGATATACATTTACGGCCTTGAACGATGGCAAACCGGTGATCGCCGGAGATACCATCGCCCTGCAAAAAGGCATCCGTGACCCGCACATCTTCCGCGGTCCGGACGGAGCTTTCTACCTTTCCATGACCGACCTGCACATCTATGCGCAGAAAGACGGCTTCCGTGATACCGAATGGGAACGTGACGGAAAAGAATACGGCTGGGGAAACAACCGCGGACTCGTACTGATGAAATCGTGGGACCTGATCAACTGGAAACGTACCAATGCCCGTTTCGACCTGTTATCGGCAGGCTTGGGTGAAATCGGCTGCGTATGGGCGCCCGAAGTGACTTATGATGACAAGAAAGGTAAACTGATGATTTACTTCACCATGCGTTTCAAGAACGAGGCGAACAAACTGTACTATGTCTATGTCAACGATGACTTCGACCGGATAGAGACACTCCCGCAAATCCTCTTCGAGTATCCCAACGAGAAAATATCGGCTATCGACGGCGACATCACCAAGGTAGGCGACCGGTATCGTATGTTCTACGTTTCGCACGACGGAGGCGCCGGAATCAAACAGGCCGTATCAGACCGCATCAACGGTGATTACGAATATGACCCTCGCTGGTACGACTTCGAACCTAGGGCCTGCGAAGCTCCCAACCTCTGGAAGCGTATCGGAGAAGACAAATGGGTATTGATGTATGACGTCTACGGCATCAACCCCCATAACTTCGCTTTCATCGAAACTTCCGACTTCGTGAATTTCAAGAACCTGGGACGTTTCAACGAAGGAGTGATGAAGACGACTAATTTCTCGTCGCCCAAACACGGCGCGGTGATCCATTTGACAAAAGAAGAAGCCGCCAAACTGAGAAGTCATTGGGAAAACAGGAAATAACAGAGTATCAGACCTTTTTTAGTGAATACGTACTCTTTTTTGCAGAGATCTTATATTATAATTTATACCATGAAACATTTACTTCTACTATTTAGTGTATTACTACTATCGTTGCAGCCGGCCGCATTTGCCGCAATGCATGAAACGACTGCTACTCCCGATTCAGTATCCCTTTTTGCTTACGCCACCCGAGGTGACGACGGCCGTAGCGGACTCCGCTTTGCATGGAGCATGGACGGGAAACATTGGTTTGAAATAGGACAAAACTACGGCTATCTTCGTTGCGATTACGGCCGTTGGGGATCGCAGAAGAAGATGCTCGACCCGAATCTGAAACAACTTCCCGGCGGAGAATGGCTCTGTATCTGGAAGTTGAACGACCACGACGGATACGGTCAGGCCAGATCAAAAGACCTGATCTACTGGGAAGCCCAGCAATATCCCCGTACGACTTCCGATTTTGAAGGAACAAGAGTCAAAGCAAAGATTGCCGGACACGAAGAAACGGGAACCGTCAGCCAAGTGCCCTGGTCGGTAGTGGACGGACTGACCCGGACGTACGAACGGAACCAATACCGTAACTCCCTGTATGGCGAACGCCCTGTACAAGATAAAGAACGCTTTGCCGGACTGAAACCGATCAAAGCCACCGTCACAGCACAACCGGAAGAAACAAAAGAAATCAGCGATTTATTGATGGGTATCTTCTTCGAAGACATCAACTACTCCGCCGACGGCGGCCTGTATGCCGAACTGATCCAGAACCGGGACTTCGAATACGACCCGTCCGACCGTGAAGGGGACAAGAACTGGAACAGCACCCATTCATGGAAGCTGGAAGGAGAAAACGCCACCTTTACCATATCGACTTCGGATCCTATCCATCCGAACAATCCGCATTATGCCGTCTTGAAGACGAACCAGCCGGGAGCCGCTCTGACCAACACCGGTTTTGACGGAATCGCCCTTAAAGCAGGCGAGAAATATGATTTCTCCTTGTTTGCCCGTATCCCGGAAGGCAGCAAGTCCGGAAAACTACTGGTACGCCTCGTAGATGCCGACGGCACCGTACAGGGTGAAACGACAGTTACCGTCTCTTCCCGTTCGTGGAAAACGTATAAAGCAGTGCTGACAGCGAAAACGTCCGCCGATACCCGTCTGGAACTTCGCCCGCAATCGGCAGGTGAAATTGAACTGGATATGATTTCTCTCTTCCCGCAGAATACATTCAAAGGCAGAAAGAACGGTTTGCGTCCCGACCTTGCACAGACACTTGCCGATATGCACCCGCGCTTTGTCCGTTTCCCCGGAGGCTGCGTGGCTCATGGAGACGGTTTGAAGAACATCTATCAATGGAAAAATACTATCGGACCGCTGGAAGCCCGTAAACCTGCCCGTAACCTTTGGGGATATCACCAGAGCATGGGACTGGGTTATTATGAATACTTCCAGTTCTGCGAAGACATAGGTGCGGAACCGCTTCCGGTACTGGCGGCAGGTGTTCCTTGTCAGAACTCCGCCTGTCATGGCGATTTGAGGGGCGGTCAGCAAGGCGGTATCCCGATGAGTGAAATGGGTGCTTACATTCAGGATATTCTCGACCTGATAGAATGGGCGAACGGTGATGCAAGGAAGACCAAATGGGGCAAGATACGTGCCGAATCCGGTCATCCGAAGCCTTTCAATCTGAAATATATCGGCATCGGCAATGAAGACTTGATCACCGATGTCTTCGAAGAACGTTTCACGATGATATACCTTGCTATCAAAGAGAAGTATCCGGAGATGATCGTTGTCGGTACGGTAGGCCCTTTCAATGAGGGAACAGACTATGTGGAAGGCTGGAAACTGGCGGACAAACTCGGTGTTCCGATGGTAGACGAACATTATTATCAGTCTCCGGGATGGTTCCTGCACAATCAGGACTTCTATGACAAGTACGACCGCTCTAAAAAAACGAAAGTATATCTGGGCGAATATGCCACTCATATCTCCGGACGCAGAGCGAATATGGAAACTGCTTTGACCGAAGCGCTTTATCTGGCTGCTTTGGAACGGAATGGAGACGTAGTGCACATGACTTCTTATGCTCCTCTGCTGGCAAAAGACGGACGGACGCAGTGGAATCCGGACTTGATCTACTTCAACAATCGGGAAGTAAGACCGACAACGGGTTACTATGTGCAGAAACTCTACGGTCAGCACGCAGGCGACCATTACATCCCTTCACAGGTAAACCTTGATAATCAGGACAGTCGCGTAAAACTCCGTGTTGGTTCTTCCATCGTTCGTGACAGTAAGACGGGGGATGTGATTGTGAAGTTAGTCAATCTGTTGCCCGTCAGCATAGAGACCGATGTCCGGTTGCCGGGAATGGATGGTATCCAGTCTTCCGCTACGCGGACTGTACTGGCAGGTGCACCCGAGGCGACTCCGCTTCCGGTGACGGATACGATAGAGGCAGGAACCAGCTTTAAGCAGGAATTGCCTGCTTATTCGTTCACGGTCATCCGCTTGAAGACACAAAAGGTGAAATAAGAAACTATAAACTATAAACAATAAACTGGTTTTCAATAGGGGTTAGTTTATTTTGGGGAGGTGGTAGGTGAATACATAATCCTATCATTTACAAAGAAATAGGAACAAACATTATTTCTCCTACCACCTCGGTCTTCGACCACTCCTCCTTCCCGAAGGAGGAGATTCGAGATAGAATCGACTTTTTAGTCAGCCCAGGTTTAGGTATTATTGACTTTTGTACCTTCTCTTTTCTTCTTCATAATAGAAAAGATGGTTTTCATCTTTCACCGAACGGGTGGTTCGTTTGCTGTCTATAGTGTAATCAGCCGTAAGATAGTACTAAAGTTCTCTTTAACCTCTTGCATCTTTGCTTTTTCCTATAGGGAAAGTAGGAATAAGACGCCGATATCTTTAGTTGTTCACGGCCGTGAACAGGTCTGATCACATCCGTGAAGAGCATTGCTCACGGTTGTGATCAATTCTTGCCACGGCCGTGAACAACTAACAATATCGGCGTCTTAATGGAAGAATAAAGGCACTATAAGTGAAAGATACCGGTAGTATATGGTATTTGTTGTATAGGGTCAGGGGCCGAATATAGGGGAACGTAATAAGTAATAAGTAACAAGTAATAAGTAATAGGCATTGAATCATAAGTAATAGGTAATATGTGGTAGGATGGGGAAAGGTGACAATAAAATGTGTGATATATGGCTATTGTCACCCTATTATCACCCCTTATTATCACCAAATGATTGCTGATAATCAGTTTATTATCCTTCAAAGGTGATAAGTGACAATAGAAAAGCATGTTATTACTATGGTACGAGTTCGATATAATCCAACAAGTTGGGCCATATCGAACTCGTGTTAGTTATCTGATTATCGTCAGTTTATAGCTTGGCAATCACTTTCTTACCTCTATAGGAGATGGATTTGTCAAAGGTGGTTGCGTCTCCGTCGCCACAGCCTTTTCCCGGTTCTACAACTATGAGGTTGAATTTGCGGCTTTTCAGCATTCCTTTATAGCTGCCTTTCCGGTCGTCGATGGTCAGTGTACGGTCTTGGTCGTTCCATTTCAAGGTAATGGTAGAGTAAGCTCCCTTTTCGTAATTGTAGTTGTCGAACTCATCTTCGTAAAGGGTAAATTCCGCGTTCGCTCCCGGATAGATACGGATGGTCAGATTGTCCCATTTCTTTTCCGTAGAGTATTGCACGGCGGGACCCCAGGGGAGAATAGAGCCGGCACGGACGTAGATCGGCATAATGTCGATCGGAACTTCACGTTGCAGGGTCTGTCCGCCTTCCAGTGTTTGTCCGGTCCAGAAGTCGATCCAGCGGGCACCTTGGGGAAGGTAAACATCGGTCTTTCCGATTTTGCTCATGTCTTTCTGATGACCGTTTTGCTTCTTGTCTTGCCATGTGTACAATGAATCCGTCACCGGGCGAACCAGGAAGTTGCGTCCGAACATATATTCGGTGTCCATATCGAGCACTTTCTTGTCTTTCGGGAAGTCCATCATGAGCGGGCGCATGATGCTGCCTGCTTTGCTGGTCACTTCCCAGGAAGTGCTGTAGATGTATGGCAGCAGGCGGTAACGTAAGTGAGTGTATTTCTCCAGTGCATCGTATGACCAGTCGCCTTTCTTGCCGAACTGGTAGATTTCTACGGCTACCGGACTGGAATTGTGCGAACGCATGATCGGCTGGAATACTCCCCACTGATACCAGCGGACGTGCAGTTCATGATAGGCGATGTTGTTTACGTTATTGTTATATCTCCATGCGAAGAAGCCACCTAGGTCTGTGTTCCAGTACGGGATGCCGCATAACGCATAGTTCAGTCCTGCCGCTAGTTGCTTGCGCATGACGGACCATTCGGAAGTTACGTCTCCGCTCCATGAATGGGAAGCATACCGTTGCTGTCCGAGGAAGGAGGAACGGGTAAGCAGGAATACGCGCTTGTCGGAAGTAGTGGCGCGTTGGTGTTCGTATACGCCTTTGTTGGACATTAAGGGGAAGGCGTTGTGTACCCTGCGGAAAGAACCCAGATAAGTCTGCGTGTTGAAGTCCTGGTCTTTGATATCCATGTGGTCCGGTTCGGTGGAGTCGAGCCACCAGGCGTCCATGCCGAGGTCGAAGATGTTCTTTTTCATCGCTTCCCAGTAGATGTCCCGTGCTGCCGGATTATACGGGTCGTAAGGTTTGACTCCGGCTTTGGGCGGCCACGTTTCGAAATGGAGCAGTGCTTTCAGACTGTCCATCTTCTGATACATTTCTGTCCACGGACCGAAGGAGGCCCATACGGAGATCATGATGTGGGCGTTCTGCTTGTGCACGTAGTCGATCATTTCTTTGGGGCTTTTGATGCGGGGAGTGCCGTAGTCGGCATTCTTGTCTTCTCCGTTCGGGAGGAATTTCATGTATTCCGGGTCACCCATCTTGTTGATGTAGCGGGGATTCTGGAATTTCATGGAGTTCCAGTTCTCGTTGCAGCCCCAGTATTGCCAGTCTTGGATGATTCCATCCAGAGGAACTTTCAGCTCCCGGTATTTGTCTACGACTTCGCACAGTTCGTCCGGACTTTTGTAGCGTTCGCGGCATTGCCAGAAGCCCAGTGTCCAGAGAGGATACAACGGGGCTTGTCCGGTCAGGTCGCGTACTCCGGCTATGACTCCGTCGGCGTTGCCGCCGTAGATGAAGTAGTAGTCGGCACAGTCGCCTACTTCCGAGTCGAAGGAGGTTTCCTGCGGATTGTCGAGGAAGGTGGTAGGGGAGTAATTGTCCCAGTAGAGGGCATAGCCTTTGATGGAGTGGATGAAGGGGATACAGATACTCATGTTCTGGTTGCGGAGAAAGAGTTTCTGATTGCGTTGGTTCACTTTGCCGGTCTGCTGTTGGCCCAGACCGTAGATTACTTCGTCCTTATCCAGCAGAAAAGCCTGACGGACATTGTAGGAGGGGACGCCCGCGTCATTGAAAGGGGTAAACTGTGTTCCGTAGTCTTTGTCGGTCAGCAGCCGTTGCCCTAGCTTGTCGAAGAAGTAGATGCCGCCTGTTTCGGGGTTCACTTCCACTTGTATCATCTGACTGCTCAATGTTACATTTTTCCCGTTTTCACCGAAGGAAACCGGGGTTTGTTCCGGTGCTTTGATGACAACGAGGCTTTCTTTGTCGGAAGCTGTCTCACCGGGCGTCTTATATACCCGGACGATGGAAGGCGAATAAAATTCTACACTGACGTTCATCCCTTGTGCTGCATACTTGATGCCTTGGGAAGTACGTTGTACGTTTTGTGCCGTACCGTTTGCGGCAATGATCATGGCCCATGCCAACAGGATGCCTGTTTTTCTTAGATTCATTTTCATGGTTTCTTTAAGTGCTTTATGATACGGCAAAGGTAGGATGGAAGGACATTTTGCGGACAATAGCTATGTTGAAACAAACAACAATCAGGTTGATTTCTTCATTTCCTTTTCTTCTTTTGCTTTCTCATGTGGCTTCTCGTTCTCTGCTTGCCCTGCTTTTGCTCTGTTCTCTTCTTGTCCCATTCTCTTCGCTTTCTCTGTATATTCCGAGGGACGGCATCCATACATTTCTTGAAAACATTTGCTTAGGTAGCTGGAACTGCTGAAGCCGGTACGTTCCGCTATTTCGGTTACGCTCAGTTTGCCTTCGGCAAGTAGTTGCGCTGCCCGTTGGAGACGGATGTTGCGGATAAAGAGGCTGGGGGACTGGTCGAGCAAAGTCACCAGCTTGCGGTAGAGTCCGGTGCGTTCCATGCAGAGGTCACGGCTTAGTTGCTCTACGGAGTAGCCGTTGACGTCGAGGTTCTTTTCTACCAGTTCTATCGCTTGTACCAGGAAGGCGGATTCTGCACTGTCCGGTTCGGGGATATTTTGTACAGTACGGTTGGACTCTGCACTGTCCGGTTCTATGCCGTTTGGCTTTTCATTATCATCTGCCGTTTCGTTCCTGTCGCAGACGGAAGGGTGGCTTTTCTTCTCCGAACGGGCTTTCTGTTCGGCTTCATAGCTGTTGCATTGCTCTATCAGGTTGCGGATGCGGAGCAGCAGGATTTCTTCTTTATGTTGCTGTTTCATCTTTTTCTTGGTCTGATAGATATAGAGGCGGATGCTTGCTAAGACAATCAGTAACACGAAAACCGTATACAGAACGTAGGCGGTAGTCGTTTTCCACCAGGGAGCGTGGATAGTGACGTGTATCTTTGTGATGTTATCGTTCCATTGTAACAGGTTGTCGGATGCAGCGACTTTGAATGTGTATTCTCCCGGCGGTAGATTGGTATAGGATGCCTGCAGGATGCCGTTGCCGACTGTTGCATTCCCTTGTCCGCTGGCAAAAGCGTTCATCCATTGTTGGTCGATGCCTTCCAGTTGGTAGCGGTAGTAGGTGCGTTCGCTGTTCACGTAGTTCAGTGCCGAACATTCGAAGGTCAGAAAGTTCTGGTTATAGTCCAGTTCTAGCTCCTTTGTGTAAGGGGCGGCTTGCGGCAGGATGATGCGGTTTCCGTACTTTTCTCCTGTGTTTACTTTTTCACCGTAGAGATGTAAGTTGGTGAAAACCGGTTTGTAAGGCAGGCCCGGAGTGGCGGATTCATGGTCGGGACGGAAAATGGTAAAGCCGTCGATGCCTCCGAAATAGAGTGTACCGTCCGAAGACTCAAAGATAGCTCCCTGTATATATTCCTCTTCTAAAGCCCCGTCCAGTTGATTGAAGTTGGTAAAGCCGATTTCCTGATTCTCCGGATTGATATGGATACGTGAGATGCCATTGCTGGTAGTTACCCAGATATAGTTGTTTCTGTCTTCGATGATTGATTGTACGAAGTTATTGCTCAGTCCGTTTTCACGATAGAAAATGCGGTGGGCTTGTTTATTAGGTGAGGCGGATTGATTATCTGCTGTTTGTGTGGTCGGTTTGCTATCCGGTGTTTGCTCTTGATCGGTGAAGAGTTCCAGTCCGTCGGCTGTCCCTGCCCATGTCCAGCCCCGTGTGTCGGTGCATAGGGCGGTGTATGATTGCCCTCTGTAATATTTGTTTCCACCTCTTTGATCTAATTCCTTTGCCAATTCTGCAGAGACCGATGAGGCTGGTACAGGCAGCAGAGTCCGTGAACCGTCCTGATCGACAGCTAACTGATAGATTGTGGAATGGCTTTTCAGATAGATATTGCCGTTATCATCTTCTGCAAAGGCTTTGACAGCGACATCCTCTTCCGGTGATGCGGGGAAAGCAGTGCGGCTGACGTGAATCAGTTTGTGTGTGGCAGGATGATGATAGAGTAATCCCCGATTGAGTGTGCCGACCCATAAACCGCCCTGGGCATCCTGAAAGATGGTGCTGACTTCGGTCGAAACGAGCTGTCCTTTCTTTGTTTCCAGTACGGGGATGTATTGCTGTTCCCTGCTTTCGAGGTCGATGATCCAGAAACCGTGAACACAACTGATATAAGCTTTATCGCCCTGTGGAGTGATGATCAGGGTGTTGAGCGTGTAGTTCTGTTCGAACAGCTTCTCCCATGTCCGGTTTTGGGGATTAAAGTAGAAGAATCCTCCTTTGCGGCCGTTGCGTAACTGGTAGAATCCTTTTTGGCTTTTGACAACGAGAGAAGTACGGTTGAAGTCCTCCTGTTCCGAGGCGGGATAAGCAGCTCTGTCATACAACTGCTTTCCGGCTTTCGGGTCGTAGCAAACGACTTCGCCGGTATGATAGAATAGGTAAACCGCAAGTTCATCCGAATGTATGTCCTGTAGCTTTCGATGCTCATTTTCCGGCAGGGCGAGGCGGATGCCCGTTTCCAGTTCCCGCAACTCCTGAGAAGTAAGTAGCCAGATACGTCCCGAATTGTCGACGAAAAGGTCTTCTACCGGTTCGTGTATCTCTTTTCCCCGGAAATAGGAGTCAAGGTGAGGTATGTATTTTTCTTGATGGAGATCGATGCACATCAGTTTATGATAATCTTTAATCCATAGGAGTGAATCTCCGCATTGATAGATGCGGTAACATCCTTCATACTGTTTCAGCGGGGAAATGTCTTCTGCCGTGCGGTGAAGGTAGCTGAAATGTACGCCGTCATACAGATTGACATTCCCGTTGGTGGTGAATACCATTCTTCCGTCGGGGAGTTGGAGTATGTAGCGTATCTGGTTGTCGCTCAATCCTTGTGCCGTGTTGATCGATGTAAACAGGAAGTCATTGGCGTCCACCGTCAGTGTTATCCTGATACACAGGAGGAGGAATAGTAGTATTCGGGTGTTTTTCTGGTTATTTGCCGCCATTGGGATAAGGATTATGATGTTCGATGATGCAAAGATAAAAAAAGTCGGGGTTATACTTGGATAAACTGTTCTTTTTGTAAAGGGTTTCGGGAGGGAATGTCTGCATATCAATCAAAAAAGGGGGGAAATCATGCAAACGATGAAAGTTTGTATGCGAATATAATTATATTCCCTATTTTTGCTTTTGTTACAATGAGGACATTTAATCATAAAAGAAAAATAATATTATGAAGAAACTTGTAAGCACTTTGACAGCGATTCTTGGTATAAGCACTCTTGCAGCACAGGATGTGGTTGTAAAAGGACCGGACGAAAAGTTGCAGTTGGCGGTATTTGTGCAAAACGAGACGAAGCCTTGTTATTCTGTGAGTTACAACGGAAAGACGATGTTGGAAAAGTCTCCTTTAGGCATGAATACCAATATCGGTGATTTTACGAAGAATCTTAAACTGACCGGACATTCCGTCGACAAGATCGACACTGTTTATCAACAGACACGTATCAAAGTTTCCAACGTACATTACCGTGCCAATGAACTGACTTGTCATTTAGAGAATGAGCAGGAACAAAAGCTGGGAGTTGTTTTTCGGGTGAGTGATAATGATGTGGCTTTCCGCTATACTTTGCCGCATCAGGGAGGAAAAGCGAGTGTGACGGTGAAGGAAGAACAAACAGGTTTCCGCTTTCCGGAGCAGACTACTACTTTCTTGTGTCCGCAGAGCGATGCGATGATTGGCTGGAAACGTACGAAACCCAGTTATGAAGAAGAATATAAAGCGGATGCGCCGATGAGCGACCGTTCGCAGTACGGACATGGGTATACGTTCCCTTGTTTGTTTCGTATAGGAAATGACGGTTGGGTGCTGGTCAGCGAGACGGGTGTGGACAGTCGTTATTGCGGTTCACGTTTGAGTGATGTGAGTGAAGGGAATTTATATACGGTCGCCTTTCCGATGGCGGAAGAAAATAATGGAAACGGAACGGTCGCTCCTGCTTTTGCACTGCCCGGCGCTACTCCGTGGCGTACCATCACAGTGGGAGATCATCTGAAGCCGATTGTAGAAACAACCGTTCCGTGGGATGTGGTAAGCCCGCTTTATGAAACAAAACATGATTATCGTTTCGGGCGTGGCACGTGGAGCTGGATTCTTTGGCAGGACGGCAGTATCAACTATGATGATCAGGTACGTTACATTGATTTTGCTTCGGCTATGGGATATGAGTATGCGTTGATCGATAACTGGTGGGATACTAGAATCGGGCATCAGCGTATGAAGTCGCTGGTTGAGTATGCACGCGATAAAGGTGTCGAGTTGTTCTTGTGGTATAGTTCTTCCGGCTATTGGAATGACATTGAACAGGGACCGGTGAACCGAATGGATAATGCAATCATTCGTAAACGTGAAATGAAATGGCTGCAAAGTCTCGGTGTGAAGGGAATCAAGGTTGATTTCTTCGGCGGTGACAAGCAGGAGACAATGCGGCTGTATGAAGATATTCTGAGCGATGCGGACGATCACGGATTGATGGTGATTTTCCACGGTTGCACATTACCTCGCGGATGGGAGCGTATGTATCCGAATTATGTGGGCAGTGAAGCAGTGCTGGCTTCGGAAAATATGGTGTTCAATCAGCATTTCTGTGATGAGGAAGCGTTCAATACTTGCCTGCATCCGTTTATCCGCAATACGGTGGGATCGATGGAGTTTGGCGGCTGCTTTCTGAATAAGCGCCTGAACCGTAATAACGACGGCGGTACGACACGCCGGACTACGGACGTGTTCCAGTTGGCGACTACCGTTCTCTTTCAGAATCCGGTTCAGAACTTTGCACTGGCTCCTAACAATCTGAAAGATGTTCCGGCTGTTTGCATGGACTTTATGAAGCGGGTGCCCACAACGTGGGATGAGACACGGTTTGTTGATGGCTATCCGGGGAAGTATGTGGTGTTGGCCCGTCGTCAGGGAGATACCTGGTATCTGGCGGCTGTAAATGCCGGCAAAGAACCGCTGAAACTAAAACTGGATTTGGAAATGTTTGCCGGAAAGACGGTGGCTCTTTATAAGGATGATAAAAAGGGAGAACCGGAGTTAACGTCACTGAAAGTGAAGGAAAACGGTAAGGTGCAGTTGGAAATCCGCCCTCAAGGAGGTATTCTTTGTATAAAGTAGCCTGTCAATATGGTTTATTTGTAAATGCTGTTACTTTAAATATCGGTATTGTCTTATCGTAAATCGTATTTATCCTATTAAACTTACCAGAAAAAAAGTACGTTTGCATTGTCTTATTCAACTGTAATTTTTGTATGAATCAGGCATTAACTTTGGATAATAGATAATAGTATGCAAAAACAGATCTTTTTTAGTTTTGTGCTGGTAATGATGTTGTTAGGGAAAGTGAAAGCTCAGCACAATAATCCTTTTGGCAATGCATTGATTCCGGATATGATTGCCGATGCGAGTATTCAGGAAATTAATGGTGTCTTTTATTGCTATGCCACTACTGATGGCTATGGGCAGGGACTTAAAACATCAGGCCCTCCGGTAGTATGGAAATCAAAAGACTTTGTACACTGGAGTTTTGATGGAACTTACTTCCCTTCGGCTGCAAAGGAGAAGTATTGGGCTCCCAGTAAAGCAATTTTTGCTAATGGTAAATATTATATATATCCCACTATCAATGGGTATATGTATCCTGCTGTAGCTGATAAGCCTGAAGGACCGTTTAAACTGGCACGTGGGAAAGACGAATTCTATAAGCCTTTTACTCCTTCTACTTTATTGCAGAGTAAGAATCCGGGCGGGATTGATGCTGAAATCTTTGTTGACGACGATGGACAGGCTTATGTGTTTTGGGGACGAAGGCATGTAGCCAAACTCAACGAGGATATGATTACGGTGGATTCTGTAGTACAGGTAATTTCTACTCCTCGCAAGGAGTACTCTGAGGGACCTATCTTTTTCAAACGTAAAGGAATATATTATTATTTGTACACTATCGGAGGGGATGAGAAATATCAATATGCGTATGTAATGAGCCGGGTTTCCCCTATGGGACCTTTTGAAGCTCCTGAACAGGATATAATATCTACTACCAATTATGAACGGGGAATCTTCGGACCGGGACATGGTTGTGTCTTTCATCTTGAGGGTACGGATAATTATTATTTCGCATATTTAGAGTTTGGCAGGCGAAGTACAAACCGTCAGACATATGTGAATCAACTGAAATTTAATGAAGACGGTACGATTCGCCCTGTCGAACTAACAATGGATGGAGTGGGGGCATTGAAGAAGGTGAAATCAGATAAAAAAATAAAAATAGATACTGTTTATGCGTCTAGTATTGAAGTGCCGTTGAAGATTGAACCGATGAAAGACCCGACATGTCTGCGGACAGAATATTTTGTTCCTTCTTTTGCGGTGGACGGGGCAAATGGTTCCCGATGGATGTCTGCTGCCGAAGATAGTATTAATCCATGGATTGTGGCAGATTTGGGTACTGTAAAGAAGGTCAGACGCAGTGAAATTTATTTTGTACGCCCTACTGCCGGACATGCTTATGTTATTGAAGCATCGATAGATGGAAAAGTCTGGCAAGAGTTCGCTGTCCATCAAGATAGGAAGATGTGTTCACCACATACCGATGTCTTGAATAAAAGGTTCCGTTATCTGAGAATTAAAATCCTAAAAGGAGTCCCCGGTATCTGGGAATGGAATATTTATTAATAAGCCAAAAGTGTATGAATATAAAAATGAATATGAAAGTCCCCACATGTATTGTAGTATTGATTTTTACTTTGTCAACAGTAAATGTATTTGCACAGAATGATTACAAGTGAGGAGAATGGACAACTTGGGGCGATCAGGGAGATGGCACCTATTGTAATCCTGTCCTTCCTTCCGATTACAGTGACATTGATTGTATTCGTGTGGGGGATGATTATTATGCTATTTCTTCTACCTTTCAATATTCCCCAGGTATGGTGATCATACATTCCAAGGATTTGGTGAACTGGACGATTAAAGGTCATGTGGTTTCTGATCTGAGACAGATCAGTGAAGAAATGAACTGGACGCGTATGAATCGTTATGGCCGAGGTATTTGGGCAGGGGCAATTCGTTATTATCAGGGAAAATTCTATGTGTATTTCGGTACACCGGATGAAGGTTATTTTATGTCGACAGCTACCGATCCTGCGGGACCGTGGGAACCGTTGCACTGTGTAAAAGCAGAAAAGGGATGGGATGACTGTTGTCCTTTCTTTGACGATGACGGGCAACTATATTTTGTAGGTACCCATTTTGCTGATAAATACAAAACTTACCTGTACCGGATGACACCTGATGGGAAGACCTTGATCGAAAACTCTAAAATATTAATTAATGAGGGGTATGGTCGCGAGGCAAGTAAACTTTATAAAATCAACGGAACATATTATCATTTTTTCAGTGAAGTTAAAAATGGCGGTAGATATATCATGATGCAACGTTCTTCTTCAATTACAGGACCGTATCTTGAAAGGAAACAATTAAGTCATGTACAGCGTGAATATAATGAGCCTAATCAAGGCGGACTTGTTGAAGGTCCTGACAGGAAGTGGTATTTTTTTACCCACCATGGTACGGGTGACTGGGCAGGTCGGATTGCTAGTCTGCTACCGGTATATTGGGTCGATGGTTGGCCGATTATTGGTGAGGTTGGGCAGGATGGCATTGGCACAATGGTATGGCAAGCGGCCAAGCCTTCCAATGAGTATCCGGTTCGGACTCCACAATCATCTGATGATTTTAGCAAGTCGGTACTTTCTCCTCAATGGGAATGGAACTACCAGCCCCGGGACGAGATGTGGTCATTAACGGAAAGACCAGGCAATTTGCGGTTAAAAGCTTTTCGTCCATTAGTCACGGATAATTTGCTGAAAGCGGGAAATACCTTGACTCAGCGTTGTTTTTGTACAAACAAAAATGAGGTTATTGTAAAAATGAACATTGAGGGCATGGTTGACGGACAGAAAGCCGGACTGTGTCATTACTCTAAGAGTTATGCCATGGTGGGGGTACGCCAGTCCGGCAAAGACCGGAATCTGGAATTTCAGACCAATAAAGAGAAAATCACAGGTCCTGCGATAAAGGGAAACAAGGTGTGGATTAAATCTGTATGGGGGCTGGATGGAAAAAGCCAATTTTCATATAGTACAGATGGCAGGAAGTTTACCCCGTTCGGAGAGGTATATCAACTTGAATGGGGATATTACCGGGGAAGCCGCATTGGGATTTACTGTTTTAATAATATAGCGGATGCGGGGTATATCGATGTGGATGAGTTTATTTATTTATATTAACTGTTTAGTGTATGAAACATTCCTTTAATTGTTTAAGTTATGAATTACTGCTTTATGTGCTCATTTGTATTCCATTCTGTTCTTGTTCTCAAAAAGATACAGGTGTGATTTCTCCTAATGGGAAGATATGTCTTTCTGTTGAAATAAAGGAAGATACTGAAAAAGACGGTTTTGGCAAAGTCTTTTTTAATGTAGAGTACAAAGATGGTAAAACTTCCAGAAGGGTTCTATCTGATACCCGAATTGGCTTGGAAACCCAGCTTATGTCATTTACCGATAACATCAGGTTGAAATCTGTGTCCGGTACTAAACTAATTGAAGATGATTATGTGATGCTTACCGGTAAAAGAAGTCATTGTCAGAATAGAGGAAATGAAAGGATATTTCGGTTTGAGAATGAGAAGGCAGAAACCTTAGATATCGTTTTCAGGGCTTACGATGACGGGATTGTATTTCGATATAGCTTACCATCTGTTCAAGATAAGGATAGTCTGACATCTGAACATACAGCTTACTATATTCCAGAAGGAACGAAAAGATGGATACAGAATTATTCTGTTGGTTATGAAGGTTTCTATCCATTGAAAACCAGAGCAGAAAGAGGCAAAGACAATATGTGGGGCTATCCATTACTTTTGGAACCAGCCGATTCATTGTTTGTGTTGATAACTGAGGCCAATATACTTCGTGGACATAGTGGTTCCAGATTGTATAATGGAAATGATATGAATCAATATCAAGTGCGGATGACAGATGATAAATTAGCCTTGGGTGATTCATTCACATCGCCATGGAGAGTTCTTATGATAGGTTCTTTGTCTGATGTTGTAGAATCTACTTTAGTGACAGATGTCTCTGAACCTAACAAAATTTCTGATACAAGTTGGATTATGCCGGGCTCTGCATCATGGGTATACTGGGCGCATAATCATGGTTCCAAAAATTTCAAGATTGTAAAAGACTACATTGACTTGGCTGTTGATATGAAGTGGCCATATAGTCTGATAGATGCGGAATGGAATGAAATGTCAAACGGTGGAGATATTGAAGATTTGATAACCTATTCTCTTAGTCGAAATATAAAGCCTATGATTTGGTATAATTCGTCAACTGCTTGGATGGGGCCGGGTCCTCTTTACCGCTTGAATAGTAAGGAAAATAGAATAAAGGAATATACTTGGCTTCAAAAGTCAGGTGTAGTAGGGGTTAAGATTGATTTTTTTCCTGATGATTATTCGTCTAATATAGATTATTATATTGATTTGCTGGAAGATGCAGCTAAATATAAATTAATGGTCAATTTTCATGGAGCTACTATTCCTCGTGGATGGCAAAGGACTTATCCTCATCTGATGACTATGGAAGCCGTTTATGGGGCAGAGTGGTATAACAATAAGCCAATACTTACAGATCGTGCTGCTGAACATAATGTAACATTGCCATTTACCAGAAATGTCATTGGCTCAATGGATTATACACCTGGTACATTCTCTGATTCCCAACATCCTCATATCACTACTTGTGGGCATGAACTAGCTTTGTCTGTTGTGTTTGAGTCAGCATTGCAGCATATGCCTGATAGGCCGGAGGTGTACAGTTCATTACCTCGAAAAGTAAGAGAATTCCTTTCGGGATTACCTACTGCCTGGGATGATACAAAACTGTTGTGTGGTTATCCGGGTACTGACATCGTACTGGCACGACGTAAGGGAGATGTATGGTATATTGGAGGATTGAACGGAACTAACGAGAATAAAATTCTTTCTTTTTCATTGGCTCCTCTGCAAGTTGAAGGAAAAACGATGGATGTATTTAAGGATGGGGTGGACGATAAGAGTTTTGCCATCGAAGAAAACATCCAGTTATCAAACGATAAAATGGATATGTCATGTCTTCCTCGTGGAGGATTTGTGGCAGTAATAAAGTAAGGATAATAAATGATATTGTTTTAAATGTCGATATTGTTTTATTGTAAATCGTATTCATCCTATTTTTTTCTACTAAAAAAGCGCTACGTTTGCATTATATAATTCAATCGTAATATTTATGAAAGCAAAAAAATTACTATTACTATCCTTGTTATTTATAACGGAGACTTTATCTGCTCAAAACTATCAGGTTCCTGTTTCGGAGCAAGATGAACCTATGATGCAAGGGAAATTCCAGCCTACTTGGGAATCATTGGCTAATTATAAAATACCGGAATGGTTTAGAAATGTAAAGTTTGGTATTTGGGCTCATTGGGGCCCCCAATGTGTGGAAGGATCTGGCGATTGGATGGCTCGTTCTTTGTATATGGAAAATTCGCCTGAATATCGACATCATATAGCGAACTATGGTCATCCTTCTGAATTTGGCTTTAAAGATATTATTCCGTTATGGAAGGCTGAAAAATGGGACCCCGATAAGTTGGTTGCATTTTATAAAAAAATAGGTGCTCAGTATTTTTTTGCTTTGGGTAACCATCATGATAATATGGACCTTTGGGATAGTAAGTATCAACCATGGAACTCGGTTAATATGGGGCCTAAAAAAGATATATTGAAAGGATGGGAAAGAGCAGCGCGTAAACATGGACTTTATTTGGGGGTCAGTCTGCATGCAGACCATGCTTGGAGTTGGTATGAGACTTCCCAAAGACACGATACTCAAGGTCCTAAAAAAGGTATTCCGTATGATGGGAAATTAACGAAAGCTGATGGAAAAGGAAAGTGGTGGGAAGGATATGATCCTCAGGACTTGTATGCTCAGAATCATCCGTTAAGTCAGGATAGTTGGGATAATGGTACAATTCATAGGCAATGGGCATGGGGAAATGGAGTTTGTTTACCAACACAGGAATATTGCACTAATTTCTATAATCGTACACTTGATGTAATAAACCGTTATAATCCGGATTTGTTGTATTTTGATGTAACTGTTGCACCTTTTTATCCTATAAGTGATGCAGGCTTAAAAATTGCGGCTCATTTTTATAATCATAATATGTCAATGCAAAAGGGTAAATTGAATGCCGTAATGTTTGGTAAGATTCTTGATGCAAATCAACGTAAAGCTTTGGTATGGGACGTAGAACGTGGAGCTCCTAATAAAATAATAGATGAACCTTGGCAGTCATGTTCGTGCCTTGGCGGGTGGCATTATAATACGTCTATTTATAATAATAATCAATATAAGTCGGCAGCTGACGTAGTGAAGCTGTTAGTTGATATTGTCAGTAAAAATGGTAACTTACTTCTGAGTGTCCCGTTGCGTGCAGATGGTACATTTGATGAAAAAGAAGAAAAGATATTGAATGAATTTGGTAATTGGATGAATATCAATAAGGAAGCAATCTATCAAACGCGTCCATGGAAAATATTTGGTGAGGGACCTATAGCGGATAAAGATGTTCAACTCAACGCCCAGGGGTTTAACGAATGGGCCTATAGTAAAGCTGATGCAAAGGAAATACGTTTTACACAAACAGATAAAAATTTGTATGTTACAGTTTTAGGATGGCCTGAAGATGGGAAAATCTTAATTAGGTCTTTAGCGGAAGGTAACGGGTTATATCCCACTAAAATAGGCAGAGTAGAGTTGCTTGGTTACGGAAAAGTATCTTTTACACGTACTGATAAGGGACTTGTTGTTGATATACCCGCTAAATCGTTGAAGAATATAGCCCCTGTCTTGAAAATTAGAAAATAAAAGTTATTACTATGTCGTCTATTCAGGGATACAAAATGAAAGAGTATAGCATGCCTACAAAGAGGTATTGCCAAACTTTAAGCCTTAAAAATAATCCGATTCTGATTGAAGAGTATCGTAAGATACATAGTGAAGAAAAGGCATGGCCGGAAATAAGGGCGGGGATACGTGCAGTAGGGATTCTGGAAATGGAAATTTATATATTGGGATCACAACTTTTTATGATTATAGAAACTCCACTGGACTTTGATTGGAAGATAGCTATGGATAAACTGTCTAATCTTCCGCGGCAGGCTGAGTGGGAAAAGTATGTGTCTAAATTTCAAGACTGTCCGTGTTTGAGTTCTTCTGCTGAAAAATGGAAGTTGATGGAACGTATGTTTTATCTGTATGAAGATTAGTTGAGGATAACGTAATCGTTTACTACGTGTTGAGAAAAAAGGAATAGTGTGAAAGTTGCTATTCCTTTTTTTCTGCTTAAGAGTGATAAGAGGTGCGATATTCTTGGGGAGTAATACCTGTGATTTTTTTGAATAACCTGTTGAAGTATGAATAATCTTCAAAAGCAAGATTTAATGCAACATTTTTGATTGACATATCATCGGTTATTAGTATGAGTTGAGCTTTTTCTATTTTCTTACGGTTAATGTATTTTAAGGGGGTATCTCCTGTCTCTTTTTTGAATAGACGAATAAAATGGTCTTTTGATAAACAGGAATTCTCAGCGAGTACTCTTAAATCAATAGTTTCATTTATATGTTTACGGATATAGTGAATGGCTTCTTCTATCCGATTGTCTTTCAATTCCATTTTTACTTGAGCTCTTTTTAGGAAACGTGCTAGCAATTGATATACGATACCTCTTGATTCTATCTTATCAGACAAGGTCCGTTGTTTGTTTTTTAGCAGATTCTGCATAAGGGTGTAATTGTTATCGTAAGAAGTCGGGTCTGATTTCTGTAAGGTCATATGTGGATTTATAGTGCAGAGCCGCTGAAATAATGCCAAATCTATTTCGACAGCCGGGATTTCTATTGGAAAATCCCAATTGTCCAGTAAGTTGCTGTCTGACTGGTGTTCTTCATATATATGCAGATAATAGTGGGAAAAATAAGAGTTGCAGATATAGCTATGTTTGGTAAAAGCTGGAATAAAATACATGTGGTTAGCTTTTAGAATCTGAGTTTTACCCGATATTAAGACTTGTGCAGTACCTTCTGTCACATAATATAAACGTGTAAAAGGGCTATTGACATTTTTCCAGTTCCAATCGGCATTATGAATAGCCAAACCTATGTTCAAAACAAGCGGGTGCAATTTATCAACAAATGAAGCCATAGCATATAGGGTTTATTAATGTGAAGATAAAGATATATAAAAAATAAATATAATTCTTTTGATGTCGATAATTTTAAATAATATATCGATATTGTTTTATAATAAATCCTACTATAGTCGTTCATGTCGATATTGTATTACTCTAAATCGTATTAGTCCTACAATGTGAACTGCCGAGTTGTTACATTTGCGGTATATAATCTAATAGGAATATTTATGAAAAGTATGAGAAAAAACACATGGCTTCCTCTTATTGGACTCCGAACTTTTCTTTTTGTGACCACAGCGTTTACAATTGTTTCATGCAGCGATGACAAAGAAGAAGACGGGTATAACCCTAATCTTCCGGTCAGAATTAGCGAATTGTCTCCCCAGGAAGGCGGATACTTTGATAAAGTAATCCTCCAGGGTGAAAACTTTGGCAACAACCCTAAAAAGGTACGTGTATTCTTTAATAAAAAAGAAGCGATTGTTGTAGGAGCATCCGGCGATCGGGTACTGGTTCATGTCCCGAAACTCCCGGGTGATGATTGTAAGATAGGTATGCTTTTAAACGGTAACACCACCGATACTATTTTCGCAGAAAAGCATTTCGCCTATGAAAAGAATTATCAGTTGATATATGTAGCCGGACAGCTCAACTCCAATACAGAAACATTTGTAGAAGGAAGCTTGGAAACCACAACATTTGCCAATAGTATGCAGCATCTAGCGTGCGATCCCAGTGGCATCATATATATGAACCATAAAAATACAGGTCAAAGTGGCAGTCTTATTTATATTAATGAACCTGAGAACTACTCTAAGTTTTTGGATTATGGGGCATCTACTGAAAACGGAGGTTCGCCTAGCACTCCGTATTATGATGAAAAAACAGAGAAGGTTTACTTCTGTGCGCACCATGCTCCATTTTTTTGGGAAGTTGATCCTAAGGATTCATGGTCTTTTGTGAAAAGGAAGTTGATTGCTCCCGACGCCAGTTATCAGGCAAAAGGATATCGTCCGGTACCAAGCGGTCAGAAGTTGGAGTATATGTGTTCCTATGCTCGTGCAACAGATGCTAATGGCGAAAGTTTTATCTATTGCCGGACGTGGCAAGGTCAATTCTTCCGTTTCAAACTTGAAGATCGTGTCTACGATTATGTCACCACTTTTGCCAAATCAGATGCATGTCTGGCTACAGACCCCGACGACCCGACCAAGATTTATTGTGCCTTGAATGAATACAACAAAATAACCTGTATTGATTTGACAAAGAATCCGGAAGACAGCGGCTTTGAGACAGATGTCTGCGGCATACAGGGACCAGGAGCATATCAAGATGGACACGTTTCTGTGGCAAGATTGAACAATCCTCAACAGATTTTGTCAATGCACGACCCTGAAACCGGAGAAAAGGTGATATACATTTGTGATGCCAACAATAACTGTGTACGTATGTACAATATGGAAACAAAATTAATGAGTACCGTAGCAGGAATAGGCGGGAAATCCGGATATGCTGCCGGAAATCCTACAGTTTCAAGAATGAACAGACCTTATGGTATCTGTATAA
This sequence comes from Bacteroides sp. AM23-12, assembly GCF_003434395.1. Taxonomy (NCBI): domain Bacteria; kingdom Pseudomonadati; phylum Bacteroidota; class Bacteroidia; order Bacteroidales; family Bacteroidaceae; genus Bacteroides; species Bacteroides sp. AM23-12. The sequence goes on from NZ_QTLF01000017.1 coordinate 56,516, forward strand.
CTCCCGAAAATGACATTTACATTGCAGATGCAGGTAATAAAGTAATAATGAAACTGGCATTTATGTAATGATGAGTAGTAATCGTTTAAAGAAGAAAAAATGAAAGCTTATATAACAAATAGAATATATCTTATGCTGTTTTTCTGCTCCATTACCATAATGGCACAAGCACAGCAAAAGTTTGAGATATCCGGTATAGTCCAAGATGAAACAGGACAGCCTGTCCCGGGAGTCAGCGTATATGTAAAAGATAAAACAGGCATAGGTACAAATACCGATATGGACGGAAAATTCGTTTTGAAAGTCGATCGTGGAGATAAAGTGCAGTTCAGTTTTATAGGATATGCCAGACACGAGTATCTAGCATTAAAAACTGAAAAAAAACTGGTTATCCAATTAGTACCGGATGTAAGTGCACTTGATGAAGTGGTAGTAGAAGCTTATGGAAGCAAGACTCGTAAAATAACAACGACAGGTGCCGTCACTTCCGTAGATGTAGCGACATTACAGACTCCTGCCACTAGCCTGGCTAATATGCTGGGAGGACGAGTTGCCGGTATCATCTCGACACAAGGCAGTGGCGAACCGGGTAAAAATATCTCAGACTTCTGGATACGTGGTATCGGAACATTTGGAGCAAACGCATCAGCACTTGTTCTCATTGACGGTCTGGAAGGTAGCCTAAATGATGTAGACCCGGCTGATATTGAAAGCTTCTCCGTATTAAAGGATGCTTCGGCAACAGCCATGTATGGAGTACGTGGAGCAAATGGTGTAGTACTTGTCACCACCAAAAGGGGAAAACAAGAAAAACTGAGTTTTACCGCACGTGCAAATGCTACTATATCATGGCTAAAGCGCTTGCCGGAATATTGTGACGGATATAACTATGCGAAATTGGCGAATGAAGCACTCGTAGTACGTGGCGATGATCCTAAATATACGAATCAGGAACTGGATATCATTAAATACGGCCTGGATCCGGATTTATATCCGGATGTCAATTGGCAGGATGAAGTTCTCAAAAGGTCTTATTGGCAACAAACCTATTATTTGAGTGCCCGGGGCGGTGGTAGTATAGCACGGTACTTTATCAGCTTAAATGGTTCTAACGAGACTTCTGCTTACCAACAGGATAAATCCAGTAAATATTTTAAAGGTTTGGCATATAATACCTTTGGGCTACGTGCTAATATTGATATAGATTTAACTAAAACTACCAAATTATATTTTGGTGTCAATGCCAATAAAACAATCAGAAATCTGCCGGGTGCCGCAGATACTAATCTGATCTGGTCTGCTTGCAGCAAACTTACTCCGGTTACCATACCAGTGGTTTACTCTAACGGAATGCTTCCTTCAGCCAATGGAGTGACAGATGAAATGTCCCCTTATGTACTTCTGAACCACACAGGATTGAAACAAGAAGAAGAATTCACTTCTACCTATACATTAAGTTTAGATCAGGACCTGGGTATGCTGATTAAAGGATTGAAGCTGAATATACAAGGAGCGTATACCAACGACAACGCTTTTCATGAAACACGCTACATCATCCCCGAACTGTGGTCATATGATAAGCGTAATGCAACTGGAGAACTTGCTGGAAAGCGCCAGACCGAACGCATAACGACCCAGTACAGTAAATGGGAAATGCAATACCGCAAATACTTCCTTCAGGCTACCATGAACTGGGCACATGATTTAGGACACGGACACACGCTTATGGCACTGGCGCATTATGAAATGAGTGATCAAAAGCGGTCAACTGATGCCAATGACACGATGTCGGCTATCCCAGTTCGTTATCAAGGACTTTCCGCTAAAGTCGGCTACAATTATAATGATACGTATATAGTCGACGGCAACTTCGGTTATACAGGTTCCGAGAATTTCCAGCCAGGACGCCAGTTCGGATTCTTTCCATCCATATCTGGTGCATGGGTACCGAGTAGCTATCAATGGACAAAAGATAAAATGCCATGGTTGAATTATTTTAAAATCCGTGCTTCATACGGTTTAGTTGGTAATGACCGTATCACCGACAAGCGTTTTCCATATCTGACTAGTATAAATGTAAATGGTTCCGCTACCACAAACTGGAAGTATACCAAGGGAGGTATTTGGGAAAACTCGATCGGGGCAGATAATCTGGAATGGGAAAAAGCAAAGAAGTTTGACGTAGGTTTGGAAGGTAAATTATTCGATAAATTTGAGTTTGTAATAGACTTCTTCCGAGATACTCGCGACGGAATTTTCCAAGAACGCAAACAAGTTCCTGATTTTGTAGGACTCGTAAACATGCCATTCGGTAATGTGGGCAGCATGGTAAGCTGGGGTAGCGACGGCAATATCACCTTCAACCAACGCATCAATAAAGACATGGAATTCACGCTTCGTGCTAATTTCACATACTCTACCAATAAGGTGAACTACTATGAAGAAGGAGATACCAAGTATGAATATACATCAGCAACAGGACGCCCTAACGGCTACATGAAAGGTTATATCGCTTTAGGACTTTTCAAGGATCAGGAAGAGATAAACAACAGTCCGAAACAAGATTTTGGAAGCTACCTGCCGGGAGATATCAAATATAAGGATGTAAACGGTGACGGTGTTGTTAACAGTGACGACCAGGTGCCGGTCAGTTATCAGGATTACCCGCGTCTGATGTATGGCTTCGGAGGAGAATTTCGATGGAAAAAGCTGACATTAGGCGTACGTTTCAGTGGAATAGGTAACACAGACTATTACAAAATATGGACATGGGGAAGTAACAATGTGGGATATATTCCTTTCTACGATGGTAAACTGGGCAATGTACTCACTATTGCAGCCAATCCTGCCAACCGTTGGATTCCGGCCGATTATGACGATCCCAGCATACCAGCCAGTATGAGAGAAAATCCCAATGCCATGTTCCCGCGGCTAAGTTACGGTAGCAATCAGAACAATGCGCAGGCATCTACATTCTGGAAAGGTAATCGCAAATATTTACGGCTCGATGAAATCAGTCTGAACTATAACTGGAACTGTAATTTATTAAAAAGTATTGGAATAAATTCGATCGATCTCGCTGTGGTAGCAAACGATTTGCATACTTGGGACAGCGTTAAATTATTCGATCCGGAACTCGCCACAAGTAATGGACGTGCTTATCCGATTCCGGGCCGCGTTAGTTTCCAGGCAATTGTTCATTTCTAAACATGATCATTAAATAACAAAATTATGAAAAAGTATATATCACACCGATCAATAAACCTATTCATCGTATTTCTTGGGATACTTACAACCGGAGGATTCACCTCATGCAATTTTTTAAGAGTCGACGACTATTTTGACGATACAATGAAGTTTGACAGTATCTTTACTAAATACGAGTACCTGGTACAATATATGTGGGGAACATCAGATCAGTTCCCCGACGAGAGCCGCATCCTTTCTGATCCGGTCACTCCCGGTCCGATGGCTACGGATGAAGCTTTCTCAAGTCAGAATCCGGAGCATGGCCTTCGCGGACTCTCCTACATTCTGGGAACTATTAATGCCGATAACATCGGTAACTATAGCATGAATATATGGTCGTCCATGTATAAAGTGATCCGTAAATGTAACTACATACTGGCACGCAAAGGAGAGGCTCACATGAATACAATACAAGATGAGGAAATCACTGGCTACACCCACATGATGCGTGGTTATGCTTATTACAATCTGATCCAGTCTTATGGTCCGTGCATTATACTCGGTGACGATATCTTACCCAATAATGAATTACCTGAAACTTACAATTATTCCCGTTCGACTTATGACGAATGTGTGGATTACTGTTGTAATGAACTGGAACTTGCTGCCAAATATATGCCTATAGACTTAAATCCGACTTTTTTTGGACGTCCTTCACGTGGTGCTGCTTTTGCGTTGATAGCTCGTCTGCGGTTGCAACAAGCAAGTCCGTTATATAATGGCGGACAGGCCGCACGCACAGCTTTCGGCAACTGGAAGCGGACAGTGGACGGAGCCAACTATGTGAATCTGAACTACGATGAAACACGCTGGGCAGTAGCAGCTGCAGCATGTAAACGTGTCATTGAGATGAACAAATACAAATTGCATACTTCTCCCATCGATCCAAGCATGCCTCCCCGAGCATTGCCGGCTTCCGTGACAATCACTGACCCCAATTTTCAGAATATCGACTATTATCGTTCCTATTCAGAAATGTTCACCGGAGAAACGATAGGCAGTAAAAATCCAGAATTTATCTGGGGTAGACAGTCGGATGCTATGGCAAACATGACACAATGCAGTTTCCCGACGGAAAAAGCAATGGGGGGATGGAACAACCTCTGCGTTACTCAAAAACTGGTAGACGCTTATTATATGGTGGATGGACGAGATAAAAATGATGCAAGTAAAGAATATCCATATCATGTAGCAAACGGTACAGTGACCGATGATTACTTTTCCACCAGTGCAGAGGAGTTCTCCGGCTACACTATTCCGATGGGAGTATACGGTATGTATCTAAACCGAGAGAATCGTTTTTATGCTACAATAGGTTACTCCGGACGTTACTGGGCAGCACGTTCCAATACCCAAGAACAATATGGCCCTTATAGGGCGTGGTATCATCAAATGGTAACTTCAGGACGCGATCTGTTTTCCGGGAAAAATTCCGCCATAACCAATCCTCTGGATTATCCGGCAACAGGATATGTGCTGACTAAATGGATCCATGCGGACGACGCATGGATAGGAACCGGAAGTATGCGAACTACAAAATATTTTCCTATCATCCGATATGCGGAAATTTTATTAGGATATGTAGAAGCAATAAATCACCTGAGTAAAAGCTATACCGTCGAATTACCCGCAATCAATGGTGGAAATAATGCTCCGCAAAGCTATACAGTCGAACGTATTCCAACTGAAATACAAAAATACTTCAACCCGATACGAAATCGCGTCGGTCTGCCTGGATTATCTGACACAGAAGCCGCATCAGATGAAACAACTTTGGACAACATCATCAAGAGAGAATATATGATCGAATTCGCTTGCGAAAACCGCAGATACTTTGATGTACGTCGGTGGGGCATATATGAAGAGACTGAAAAAGCTGGTGTTTATGGAATGCGTTTGGGAGGAGATAAATATACTTATTATCAGAATCCGATTCCTGTGAATCAGGTTAACAACCGAAATCGCGTGATAGATAAGAGACTGATCCTATTACCCTTGCCCAAAGCTGAAGTACGTCGTGTAGAAAATCTCGACCAAAACCCGGGCTGGGAGAATTAATAATTTACTTCGTATTAAAACATAAATAACCATGAAAACAAAATATATTTATATAGCTTTTTTGACAATCTTATGTGGGGGAAGCTTGGTGGCATGCTCCAATGGCGACGAGTTCTTCAAGGATGAACGCTACAAGAAAATGATCTATGCAATCAGCGACAATGAGCAAATATTTCACGCTGAATTTGAACTGAATAATGAAGAAGATATCATAGGCGTGCAGCCTTTCGCAGTAAGCGGCACTAATCCTATAGATCAGGATGTGCATCTGACCATAGAAAAAGATCCGGAGCTGTTGACGGAATATAACTATAATACCTACATGGATGAAACAGATAAATATGCCCGTGAGCTGAAGGACGGGGATTATTCACTTTTATCTTCTATCGTTGAAATAAAAGCAGGAGTGAACCCCAGCTATGAAGTGGGAAAATTACAAGTGAAAATAAAGACATCGACCATTGAAAAACTATCCGTTGACTCTGCTTACTTTCTTTCGTTCCGCATTAAAGAGGCAACACCTTACGAAATCAATGAAGAAAAAAGGAATGTATTATTCCGAATTTATAAAAAGAATCAGTATGCATCCCAAAAGACACCCACTTACTATGCCTCTTCCGGCTTTATGGATGATGTCGTAATGCCGTTCGACTCTAAAATTATCATGCCATTGGCATATAATAAGATACGCACTTACATTGCCGGACAAATTTACGATGCGAATGATACCAAAGAAACAATCAACAAAAATTCGATGGTAATCACTGTAGATGCCGATAACCAAGTGCTGATATCTGCTTTCGATTCTGAGAATGGATTAAAAGTTGAAATGTTATCTCCAAGTTCTGATCCCAATGATGGCTCATATGGATATCGGAACTATTATAATCCAGAAGAAAAGCAATTTTACTTATATTATCGTTTTGATAATGGTGAAGGCTGGAAGGTTGTGCGTGAAACTTTAAGAGCCGAATCTATCATAAGTAAATAGTGATTGGCGACTATAGATATTTTTTCATTATGCGAAAAGAAACAGACGAATATTGCTGTGTTTTAATAAAAATACACTATATTGCGGTATTGTTTAACCTTAAAATATGATAGCCATGAACACAAAATTATTCGGTTTGTTTATCGCATTGTTGGTATGCCTGCCTTCGCTTGCCCAACAAAAGCCTGTAGAGAAGGTAGATAGTGATGGAGTTTATCTGATGCCCGATCAAATGCCGGAGTTTCCGGGTGGGATGCAGGCGATGATGAAGTTTTTGACTACAAATATTAAGTATCCTGTAGAAGCACAGAAGAAAGGCGTTTCCGGTCGTGTGATCGTACAGTTTGTCATAATGGAAGACGGAACATTGGATCAGGCTAAAGTTGTAAGAGGAATCGATCCCTTGCTGGACGAAGAAGCCTTGCGCGTAGTGAAATTAATGCCGAAATGGAAACCGGGAATGGATAGAGGCGAGGCAGTGAAAGTACGTTTTACAGCTCCGATAATGTTTAATCTGTCCAGACCGGAGGCACAGAGACCTACTTTCCCCGAACTTGTAGTACCTATCGGGCAGGAAGTAGAAAACAGGTCTTTGCAAGGAGTATGGCAGAGTTGTGTTGTGCAACCGGGCGAACATGGATATAAAATTCTGTTATTGCCTGTTCTAAAGATCGTATCGCCTGATCAGACATTCATGAATATAATGACAGCCGGTATGAACGGCAGGTCAAATGCCATCATCTATTGTCAGGGAGAGTACAGTTTGCCATCGGATGGCACTTACGTGGAGATGGTGGAAAAATCGGTTGATTCGGTTTTTATACAAGGAGTAAAGAATGAAATCAGTGTGGAACGATTGCATGATAATCTGATTAAGTTGTCTTTTACGGTTCCGGGACAGGGAAGAAAAGTGACGGAATATTGGTTCCGGGCCCCTTCACCGGATGTGAAGATAATGGCTGATTGATATAATAATATTATTTTAGGCACGGATTTCACGGATTACACGGTCTTAATGAATAAAAGCCGTGTTCATCCGTGAAATCCGTGCCTAAAAAGCTCTCTGTACTTTCTTATCTTCGACTCAGCTTATTATTAATTCTTAAAGAATCCGTTATCTTCCCATTGTCCCGCTTCCTGTGGCTGTGCCGACGTGGCGCTTACATCGATAGGCAGCCATACTTCCATGTCGCCTTCGCCCCGATGTGCCCAGGCATAATAGGGTATCAATGTGAGTTCTACGTCTTTAGTTACCAGTTTTCCTGCTTTGTCATAACTTAATGCCTGCGCATCGGTCGTTATCTGACGGATGCCGTAAAGTAACTCCGGTTTGTCTGTTACCTTGAATTGCGGATGCTGGTTGAGAAGTATGCTGTGGACGTTGAATCTGTTGTCCGGCCATTCTGCGCAATAAACGATGGGGCCGCGTTCAACGGCAACACGTCCGTGATCGGCTTCTACTTTGGGATTTGCCTTTACTATTCGGGGGATCATGTCGAAATGTACCTCTACCACATCTCCCTTTTTCCATTTGCGGGCGATGCTGAGGTAGCCATCATTGACATCGCTTTCTACTGTCTGTCCGTTTACGGATACTTGGTAGGCAGGTTTCTGATTGTCGGCGTAAGAATACAGGTCACTGGGAAGTACATTGCCACGTACCCAGCCGGGGATACGGAGTTTCATGGTGAAGTCCTGATTGCCCTGCGTTATTTTCAGGCGGATGTCCCCATTCCAGGGATAGCCGGTTTCTTGTTCCAGCAGAATCTTTTTCTTGTCTACCTTTAGCTCGGCTTTGTTGGAAAGATAAAGGTTCACGTATACCTGATCGTTCTTCACGGCATATACATATCCCGGTAATGACGGAATGAAACGGCTGACATTTGAAGGGCAGCAGGCGCAGCCGAACCAAGGTTTGCGGCTGTATTTTCCGTTAGAAGACAGCGGGTTGGGGTAGAAGAAAGAACCTCCGTCCAGTGATACACCCGATATCAGACCGTTGTATAGTGTGCGTTCCAGGACATCGAAATATTTGGCGTCTCCGTGCAGCAGGAAAAGACGGTAGTTCATGTATACATTGCCGATAGCGGCGCAGGTTTCACAATAAGCGGACAGGTTAGGCAGCTCGTAGTTGTTGCCGAATGCTTCGCCTGCATGGCGTGCACCGATGCCTCCGGTTATATAAATTTTTTTAGAAACGATGTTGTCCCAAATCTTGTCTATCGCTTTGATGTAGCTGCTGTCTCCGGTGATGGCTGCCACATCTGCCATGCCGGAATACATATATACGGCACGTACGGCATGTCCTACGGCTTCATCCTGTTCTACCACAGGTTTGTGTGCCTGACTATAGGCGTCTTTCCGGCTGGTATATCCACGGGTATCTAGGAAGAACTTTGCCTGATCAAGATACTTTTTGTCTCCCGTCACCATGTATAGTTTGACTAAAGCCATTTCGGCTATCTGATGCCCCGGTACGTATTTCTTCTGTTGAGGGCCGTTGCCGATTTCACGGCAGACACAGTCGGCATATTTAATGGCGATATCGAGGAAGTTTCGTTTTCCGGTAGCTTGATAATGTGCTACAGCTCCTTCTATCATGTGCCCCAGATTGTAGAACTCATGACTCAGGTTCTCTACCGCTACCCAACGCTCTTTTCCTGCCCAGTTGTGCGGGTGCTTCGGGTTCATGGTGCGGGCTGTATAAAGGTAACCGTCCGGTTCCTGTGCTCCGGCAACAATGACGAGTACGCTGTCAATGTACTTTTGCAGTTTCTTGTCCGGATAGGTTTGCAGAGAGTAACTGGCTCCTTCTATTGTTTTGTATACATCGGTATCGTCGAAAGAGAAGCCCTCTACTTTGTAGGTATCGCTGGGATGTGCTGCCTTTACAAAGTTTTCGTAACGTCCCGTCTCTTCACATTTGCTGAATGCCAGAGGGATGGTTACTTCACGGCTTGCTTGAAGGCGCTGTCCCCAAAAGTTGTCCGTCACTTTAACGGAAGTAAAGGGGACAGGGTCTATAGGATATCCATGATTTATTTGCGCGCTGCCTGTTATGCAGATGCAGGTCAGGAATGTCGCAGTCAGAACGTTTTTCATCTTGGTATTATTTTAGTATGAATCTCTGTTGTGGTGTTATGGTGTCGGGATTACCTGTTTGATTGTTCCGTCCGGATTGAATTCCATCCGGTCAATACATACTTCGCGGTGCCAGCCCGGTCCGTCATTCAGATGGTTCTTGTTGATACGGTGGTATACGATATACCATTTGTCTTTTCCCGGTACTTGCAGGATAGAGTTGTGGGCAGGTCCGTAGATTTCTTCTTTTGGATTTTGAATGAGTACTATCGGGGCTTTGGCTACTTCGATCGGACCGAGTGGTGACTGGGCGGTACCATAAACAACGTGGTAGTTGGGGGAACCGGTGTCGTCTACAGACCAGAAGAAGTAGTAAACTCCTTTTCTATAAATAACGTAAGGAGCTTCACGGTATGCGTAAGTCTGCAAAGTCCCTCCTTTGGGAGTTAATACTACCGTTGTCTCTTCTTTGACGGACAGCATGTCGTCGTTGAGCTCGGCTCCTGCCATGTAACCGTTACCCCAATAGAGGTAGCTTTTGCCGGATACGGGGTCGGTGAATACATCCACATCAATCTGCTGTCCCCGTCCTGTGGGAGAAGAGGTGATGATAGGTTTGCCCAGATCTGTGAAAGGTCCGGTGGGGGAGTCGGCTACGGCAACTCCTATCTGCTTGCCTTTGTTGGTCGTCGGGTTGGCACTATAATAAAAGAAGTATTTATACTTCCCGTCTATCTTCTTTTCTTCAATGCAGGGAGCCCATGCGTTTCCGTTTGCCCAAGACACATTTTTGCCCATCTCCAGAATCACAGTCTCTTCTTTCCATGTCTTTAAATTCTTCGATGAAAAGACCTTAAAATAACTTCCGCCCCATCCTGGAAATCCGTCACTGGTGGGGTAAATATAATAGCGTTTTGTCTGATGAGAATACAGTACTTCCGGGTCGGCATGGAACCCCGGTAGAATAGGGTTACCGGATTTCTTATTTTGTGCCGTTACTTGTACTGCTCCGATGAGTAATAAGTGGAATAGAAAGATTTTGGTAAATAAATGCTTCATGATATTTACAGTTAGATTTTTGTTATATTATAAGTACGACAAAGATAGGGGATCCACCTAAATAAAAAGGTTACATATCTGTCAAAGGAGGGTAATTATCATTCATAATAGGGAAGATGATCTAAATTTGGACTTTAATGAACGGTATTCGGATGTCCTTTTGTATCTAAAGCATTATTTTTGCGCTGAATCTAAAAAATAGTTGGTTACCATGAGAGCAAAGCTGATTTTACCTTTTCTGATTTTATATTTGTTCTGTCATTTGCTGTCGGTGCAGGGACACGAAGTTGACACTGTAAATCCCGGCAGTGATAAAAATGTAGCATCTTCTCAAGTGTATGAAGTAACTTCCGAAGGAGCTTGGTGTTGGTTTGCTGATCCGCGCGCATTGCATTATGAGAATGAAAAAGGTACAATAAACAAGACATATATCGGCTATATTGATATACACGGCAATATTAAAGCGATGCAGTATGACTTTAAAAAGAAAAGACAGGACGAGGTACTGATCCGTTCTTATTTTCAACCGGATGATCACAATAATCCGACGTTTCTGGTATTGCCGGATGAACGGATTATGATCTTTTATTCCCGTCACACGGATGAGCCTTGTTTCTACTATCGTATTTCCCGCATTCCCGGAGATATTACGACATTGGGAGAGGAAAAGGTGATTAAAACAAAGGACAATACCACCTATCCGTCCCCGTTTATTTTATCGGATGATCCGGAACATATCTATCTATGTTGGCGGGGGATTGGCTGGCACCCTACTATCGCCAAGCTGTCGTTGCCCGATCAGAATGATCAGGTGGCGGTGGAATGGGGACCGTATCAGATAGTACAGTCTACCGGGGCCCGTCCTTATGCCAAGTATATGTCGAATGGGAAAGATAAAATTTATTTTGCTTATACGACCGGTCATCCGGATAATGAGAATCCTAATTTTTTGTACTTTAATTATATAGATGTTCATTCTTTGCAGTTGAAGGATGTTAAGGGGAATACTCTTTCGACTATTGCTGACGGTACTTTTAAAGTGAATAAGACGGGTGACTATGTGCGTCAGTATCCATCTACTCTGGTAGATAATCCATCCGCACGTGATTGGGTATGGCAGGTTGCTTTGGATGAGAATGATAATCCGGTCATTGCAATGGTGCGAATCAGCAGTGATAAGAATTCCCATGATTACTATTATGCGAAGTGGAACGGACACGAATGGAAGAAGACATTCCTTGGTAACGCCGGTGGTCATTTTCACCAGACACCAAACTTGGAGAAATGTTACAGTGCCGGTATGACTATAGATCCGTCGAATACGAATCATGTTTATTGCTCGTTGCCTGTGGAAGGAAAGCAAGGGAAGGTTTACGAGATCATGAAATTTATCTTGAACGAGGCCGGGGAGGTGGTCTCTACAGAAGCGGTTACGCAAGACTCGCAGCAGAATAATGTCCGTCCTTATATAATACCTGATTCAAAAAATACGCCTTTGCGGCTCACATGGATGTATGGCAATTATTACGATTGGATTGTCAGTTCACGGTATCCGGAAGGTTATTGCACAGGGATTGCCTGTGATTTTAAAGGTTTCCCGGGTGCGAAGAAAAAGAAAAATGTTGTAGCGGAGAAGGATTTTAAGTTCAACCCGAAGGTGGCTTTTGTATTGGAACAAACGGTCACTCTGGATGCGGACAATTATCAAGGGTGCCTTTTACAATTGGGCGATCTTCAATATTATCTGAACGGACAAACCATGAAACCGGAAGTTAGATATAACGGAAAGGTATATCCTAGCACAAATATACTTGGAACATCTGATTGCTGGAAAACAACTTCGCGCAATACAGGCGGTGAGTGGTACACTCCACAAAAGTACGGGAGTTTCAAGTTAGAGCTGGAGTATAAGAAGGGAGTATTATGTGTGTATATTAACGGATTGCTGGATCAAAAAATAGAAATACAATGAGAAGGAAAGTTTTAAGAGATTTTGTGATAGGAGTTCTTTTATTATTTGTTCTCCCGTTGGCAGAACTGTCAGTCGCCATTGCTCAGGAGAGTGTGTTTACTGTACAGCAGCCTGACTTTCAAAAGAGTCCTTATACGGGAATGACACGTCAACACTGGATACAGGCGGGTGAGTATCTGCTGAGAGGAGCATTCGGTTATATCCATACGTTGGATGACCAGATGTACTTTCCGAAGCAACTGGACAAAACATATCCCAATAATGACGGCCAAGTTCCGGTTGCTAAGCTGGAGGGGCTGGCACGAACCTTATTTATTGCAGCACCCCTGTTGAAAGATAATCCGGAACTGGTAATGAATGGAATAAGAGTAGCAGATTACTATCGGCACCAATTAGTTGGTATCTCTAATCCGAAAAGTCCGAGTTTTATTCCTCATCGTAAAGGAGGACCTAGTCAGACGTTACTGGAGTTAGGGTCTTTGGCTATTTCAATGAAAGCGGCTCAGGCTGTTTTGTGGGACCCGCTGACAAAAGCGCAAAAGGATTCGCTTGCTGTAACCATGCTGAGCTACGGAGAAGGACCGACCATCGGCTCTAACTGGATGTTCTTTAATGTCTTTATTTTAAGTTTTCTGAAAGATCAGGGCTATGCAGTGGATGAGAGCTATCTGGAGTCGAATTTGAAGAAACTGCTGGCACGTTATCGGGGTGAAGGCTGGTACAATGATGCTCCGGCTTATGATTATTACAGTGCGTGGGCTTATCAGACATACGGTCCCATTTGGGCAGAAATGTTTGGCAAGAAGCAATTTCCCCAGTTGGCACAGCAGTTCATGGCAAACCAGCATGATATGGTAGCTAACTATCCATATATGTTTAGCCGGGATGGTAAGATGAATATGTGGGGACGAAGCATCTGCTATCGTTTTGCAGCGACTGCCCCGTTGTCTCTATGGGAATATGATAAAAGTGGCGATGTAAATTATGGCTGGATAAGGAGGATTGCTTCTTCTACTTTGCTGCAATTTCTGGAAAATCCGAAATTTCTGGAAGAAGGGGTTCCAACGATGGGATTTTATGGTCCGTTTGCTCCTGCTGTGCAGATTTATAGTTGTCGGGGTAGTGTATACTGGTGCGGAAAAGCTTTTTTGAGTTTGCTGTTACCGGAAAACTCAGACTTCTGGTCTGCTACCGAAAATAACGGTCCTTGGGATAAAGAACTGAAAAAAGGGAATGTCTATAATAAGTTTCAGCCGGGAACCAATTTGTTGATTACGAATTATCCGAATAGCGGAGGCGCTGAGATGCGCTCATGGTGCCATGAAACTGTTGCAAAGGACTGGCAGAAGTTTCGTAGTACGGAGAATTATAACAAATTGGCTTACAATACGGAATTCCCGTGGATGGCGGATGGTAAGAACGGAGAAATATCCATGAATTACGGAACAAAGAATCAGAAAGGCGAGTGGGAAGTATTACGGCTTTATACGTTCCAAAGTTTTAAAGACGGTATCTATCGCCGTGATGCCGTACTTGAAACAGACAGTACAGTAAGATATCAACTGGCCGATATTCCGCTACCGAACGGAATCTTGAGAGTGGATAAAGTTTCGGTCTCCGAACCGACGGAAATCTGTTTGGGACATTATTCACTGCCTCGTTTGAATGGTGTATTTAAAGAAACATCCCGAAGGGTCGGCAAGCTGGATATTCCGGTTATTGATAACGGAGAGTATGAACTGGCTATGATACCATTGGCTGGATGGGATAAACTATATACATCGTATCCGAAAGGGTTACATCCTGTCAGTGATGAGTGTGCTTTGATTATGGCTTCTGATAAATTGGCTGGTAGCAAGATTTATATGACACTTCAACTTTGGAAGAAGAATGAAGCTAAGAATGGCTTTACAAAGAAAGAGTTGAATCCGGTCCGGTCGATAGAAATTTCGGAAGATAAGAAACAAGTGACAGTGCGTCTGGATACGAAAGAGATAAAAACGATTCTATTTGAGTAATTTTAAAATATGAGAAATGTACAGTGGAAGTGTTTTTCCACTGTATTTTTTTATGTATAGTGATGAGTCTTAAATGCCTATATGGTGAATTTCCCTTCAAAAAGTTCTACTTATCAGTATATCTGTAAAGCTAGAACTGTCTAATCGTTGTTTATTAAATTTTTTATTCATAATTTTGGTCGTATATACAGTTGTGAAGTATTATATTTGTATTTAACGAACAAAATATGATCATATGAAAAACACGCGAATCGTTATCCTTTATTATAAGCTGAGTTTTTTGATTTTGTTTTTGCTTTTGAAGTCTGCTTTGTTATTGGCGACAGAGGATGTCATCTACAACCTCAAATTTAAGCAACTTTCTGCTCCATATTTCTTGCCGACAAATGAAGTACAAAAAGTGTATCAAGATAAAGATGGATTTATCTGGTTCGCTACTCGTAATGGACTTTGCCAGTATAATGGCTATGAGACCACTCTTTATAAATCCAATCTTTACTCTCCGGATTTATTGACTACCAATAGCATCACTTGTTTGGTTGATGATAATAATAATAATCTTTGGATTGGTACATCGGAAGGACTGAACGTGATGGATAAAAGAACCGGAGAAATAAAAAAGTATAAAGCACCATATCTTTCTAACAATGTAGTGTCTGCTCTGTGTGTGACTCGTGATAATACAGTTTGGGTGGGGACGGATAACGGTTTATGTCGTTATGTTGCAGAGAAAGATACTTTTGTAGTTTGTGGAGATGACTTTGGAGATAGTAGACTGCGGTATGTTACCATAAAATCATTATTAGAAGATTCAGATGGCGATCTCTGGATTGGAACTTGGGCACAAGGCTTATTTCGTTATTCTCCATCCACAGATAAAGTGGAAATATATCCGAAAATCAATGACCAATATTCTTCTCATGTAATTTATGAAGATAGTAATAAAGATATTTGGGTAGGGAGTTGGGGATATGGTCTTTTTAAATTGCAGAATCCTAAAGATATGCAACGTGTGTCTTATCAGCGTTTTCTGCATGAGAACGGTGATGATTCCAGTTTGTCTGATAATATAGTATATGATATAGCAGAAGATATCAATACTCACACCCTGTGGGTTGGTACACGTAGTGGGTTGAGTATCTTAAAACTTGATGAACCGGACGCATTTATTAATTATAAATCGGGAAAAACAGATTATCGTATTCCTTCTGACGAGGTTAACTCGATTATGCGTGATGCTCAGAGGAATATGTGGATAGGGGCTATTGGGGGAGGAGTTCTGATGGCTGATACACGTCAATCTACATTTGCTTTATATACACTTAACTTTGGAGATGAAGATATTCCGGTAACTTCCGTTCGTACCTTATTTGCTGATTCAGATCAAAACCTATGGATTGGAGTAGGAACTTACGGACTAGCCTGTAGAGAGTATGAAACAGGAAAGCTAAAGATGTATTCGCACATACCGGAATTTTCGGGGTTAAAAGATTTGCCATCCCTTTTCGCAGTTACCCAGCGTAAGAAGAGTGGTGAAATCTGGTTTGGTATGTATAATGGAGGAATCTACGTATATCGGAAAGGTGAAAAGGTAAAACACTTGACTACAAAGAATAGCGGTTTCCTTACTTCTGATTGTGTGTCGGCTTTATATGAAGATTATGAAGGGAATTGCTGGGTTGGCACGCGAGGAGGAATAGGGGTCAGATTGGCTGACGGTACAGACTATCGCTTTGAAACGATGAACTTTAATGATAGTTTGTCGGCAGGCTGGATATATGTAAGAGATATCATAAAGGATATGGATAACAGTGTCTGGCTGGCAACTTCTAATTTGGGTGTGATTCATATAACGGGGGATGTCCGTCAACCTTCCACATTGAAATATGAGAATTATAGTTTTCATAATCGTAAACTAATCACGAATACAGTCTTGTGTATACATCTTGATCGTTTTGGTCGATTGTGGGCAGGGACTGAGGGAGGAGGATTATACCTTTATAATCGTAACAAAGGAGAATTTGAGGAAAAAACGCGTGCATATAGTATTCCGGGAGACGTTATCGTTAGCATAGAAGAAGATAAAAGTGGTAATTTATGGCTGGGAACGATTTCCGGACTAGTGAAACTTTATGTAGCTGCTGTTGGAAATGATTTCTCAACCCATATCTATACTTCTGCCGATGGGTTGCAGGATAACTTTATAGTCAATTCATCGTGTAGTCGAAATGGAGAATTGTTTTTTGGAGGACATAAGGGGTACAACAGTTTTTTTCCTGATAAAATGGAAATACCTTCTCAGGAAACCAATTTCCTGATAACAGATATTAAAATATTCAATCATTCTTTCAGTAAATTGCCGGTCGAACTGCAACAAAAGATTTCACCGGTAATGCCTACCTATACCAGTAAGATTGAACTTCCTCATAAATACAATAATTTTAGTATTGAATTTGCCGCCCTTACCTATAAGAATCCCGAACTAAACAGATATGCTTACCGGCTACAGAACTTTGACAGGGATTGGCAGTATACGGATGCAGACCGCCGCTTTGCTTATTATAACAATCTGCCGAGCGGGACATATACTTTTCAGTTGAAAGCAACCAATGAGAACGGAGAATGGAGTGGCTATGTGCGTGAATTGACAGTGGTAGTCCTTCCTCCGTTCTGGGCTACCTGGTGGGCATATCTGTTATATATAATATGGGTGTTGGTCGTAGGAATTTTGATTTACCGTACAACAAAGAACCGTATGTTGCTTCGGAATGCATTGCGCCTGCGTGAAATAGAAAAAGCAAAAGCAGAAGAATTGAATCATGCGAAATTGCAGTTCTTTACTAATATTACGCATGAGCTGTTAACTCCGTTGACTATTATTTCGGCTACGGTGGATGAGTTGAAGACACAGGCACCTAGTCATAATGATTTATATACGGTGATGAATAGCAATATACAGCGATTAATACGATTGTTGCAGCAGATTCTTGAATTCCGTAAAGCAGAGACAGGAAATTTGAAATTGCGTGTTTCTCCGGGCGATATAGCGGATTTTGTGAAAAGAGAGACTGAAAGTTTTCAACCGCTGGTGAAGAAACGAAAGATACATTTCTCTGTACTTTGCGACCCGGAAGCTATTGTCGGCTATTTCGATACAGATAAATTGGATAAGATATTATATAATCTGTTGTCTAACGCTGCTAAATACAATAAGGAAGGCGGATTTATCCAAGTAACTTTGTCTTATGATGAAAATAAAGATTTTGTGCTCTTGAAAGTGAAGGATAACGGGAAAGGCATTTCAAAAGAGAAACAGAAAATGCTGTTCAAACGCTTTTACGAAGGAGATTATCGAAAGTTCAATACTATCGGCACCGGTATCGGACTTTCCCTGACAAAAGATTTGGTGGAGTTGCACGGAGGAACCATTTCAGTAGAGAGTGAAGTCGATCAGGGAACAGAGTTCATCGTGAGGATTCCTATTGACCGTTCTTATTATGAAGAAGAACAAATAGATAATGAAGCAATCTTGCCGATACAGAAGACGGTGACTTATGAAGTCACGCAAGTGGAAGCTGCCAATGAAGTAGAAGAAGTGGCGGAGAAAGCCAATTCTATCTTACTGGTCGAAGACAATGAGGAGTTGCTGCAATTGATGACTAAACTTCTGAACCGTGATTATAATGTCTTTACTGCCGAAAATGGGAAAGAGGGAATTACGGTATTGGAGAATGAGGATATTGACCTGATTGTATCGGATGTGATGATGCCCGAAATGAATGGCATCGAATTCTGTAAGTACGTAAAAGGTCATTTGGAAATCAGCCATATTCCGGTGATTCTATTGACTGCCAAGAATAAGGAAGAAGACCGTGCAGAAGCGTATGAAGCTGGTGCGGAGGCTTTTATTAGCAAGCCTTTTAACTTGACGGTGTTGCATGCCCGTATCCGTAACCTGCTGAAGTATAAGGAACGCACGGCACGCGACTTCAAGAATCAATTGGTGTTTGAAGTAAAGGACTTGAATTATACAAGTCTGGATGAAGACTTTATAAAGCGTGCCATTGAATGCGTGAATAATCATTTGGCAGATGCTGCATTTGACCAGACACAATTTGCCGAAGAAATGATTACCAGTAAATCGACTCTATATAAGAAACTGAAATCTTTGGCAGGTTTGAATACTTCTGCTTTTATTCGCAATGTGCGTTTGAAAGCTGCCTGCCGGATCATGGAAGAAAAGGGAAATAATATTCGTGTTTCAGAATTGGCATATATCGTAGGTTTTAATGATCCGAAGTATTTCAGTGTGTGTTTTAAGAAAGAGTTCGGGATGCTGCCGACTGATTATATTGAACGGTTTATTCAAGATGTAGAGAAGTAGATTAAGTCTGGTCCATCATAGCCTCTGTCATTCAGAGGAGTATAACGACGAAGAATCTTTTTTCCTGTACACAAAAAATGAGATTCTTTCTCTCATTGGTCGTCTGAATGACAAAAATACATTTAATGCATTTCTGCTTTGGTTATGAATGAACTTCTTGTATAAGAAATGAATCAGACATCTAAAAGAGTACTCCCCAATAAGTATAGGACTTAATGGTTGTAAGTACTTGAGTTGCTTGATTCTTGTACAACATTTGAGTCGAAGATGTACAACTATCCAATGAATGATGTGCTGACTTTCCTCCGTACTACTATTGGATTATATCTAGCATTCAGCCTTTTCAGCTTCGCTCGCAAATGCCTTGCCAGAAGTGGATATCGGCTGAAGGCGCTTTTTTATACCCCGTCTCTGGGATGTTTTGGGAGGGGATAAGTGCTTTCAGCCCTTTCAGTTTTGGGATTACAAGTTATAGTTACTCACCACGTGGGCTGAATTCCGTAAGCTCGAGGCTGAATTTCATTCGCCACCGAGGTGAATGTCACTCAGCCCCGAGATGAAGGTTGGTGGAATATCGGCTTATTTAAATTAGTAAACAGACTAATAGTCCAGAAACAAACAGAGGGTCTGTTTGCGTCGGACAGACCCTCTGTTTGTACTGAATAGAGCCTCTGTTATACGAAAATACAGCCTCTGTTTTGTGAGAAACTACTGGCGTTCGAACGAATTATTTTTCAGGCTGAAAGGGCTGAAAGCACCTACCCTCTCCTGGAACATCTTAGTAGTGGGGCACAGAAGAGTGCCTTCAGCCGATATCCACTTCTGGCAAGGCGTTTGCGAGCGAAGCTGAAAAGGCTGAATGCAAGGTGTTCACCTTTTCTTGGAAAGGTAGAGCTTTTGTGCCTTTTTCGAACAGGGTCTGAGCTATTCGCATCAGATATGAATTGATCTTGTCAACAGATTATTATCTGTCTATATAGTACGGTTTACTCGAGAAGAAAAAAAATAAGAGTAAAGAATTTTGCTTTAAAACGATTCTTCTTAATAATGATGATAGAAAGATGGGATATTTTCAGAATTTATGGTAATTAGAGAATTTCCCATCTTTCAAAAATAAAGCAGAGTTAATATGTGTGTATTTTTATATATGTATACGCATGAATGTAAAAATATTTTCAATAAACTCTAATGCTTGTTGTTATTTGACAATTGCCATATATTCAGAAAGAGAATATAGAGGAGTATTTCCAGAAAAAGAGAATGTTGTTCTTAAATAATTGGTACAGTTTCCGCTGTTGTTAAAGCTTGTATCTGAATCAGGAATCCTTTTGTCACAAGATAAACTATATATTCGAAGTTCACATTCTACATTGGACATATAATAATAACTATGAATATAGGGACCATCATTCCAATTTGTATTCACGATGCCATTGACTATATCTTGACAGCAATATCCACGGATTGTTTTCTTGTGCATTAAATCATAATAGCTGTAAACCATTATAAGTCTACATCGTTTAGTATAACCAATAGACCCTTCGATTTTGCCAGTACTTAGATCTAATCCTACTGTGATGCTTGTGTCTCTAAAATCAAAATTGTGATCACATTTAGGTTCGCTACTACTTTGACCGCTATATTCATCTATGTCAATAGATGTCAATTGTAAAGTAACGGGCAATCCTCCCCCATCCTTTATTTCTAGCCAAAGTGTATCACCTTGAATGAATGTGAAGGAAGTAGGGAGTTCAAAGCTTCTTGTTCCGACCATTTCTTCTTCGAAAGTTTCAAATGAATCTATATACCCATAGAAGTTTGAGCGTAACGTGAACAACATACCAACTGGTTTTTCTGATGCAGTTGGGAAATTCCACTCTATAAAAACTGTTCTTCCTTTTATTGTACATCTAGCAATGCCCCATCCGACAGATGAATATCGAGTTGTCACATTACATTGTTGAGTGTAATGAGAATCATTTATACTGTCTTCACTACTGCAACTAATGAATAACAGAAATGAGCATACTGAAATGAAAACGAAATTCAAAATCTGTTTTTCCATAATTTTCTAATTTAAAGTTGAATATATGATTAATAATTCGCTTATAAAATGCCTCTATATCACCTGTCAAAGTTGAAAGACATGATTTCCAAAAATAGTACTTTATTTAATGCGACGGATCATTTATTGAAAATTATAGGATGAGATATAATTCAATTTGGTGTAAAAATGAGCCAGACCGTTCATATATAAATTCAAATCATATAAATCTAAAAGTCGTTTATTGGATAAAGAATTTCAATGCTAAATTTAGCTCCGGTTTGTGCTATAAATAATCCCTTTCAGTACATAAATTAATTCGTCTGCCTATAGTCGGACGCAAGTTTGCCTATAGACGACATTGCGTTTGCCTATAGCCGGACGAAACGTTGCCCATAGGCGGACGAATTAATTCATGCATTCGCAGGTCTTATTTTTTATAGAGAAAGGGATTATTGTATTTGACTGCAATGATTGTAATAATTGGGTCGCAGATTCATAACCACATAGAAAAGAGTTAAATACAGCATTTTATAGGGAGAATTATCATTCATAAAGGAGGAAAATAAGTTAATCACTATAATTCTCCCTATAAAGATGATTATTACTCTTTGTTGACATTAGAATGGTCTATGTTTGCATTCGTTGACATCTAGGCTGATAAGTCGGTGAAACAATTGACAATTCTAAATATATACTAATATGATGAAAAATGAAACATTAACAAAGAAAACAACTAGCTCAAAGTATGGAGTCTTAAATGTCATACTGTTCGGACGTAATCTTGAGACTAATCATTATTTATTAATTCATTAATATTTTTGCTATGAAAAATTGCATTTTCTATTCTTTAGTGCTAACACTTCTCTTTTTGATAGGAAGCTGTAAAGATAGCGATGACAACAAAACCACTGGGGCGACTTATGATCCGAATCAGCCCGTTACAGTGGAGAGCTTTATGCCGGTAGAGGGCAAGCTACGGGAAAAGGTTATCGTTAAAGGTTCTAACTTTGGTACAGACAAATCAAAGGTGAAAGTTTATTTTGTGGACGAGGCAGCAGAACGCTTATCTACAGTAATAGGTATCGATAACAATACCCTTTATTGTCTTGCACCCAGACAATTGCCGGGTGGAAACCGTATCAAGGTAATTGTTGATGGGAAGGAAGTGACTACAGATGGCACATTTAAGTATGAACAGGCCCAGAATGTTTCTACCATCTCTGGTTCGGCTTCAAAAGATGGGAATGATGATGGTGACCTTGCATCTGCAAAGTTCAAGTACATGTGGGGAATTGCAGCCGTAGGAAATAATACGGTACTTGCTTATCAAAGAGATGATCCTCGTGTCCGTTTGATTTCGGTGGATGATAACAAGGTGACTACCGTTCATCCGGGTTTTAAAGGTGGAAAGCCTGCTGTTACCAAAGACAAACAAAGAGTGTATAGTATTGGTTGGGAAGGGACTCATACAGTATATGTCTATATGAAAGCAAGTGGTTGGGCACCTACACGTATCGGACAGCTTGGTTCTACTTTTAGTGGTAAAATTGGTGCTGTTGCATTGGATGAGACAGAAGAATGGCTCTATTTTGTTGATTCTAACAAGAATTTCGGTCGCTTCAATGTGAAGACACAAGAGGTAACATTAATAAAGCAACTGGAACTCTCAGGATCTCTTGGCACAAATCCTGGCCCTTATCTTATTTATTATTTTGTAGATAGCAATTTCTACATGTCTGACCAGAATCTGTCTTCAGTTTACAAGATTACTCCTGATGGAGAATGTGAATGGTTCTGTGGGTCGGCTACCCAAAAGACAGTGCAAGATGGTCTTCGGGAAGAAGCTTTGTTTGCCCAACCCAACGGAATGACAGTGGACGAAGATGGAAACTTTTATATTGTTGATGGATTTAAGGGGTACTGCTTGCGCAAGTTGGATATTCTTGATGGCTATGTATCTACTGTAGCTGGTCAGGTAGATGTAGCAAGTCAGATAGATGGCACACCGCTGGAAGCTACCTTTAACTATCCTTATGATATTTGTTACGATGGTGAAGGTGGCTATTGGATAGCTGAAGCCTGGGGAAAAGCTATTAGGAAGTATGCAGTAGAATAATCACTAAGAAAAACATAAATATGAAACGAAGTATTTTAGTACTATTTTGGGTATTCATGTCAGCAACTATGTTCGCCCAAGGCGGAATAGATGTTGCGGGTATCGTCTTGGACGAGCAAGGACAGGAACTCATCGGAGTGTCTGTTCAGATAAAAGGAAAACAGGGTGTAGGAGTTGTTACCGATTTTGACGGACGGTTTAAGATGACAGGTGTTCCTGCCGGAAGTACACTCGTATTTTCTTATATAGGTTATGAAACTCGGGAAATTAAATATACTGCTACGAAACTGAAAGAGAAGATTGCTTTGAAGGAGGCGGTCAATGAGTTTGATGAGGTTGTGGTAGTGGGGCGTGATACTCAGAGAAAGGTTTCTGTAGTAGGCGCTATCACCAATGTAGACCCGGCAGGGATTCAAGCTCCTGCGGTATCGGTGAGTAACATGTTGGGTGGACGCGTGCCGGGCATTATTGCCGTGACCCGAAGTGGCGAACCTGGTAACAACTTCTCGGAGTTCTGGATTCGTGGTATGAGTACGTTTGGCGCCAGTTCTAGTGCATTGGTGTTGATAGACGGAATCGAAGGAAATATCAACGATCTTGATCCTGCTGATATCGAAAGTTTTAGTATTCTGAAAGATGCATCGGCAACAGCCGTTTATGGAACTCGCGGTGCCAATGGTGTAGTTGTAGTTACTACGAAGCGAGGAAAAGCCGGAAAGTTGCATGTCAATTTCAAAACTAATGCTACTTATTCTTATTCACCCCGTATGCCGGAATATGCCGATGCTTATCAATATGCAACATTGGCGAATGAAGCGCGCTCTGTTCGTGGAGACGACCCGGTATATTCTGCTACTGAACTAGAATTATTCAAAACAGGTCTTGACCCGGATTTATATCCGAATGTGAATTGGCGTGATGTGATTTTGAAAGATCATGTAATTAACAATCAACACCATTTAAGTATTTCCGGTGGTGGACAAAGTGCTCGCTACTATATGAGTTTGGGTATCCTTAACTCTGAAGCTCTATTTAAACAGGATAAGTCTGCAAGCAAACATGACGTTAATGTAAACTATCATAAATATAATTTCCGTACGAATATTGATGCTGACCTTACAAAAACAACTTTGTTGAGTTTGAATTTGGAAGCAGTAATCAAGACACAAAACGCACCAGGAACAGGCTCAAGCAATAAATACCTGTGGGAATCGCAAGCGAACTTACCTCCTACTGTGGTTCCAGTGAGGTACTCTAATGGTCAGTTGCCTGCTTATGGCACTAATCTGGAGGATAAATCACCGTATGTACGCCTGAATTACATGGGATATACTACCAATGAGACGTATTCTACCAAAATAAATGTAGGCTTGTCGCAGGATTTGGGTATAATCACAGAGGGATTGTCAGTACGTGGCTTGTTCTCATTCTCCATGAATGGTGCACACATAGTCGACAGACACATGAACCCCGAACAATATTATGCCGATCCCAAAGATGGACGTTATTTGGATGGTAGCTTGAAAACTGTGCGTACTGTAAATAAGGAGGATATGACAGCAATACAAGCATCAGCATCCAATCGGGAATTATATTTCGAAGCTGCCGCCAACTATAAACGTTTGTTTAATCAAGATCACCGTGTGACGGGGTTGGCGCATTTTTACCGCCAGGAACTGACCAATGTGGATTGGGGAAACGGTGTGCTGGTCAGCATTCCCAAACGTTATCAGGCACTTTCCTTCCGCGCTACCTATTCTTATAAAGATACCTATCTCGTAGAAGGTAATCTTGGCTATACCGGTTCGGAAAATTTCAATAAAGAACGTCGCTACGGTTGGTTCCCCTCTATCTCCGGGGGGTGGGTGCCTACGCAATATGATTGGTATAGAAACCTGCTCCCATTCAATAACTTCCTGAAGTTCCGTGCTTCTTGGGGACGGGTAGGAAATGATCGTCTGAAAGATGAGAATGGTAATGATATTCGATTCCCTTATTTAACTACTTTAGGTAACGTTTCCAGTACATGGGGAACCGGACTTGCCGAAAATCGTACCGGATCAATGAATTTAAAATGGGAAGTCAGTACAAAAACGAACTTTGGTATCGATGCCCGTTTCTTTGATGATAAGGTAGACATGACAGTGGATTTCTTTCATACGAAGACAACCGATATTTTCCAGAGGCGTGCCAATATACCGGACGAGGGTGGTTTAAGCAATGTACTTCCTTATGCTAATATCGGAAGCATGAAGTCGTGGGGTATGGATGGTACACTAGCTTATACTCATACATTTAATAAGGATATGGCTCTTACTGTACGTGGTAACTTTACTCACGCTGAAAACGAAGTGATCTACTGGGAACAGAGTGGGGTGAATTATCCATATCAGTCTAATTCCGGAGTCCCTTACAAAGTACAGCGCGGATTAATTGCTTTGGGATTATTTAAAGATGAGGATGACATTAAAAGTAGTCCCAAACAGACCTTTATGGATAATTATCGTCCGGGCGATATCAAGTATAAGGATGTGAACGGTGACGGTAAGATTGATAAAGATGACGTCGTACCTCTCAACTACTCTGCTGTACCGTTTATACAATACGGTTTTGCACTTGATTGGAACTACAAGGCATTCCGTGTTAGTATTTTGTTTGAAGGAGTCTCTAAAGTACAATATTTTCAAGGTGGTCGGGGATTCTATCCTTTCTTAAATGAATCAAGAGGCAACTTACTCGAAATGGTTGCTGATCCAAGAAATCGTTGGATTCCAAGAGAATATGCTGAGGCTAATGGCATTGATCCTGCATTGGCAGAGAATCCGAATGCTAAGTTTCCGCGACTAACGTATGGAGAAAATAAAAATAATAATCAGGAGTCTACCTTCTGGTTAGCTGACGGTAAATATCTACGCCTCAAAAATGTAGATATCTCTTACCGCTTTACGAATAATTGGTTGAAGAGTCGTGTCGGTGTGGAATCTGCTACTCTCAGTCTGATAGGCGAGAATCTACATGTGTGGGATAAAGTGAAGCTTTTTGATCCATCGCAAGCCTCTGGTAATGGAGCGGAATATCCTTTGCAAAGGATGTACACCTTACAGTTGAACTTAACTTTCTAAAGGACGATTATTATGAAAAAGAAAACAAATATTATAAAGACTTTATTTCTGTCGATGGTTTGTAGTATAACCATCGGGCTGCAATCTTGCGGTGATTATCTGGATGTCGAAGAATATATTGACCAGATGACTTTTCTTGACTCTGTATTCTCTCGCAAAGAACTCCTGGATCAGTATATTAACGGTGCAGCGCAATATATACCCAATGAAGGCAAACTTTGGTCAAATTCTTCTACACCGTTCCAAATTGCTTCTGATGAGAATTTCATGTCCTGGAATGATAGCCAGCACTACGGCATGAAGTTTTTGCTGGACGAGATTACTCCTTATGACGGATATTACAATAACTATCCCAAATATTACCAGGGTATTCGTATGGCACTCACTGCCTTGTCGAGAATCAATGAAGTACCCGATGTGACAGACGTTGAACGTCGTGAGTTGATGGGACGATGCTACTTTTTGGTAGGATATTATTATTATCTGCTGATGTTGCAGTACGGACCTGTGCCCATTGTTCCGGAAACGCCCTTTAATGTGGATGTGCCGGTAGCCGAAATGTCACTGGAACGAGGAACATACGATGAATGCGTATTGGAAATCCGTAAATGGATGTCTCTGGCCATTCAGTTCTTGCCACTGGAAGTAGAAAGTTCAACGGTTGTGACGCTTCCTACTCAATGGGCCGCTTACGCTACTTTGTCGAGAATTACATTGTATGCAGCCAGTCCGTGGTATAACGGCAATAAGTTTTATGCTGACTGGCAGCGGACAAGTGACGGCGCAAACTTTATTTCGCAGGAAAATGATAATTCGAAATGGGGAGTGTCTGCCGCTTATTCAAAATACATTATTGATTCAAATAAATTTGAGTTGTATTGGACTCCCAAAGAAATAGATAGCAAGGATCTGCCCACTAATGAAGAATTTATCAAAGAGATAGATCCGGATTATTATGAGCCTTATCCAAAGGGAGCAGCCGGTATCGACCATTACCGTTCGTTGACTTATACATTCAGTGGTGAAATTCCTGTGATGATTAATCCTGAATTTATCTATTCCTGTCAAATGCCGACAGGTGATGCCCCATTGGTGGCTGCTGCACCTTTCAAATTAGGTGGATGGGGTGGCTTGAATCTCGTACAAGACTTGATTGATGCTTACCAAATGGTGGACGGACAAGATATCAATGAATCCAGTCAGGACTATCCTTATCCGGATGCCAGCGTTAATTTTGAAAGAATTGGCGGCGCCAACCAAACTTTCTCTGGCTTTACACTTCTAGCGAGCACTGCTAGAATGTATAACAATCGCGAACCTCGTTTTTATGCAACGATAGGCTTTTGCCATTCATTCTGGCCAGGCACTTCTTCTTCGGAGAATCAGTACAAGAATATTGAGGTTACTTATTATTCCGACGGATATGCTTCCGCTAATCCGGATCATCCTGAAGATTATAATCGTACAGGCTATACTTGTGTCAAATATAGACATTTGGAAGATGAGATGAAAAAGGGTACGGTCAAAGCTAAATATTTCCCGGTTTTCCGGTATGCGGAAACATTGCTGAATTATGTGGAGGCTATTAATGAGTTGAAAGAACCTTATACGATGGAGATGCCTAACGGCAGTCAAGTGACGGTGGAACATAATACAGCTGATATTGTGAAGTATTTCAATCTGATTCGTCATCGTGCCGGTCTGCCCGGAATTACTGAGGCTGTTGCTGCCGACAGGAATAAGGTCCGTGAACTGATTAAGCATGAACGCAGAATAGAGTTTGCTTGCGAAGGACGTCGTTATCACGACTTGCGCCGTTGGGGAGATGCTATGGAGGCATACAATCGTCCTATCTCCGGTTGCAACGTCAAAGCAAGAAGCAATGAACGTCAGAAATTCTACACAACAACTATTTTGAACGATAAATTGACACGGCGTTCATTCTCGTACAAACACTATTTCTATCCTATACCTAAGAGTGTGTTGGATAAAAACAAGAACCTCGTGCAAAATCCGGAATGGAGATAAACCTATATAATCAAAAGAAATATGAAACTAATTAGAACTATTTATACGTTGGGGCTACTTGCAGGATTATTTGCATCCTGTAGTAAAGAGAGCCCTTTGGATGGTGAACAATACTACAAACAAGTTTATATTGTAGGTGCCTATGAAGTGGTACAGCAATTTGATGTGGCGTATGGCGATGGTCCGCAAAATGCGTATGTTGCCATTGCTACGGGAGGTAGCCAGAATATCGACCGGAATGTGGAAGTCGTCTTGACTCACAATGACGCTACCATCGAATGGTACAATAATAAGTATATGTTGGATGCCCCATTAAAATATCAGAAGTTGGGTGATCAATTTTGCAGTTTTCCGTCAATGAGCACGACCATTAAAGCGGGCGATGTATATAGTCGGTTGCCATTTACTGTCGAAACTTCCGGATTGGATTGTGATAAACTTTATGCGTTGACTTTCAAAATTGAGTCAGTATCCGATTACGTGAAACAGCCTAAGGATACAGTTCTCATAATGAATCTCAATTTAACGAATGACTTTTCAGGGACTTATCAGATGGTAGCCATCAGATATACGTTGACTGACAATGATGAAGAACTGACTCCTTCTTCCGTTAATATGCAGCGTACGTTGAAGGCAGTGAATAAAGATCAGGCTCGTTTCTTTAATGTTACGCAGAATTCAGATCTTTCACCAACGGGAAACATAACAACTGAAGACTATTTCAACTCAATTGATAACAACGGTGTGACGTTTACACGCCAACCGGACGGTACTTTTACAGTGGCTGGCTGGAAGAATCTTCCGGTTTCTAACGGAACCGTTAGTTTTGAGGATGGCACATTTACATTTTGTTACGATTACGAGTCCGGTGGAAAGAGGTATCGCTTGAGGGGTACAATGACGAAGTAATCGATAGGTATTTTTTATATAGGTAGTAAATGCAGGGGATGAGATGATTGAACTTGTCTCCTGCGTTTGATTATATGACTTCAGATGTGTTCTATTCGGTATAAAATCGTGCAAAGATGCTCATTATTGAGTCATTTCAATGAATATGATCTAAAGTTCGACCTAATTGCACGATTTCTAGTCCTTTATTTTTTATTGAAGTCTTATTTTTGCTGATGTAAATATGAATCATTTTATTTATTAGGGATAAATAGTTCAATAGGTTTGGATATACCAAAGAAAAACAAATTAGTATGAAGATAAAGAAGATTGTAAATTTAATGATGGGCTTGTCATTTTCACTATGCATATTTGCCCAGGACGACTGGCAACTTGTTTGGAGTGATGAATTTAATGCAGATGGTCCTTTGAACTCTTCTGTATGGAACTTTGAGCAAGGATATGCGCGTAATGAAGAAGCTCAATGGTACCAATCCGACAATGCAGTTTGCAAGAATGGGCTGTTGATAATAGAAGCCCGGAAAGAGCAGAACCGTAAAAATCCTCTTTATGTATCCGGAAGTAATGATTGGCGGAAGAAGAGAGAATTTATTGACTATACCTCTTCTTCAGTAACTACTGCCGGAAAGAAAGAGTTTCTGTATGGGCGTTTTGAGATAAAGGCTCGTATTCCTGTGGCAAAAGGAGCATGGCCTGCTATCTGGACATTGGGAAGTAATATGGAATGGCCTTCATGTGGTGAGATAGATATCATGGAATATTATCAGATTAAAGGAACACCACATATCTTAGCCAATGCTGCTTGGGGAACAGACCGTCAATGGCATGCAAAATGGGACAGTCAGGCTACTCCTTATTCGCATTTCACTGACAAAGATCCCGATTGGGCATCTAAGTTCCATATCTGGCGCATGGACTGGGATGAAGAGGCTATCAAACTATATTTGGACGATGAACTGCTGAATGAAATTCCTCTGAGCAGCACAAGGAATGGAAGTATCGGTAAAGGTACCAATCCTTTTACAAAACCACAATACCTGTTACTAAATCTCGCCATTGGCGGAATTAACGGTGGCCCGATTGATGAGGCCGCCCTGCCGATGAAGTATGAAATAGATTATGTAAGAGTCTATCAGAAAGAAAAGGGAATCGCTTCCGGAAAGGTCTGGAGAGATACGGATGGCAATGTAATCAATGCGCACGGTGGCGGAATACTTTTCCATGAAGGAAAATATTATTGGTTTGGAGAACACCGTCCTGCATCCGGTTTTGTCACAGAGAAGGGAATTAACTGTTATTCATCAACAGACCTGTATAACTGGAAATCTGAAGGTATTGCCTTAGCTGTCTCTGAGGAAGAAGGGCATGACATTGAGAAAGGATGCATCATGGAACGCCCCAAGGTGATCTATAATGCGAAAACCGGGAAATTTGTCATGTGGCTTCATTTAGAACTGAAAGGACAAGGTTATGGACCTGCGCGTGCAGCCGTTGCAGTGAGTGATTCTCCTACCGGTCCCTATCGTTTCATTCGCTCCGGCAGGGTCAATCCGGGAGCTTACCCCTTGAACATGACCCGAAAAGAACGGAAAATGAAGTGGAATCCGGAAGAGTATAAGGAATGGTGGACACCGAAGTGGTATGAAGCTATTGCAAAAGGTATGTTCGTAAAGCGTGATCTGAAAGACGGACAAATGTCCCGTGATATGACTTTATTTGTGGACGATGACGGAAAGGCTTATCATATCTATTCCTCAGAAGATAACCTGACATTGCAGATTGCAGAACTGGCCGATGATTATCTCAGTCATACAGGAAAATATATCCGTATTTTCCCCGGTGGACACAATGAGGCTCCTGCTATATTCAAGAAAGAGGGAACTTATTGGATGATAACTTCCGGCTGCACGGGATGGGATCCTAATAAAGCCCGTTTGCTAACCGCTGATTCTATGTTGGGCGAATGGAAGCAACTGCCGAACCCTTGTGTTGGTGAAGATGCGGATAAGACATTTGGAGGACAAAGTACTTATATATTGCCTTTGCCGGAGAAAGGGCAATTTGTCTTTATGGCGGATATGTGGCGTCCGAAGAGCCTGGCGGATTCACGCTACATCTGGCTGCCTGTTCAGTTCGATGATAAAGGAGTCCCCTTTATAAAATGGATGGATAGGTGGAATTTTGATTAATATCGTATATATAGAAGCCGGCGGATATACTTTTCATATTTATTGCTTTCAGCAATAAATATTCTCTATGAGAAAGGGAAAAATTCCGGAAGATTATACATTTTGCGAAGAATGGTCTTTTTATATCCCTTTTTTGACGGATATTTGAACTCTTTTCTTTATGGTATAGGTTATCTTTGCGAGCGAATGATTTCACTGCGAGGTGATATGTCGGCAGAGAACAATGAGAAACATCAAAAAATAATGAAATATATATGGTAAGAATGTTATTACTGGTAGTGGTTTGTATAGGGTTACTGCCAATACAAATGCGAGCTCAGAAGAATAGTTATATTATTCCCGGGGAAGTGTGGAAGGATACGGACGGTAACCCTATCAATGCGCATGGCGGGGGACTTCTTTACCACGACGGTACTTACTACTGGTATGGAGAATATAAAAAGGGCAAAACGATTTTGCCTGATTGGGCTACATGGGAGTGTTATCGTACAGATGTGACGGGAGTAGGCTGCTATTCTTCCAAAGATTTACTGAACTGGAAGTTTGAGGGCATTGTGCTTCCGGCAGTCAAAGAGGACCCGAACCATGACCTGCATCCGTCGAAGGTTTTGGAACGTCCGAAAGTGATTTATAATAAAAAGACAGGTAAGTTCGTGATGTGGGCACATGTAGAGAGTGCCGATTACAGCAAAGCGTGTGCGGGTGTAGCTGTCTCTGATTTTCCAAACGGACCATTCACTTACTTGGGAAGTTTCCGACCGAATAATGCGATGAGCCGTGACCAGACAGTTTTTGTCGATGATGACGGACGTGCCTATCAATTCTATTCTTCAGAAAATAACGAAACCATGTATATCAGTCTCCTGACAGACGATTACCTGAAACCAAGCGGACGCTTTACACGCAATTTCATCAAAGAATCCCGTGAAGCTCCGGCAGTGTTTAAGCATAAGGGCAAATATTATATGTTAAGTTCCGGCTGCACCGGCTGGGACCCGAATGTGGCGGAAATCGCAGTGGCGGATTCCATCATGGGTACATGGAAAACGATAGG
Organism: Bacteroides sp. AM23-12; assembly: GCF_003434395.1. Classification (NCBI taxonomy): domain Bacteria; kingdom Pseudomonadati; phylum Bacteroidota; class Bacteroidia; order Bacteroidales; family Bacteroidaceae; genus Bacteroides; species Bacteroides sp. AM23-12. The sequence goes on from NZ_QTLF01000017.1 coordinate 88,793, forward strand.
TAATCCTTGTACGGGTCCGGATGCGGACAAGACTTTTTATGCGCAGAGTACATACGTACAACCGGTTATCGGAAAGAAGAATGCATATATTGCCATGTTTGACCGCTGGAAAAAGAAAGACCTCGAAGATTCACGCTATGTATGGCTTCCTGTATTGATAAAAGACGGAGCTATTACCATCCCATGGCATGAAAAGTGGGATTTGACTGTCTTTGACAAACAGAAGAAATCTGATAAACAGAAGAAATAGATCATGAAACGGATACTGCTACTTACTTTTTTACTACTATCTGTTTCTGCCTTGTGCTTTTCGCAAAAACTGGTGGAAGTTGCCAAAGGATATAGTTGTACATCTGTCAATACAACGATATTCCGCAATAATTCATTGGTAACGTATGGGGATGAGCAATATATCAGCTATTATGATGCCGACGGCTATCTTGTGTTGGGCAAACGGAAACTAAATTCGAAGCAATGGACATTGCATCGTACTCAATATCGTGGAAATGTAAAAGATGCCCACAATATCATCAGTATAATGGTGGACGGAGAAGGGTATCTGCACGTTTCTTTTGACCACCATGGACATAAGTTGAATTACTGCCGCAGTATCGCCCCCGGTTCTTTGGAACTGGGCGATAAAATGCCGATGACCGGAGTGGACGAAGGAGATGTTACTTATCCGGAATTTTACCCTCTGACAGACGGGGATTTGTTGTTTGTCTACCGTTCCGGTTCTTCCGGACGTGGAAATCTGGTGATGAACCGTTATTCATTGAAAGACCATAAATGGGCCCGTGTACAGGATGTCCTGATTGATGGTGAAGACAAACGAAATGCTTACTGGCAGCTATATGTAGACGAGAAAGGTACGATTCATCTCTCATGGGTATGGCGTGAAACCTGGCAGGTGGAGACCAACCATGATCTTTGCTACGCGCGTTCTTTTGATAACGGAGTGACTTGGTATAAGTCGGATGGTGAACAATATAAACTTCCGATTACAGCTTCGAATGCAGAGTATGCTTGTCGTATTCCACAAAACTCGGAATTGATAAACCAGACAAGTATGAGTGCAGACGCTGGTGGCAATCCTTATATTGCCACTTATTGGAGGAGTTCGGACAGTGAAGTCCCTCAATATCGCATTGTCTGGAATGACGGGAAGATATGGCATAATCGTCAGGTGACAGACCGCAAGACTCCGTTTACACTGAAGGGAGGAGGCACTAAGATGATTCCTGTTGCCCGTCCGCGTATTGTGGTAGAGGATGGAGAAATCTTCTATATTTTCCGTGACGAAGAGCGGGGCAGCCGTGTCTCAATGGCGCATACTGCTGATGTTGCCAACGGTAAGTGGATAGTCACCGACCTGACGGATTTTTCCGTAGATGCCTGGGAACCGTCCCATGACACGGAATTGTGGAAGAAGCAGCGGAAACTCAATCTCTTTGTACAGCACACTTGTCAAGGCGACGGTGAACGCACGGCGGAGATTGAACCTCAAATGATATATGTACTGGAAGCGAATACGAATACAAATACAAAAAAATAAAGATATGAAGAAATTGTATGCAACTCTTTTTTCCGCACTGGTGGTAGGCTGTGCGGTGTGTGCCGGTTGCACAACCAAGAAAGTTTCATCTTCGGCAGAAGTGGTTGACATTATTCATAAAGTCAATGGCTACTGGCAGACAAACCATCCGGAACACGGGCGTTCTTTCTGGGACAATGCCGCTTATCATACCGGAAACATGGAGGCTTACTTCCTGACCAACAAACCGGAATACTTGGAATACTCAAAAGGATGGGCGGAACATAATGAGTGGAAAGGCGCTAAATCGGATCATAAAGCCAACTGGAAGTACAGTTATGGCGAAAGCAATGATTATGTACTGTTCGGCGATTATCAGATCTGTTTTCAGACGTATGCCGATTTATATAATCTAGAACCGGATACACATAAGATAGCCCGTGCCCGCGAGGTGATGGAGTATCAGATGAGTACACCCAACCATGATTATTGGTGGTGGGCGGATGGCTTATATATGGTAATGCCTGTGATGACCAAACTATATAATATCACTAAAAATCCACTTTACCTGGAGAAATTGCATGAATACCTCGCTTATGCAGACAGTATCATGTATGATGAAGAAGCCGGACTTTACTATCGCGATGGAAAATACGTATACCCCAAGCACAAAAGTGTGAATGGTAAAAAGGATTTCTGGGCACGTGGTGATGGCTGGGTACTGGCGGGGCTGGCGAAAGTCTTGAAAGACCTTCCGGAAACAGATAAGTATCGTCAGGAATATATAGACCGTTTCCGTACATTGGCAAAATCTGTTGCGGCCTGTCAGCAACCTGAAGGGTATTGGACGCGTAGTATGCTCGATGCGCAGCATGCACCGGGACCCGAAACAAGTGGTACGGCATTCTTTACGTACGGTCTGCAATGGGGGATCAATAACGGTTTCCTTGACTCCGCCCATTATCAACCTGTAGTTGAGAAGGCATGGAAATATTTGTCAACAGTTGCTTTACAGCCCGACGGAAAGATCGGTTATGTGCAACCCATCGGCGAGAAAGCCATACCGGGGCAAGTCGTAGATGCTAATTCTACTTCAAACTTCGGAGTCGGTGCTTTCCTGCTGGCAGCTTGTGAAAGGGTACGTTATCTGGAATCACTTATTCAGCATTAAACTCATATAAGGTTGTAGTGCCTGAAATATTCTTCCTGTCAGCTCACTGATATTCATTGGTATATGTGCGCCGGGCAAACGCTCGGTGCTATACATACATTTGCCATTACACAGATAGTAATAGCCATTATTTACTGACAATTGTTTATCTGATACTTCCAGTTGCATTTCGTCCTCAGGAAAAGCGGAGGCATACAGTTGCAGCACTTCTTTGGCATTGATGATTCGCGCCATCCCCAACGGATATTGCGTCTGTTCTTTCTCCGGAGGAAGCAACTGAGTCATGTACCTGCATCCAGTAAATTGCTTGATATGGTGCAACAGACTGTGCTCGGCATCTTTGGTTTCTGCAAAAAACTCGCTGATAATTAATTGCTTATCTCTTCTATAGACAATAGCCAATCCATTGATTTGATTCTCTGATCTGGCAGTAACCAAAACTCCGTCACTGAGGATAAGGTCCGCCATGACTACTTGAAAATCCTCAAAGGAGTGCTGGATGCAGCAAGTGCGTCCGGAAAGTTTGCTGTTTAGATATTCGTAAACTTCTTTCTGACATCCGACTTCAGAGGTGACTGTTATTTCTTTAGACGGAATAAATTCCGGTACGGTAATCTCTTTAACCGAATATTGGAATACGGAAGCATATCCCATCCGGGTGTAATAGTCGAATAACCAAGGTTCGGCGGGAATCAATGTACTGAAATACGTTCCGTTACGAAGCATCTTTGCAAAGGCTTGGGAGAGTAATTCGCGCATCACTCCGTTTCCGCGAAAATCCGGATGAGTGCAGGCTCCTGAAATGTAAGAGGTCTGTACGGTATCTCCGCAGAAAGTCATCGGATAAGGAATCATCTGAAGAGCGGAAACAATCTCATCTCCACTTTCGATAGCAATGTTTATTTCATTTTTATAGCGCAGCCTGAAGTACATTTCAACGAACTCTTCATTGTCGTCGAAACATAACTGCCATAATGCCTTAACCTTTTCTTTTGTCGTCATACCTTATATATTATTACCATCTGACCATATCCATAGGATGGTCTTTCAGACAAGCCATATACTTTTCGAGAATAGTTACCGGTTGATAAGACAGCTTTGCTTTGCGTAAGCCTTCAATACCTAAATCTTCTTCCCGGTTGATATAGATATACTGTTCGGGAATGCGATTGGCAAACTCGTAATTAATCATGGCGTAAGCACCGTCAATGCTGGTATCTGCTTTTTCTACATGTACCCCGAACGTTTCATGGTTGATAGGCATCCCGAAAGTAAATGCCACAATTTTCCCGTTGACGTGGAGAATACCTCCGGTCAGACCGAGTGCTTCGAAATTATGTAATGCATAAATGAGGGCACGACGTTCATTTCCCGTTCCTTCCTGCTGGTCGCAGTTGTTCACTTTGCACCATTCGGCTTCCAGGTCCAGACATTCTTGAATACGGTCGGGCGTAATCTGTGTATATTCGTAATCGGGATACGTATTACGGAACCGGTTGATATGATTTCTCTTTGCCTGAAATTTCTTTCCTTTTAAGGTAGCCAGATCACTCCTTAAATATATATAGTCGGCATAGGCACGGTCTTCCGTGAAAATGAACCGTTCGGGTAAAATCGCTTCGAGGTCGGCGCGCATATTGCTGCAAACTCCCAACATACAGAAATTATGCTTCTCCTTATCCGCATCTTCGATTAATTTCCGTAATACAGCTTTCAGATCGCCGTTTCCTACAGGCATCATATATGCCAGTTGTTCGCCGGCCCAAAATTTGAATACCAGAAAATCGTCGATGACTGCAAATTGAGTATCGTACAAGAACCTCCAGCTACAGAGGTTGGAAAATGAAAGATCGCAGTTTCGGCGGTCACTTTTCATGGTGAATGCAGTTATTGTGTCTCTATCAGCTAGTGTAATGTCTTTAAATGGAATCATAAAATGCTTTTTGCGTTTAACTCTTTATATAACGGAAAATGAAAGAATTTTGTTTTTACAAAACACCTAATAATCGCAGGATAGTCGGTGTCAGTAATGCGGTGAATATTCCATTCAGTGTCAATCCCAGGCTGGCATACGCCCCGTATTTGCTGCTGATGTCCATGGCGGTGGAAGTGCCGACAGCGTGGGCGGCTGTTCCCATCGAAAGCCCTTGGGCTATCGGACTGCCTACGTGCATGATTTTCATTGTCTTAAATCCGCAGATGGCTCCCAGTAAACCTACCGCTACTACAACGGCTGCCGTCAGTGACGGGATACCTCCGATAGCCTTGGTCACTTCCATGGCAATCGGAGTCGTTACGGATTTAGGTGCCAATGAAAGAATGACTTCTTGTGAAGCTCCCATAAACTTGGCGATTAATACCACAGAGATCACTCCGACGATGCACCCTGCCAGTTGAGACAAGAGGATAGGCAGCAACTGTTTCTTAATCATTTCCAACTGAAGATATAAAGGGACTCCCAAAGCTACCACAGCCGGGCGTAACCAGAATTCGATGAGATGCCCTCCCTGATTGTAAGTCTCGTAAGAGATATTGGCCATTTTAAGGAAGATAATCAGAACGGCAATGGTGAGTAAGATCGGGTTCAGCAATACCAGCCCCGTTTTCTTCTGAAGCAATTTGGCAAAGAAGAAAACGCTGAAAGTGACAGCCAGCAGAAAGAAATTATTTTCTAAAAAGCTCATTTGTCTTTATCCATTAAGTTAGTTTTGTTTTTTAAATGTAGCTTGTCGGACAAGTGAAAGTCTGATAAGCGTAGGCTACTCGCCAGTTTAATCTGACGTGCCAGTCTGAATTTACGGACAATCTGGTGTACCCATCCCGTTACGACCAGCACGAGAGCCGTGCTAACGATTGTTGCGATGACGATAGGCCAGAATTCTGCCGCAATAACGTCGAAGTACAACATCAATGCTACTCCGGGAGGTACGAAAAAGAAGCCCAGATTAGCTACCAGAAAGTCGGACAATCCCTGCACCCACTGCAGTTTGATCCAGCCTAATTTCAAAAAAAGGGTGAGCAGCAGCATACCGATAATGCTGGAGGGGAGCTTGATCCCTGTTAAATAAACGATTAATTCACCCAAAGCCAAACAGCCAAATAAAATGGCACACTGACGTATCATACACTAATTACCTATTGATTTGTTTGAAAATACTGCAAAGGTAGAAAAAATAGAAGTACAGTGTTAAATATTATAATATTTTAGACTTGGAGAATAAAATTAGCCGGAATTGTAATGTGGATATTGCAAAATTGAGTACTTTTGCAGCGCAAATTACAAATCGTAACAAGGTTTATAATATTATTCAAATATATCTATGCTTAATTTAATCAACCAAATCGTGGCTCGTGCGAAAGCAGACCGCCAACGTATTGTTCTTCCGGAAGGAACTGAAGAACGCACATTAAAAGCTGCCAATCAGATTTTGACAGATGAAGTTGCTGACCTTATTTTACTGGGTAAACCCGCTGAAATTAACGAACTTGCAGTGAAATGGGGACTGGGTAACATCAGCAAAGCTACTATTATTGATCCTGAAACTTCTCCGAAACACGAAGAGTATGCACAATTGCTGTGCGAGCTTCGCAAGAAGAAAGGCATGACTATTGAAGAAGCCCGTCAATTGACGAATGATCCTTTGTTTTATGGTTGTTTAATGATTAAGAGCGGTGATGCTGACGGTCAGTTGGCAGGTGCCCGCAACACAACAGGCAATGTACTGCGTCCGGCTTTACAGATTATCAAGACTGCTCCGGGCATCACTTGTGTATCCGGTGCTATGTTACTCTTGACTCATGCTCCCGAGTATGGTAAGAATGGTATTCTGGTGATGGGTGACGTTGCCGTAACTCCGGTTCCGGACCCTAACCAACTGGCACAGATTGCTGTTTGTACGGCACAGACTGCCAAAGCCGTTGCCGGTATTGAAAATCCGAAAGTGGCTATGCTGAGCTTTTCTACCAAAGGTTCCGCTAAACATGAAGTAGTGGATAAAGTAGTGGAAGCTACCAAGATCGCTAAGGAAATGGCTCCTACACTTGATCTGGACGGAGAAATGCAGGCTGATGCTGCTCTTGTTCCTGAAGTAGGCGCAAGCAAAGCTCCGGGTTCACCCGTAGCGGGAGAGGCTAACGTGCTGATCGTTCCGAGTCTGGAAGTAGGAAATATTTCTTATAAACTGGTACAACGTCTGGGACATGCCGACGCTATCGGTCCGATCCTTCAGGGTATCGCCCGTCCGGTGAATGACTTGTCTCGTGGTTGCTCTATCGAAGATGTATATCGCATGATTGCTATTACGGCTAATCAGGCTATTGCAGCAAAAAACAATAAATAAGTATCAAGTTTTAAGTATTAAAGACAATATGAAAATTCTAGTATTGAACTGTGGAAGTTCATCCATCAAATATAAATTGTTCGATATGACCACCAAAGAAGTGATTGCACAAGGTGGTATCGAAAAAATCGGTCTGAAAGGCTCTTTCCTTAAATTGACTTTGCCGAATGGCGAAAAGAAAGTACTCGAAAAAGACATTCCGGAACATACGATTGGTGTGGAGTTCATTCTGAATACATTGATTAGCCCGGAATACGGAGCTATCAAATCACTGGACGAAATCAATGCGGTAGGTCACCGTATGGTACACGGAGGCGAACGTTTCAGTGAATCTGTATTGCTGAACAAAGAAGTACTCGAAGCTTTTGCTGCCTGCAACGACCTGGCTCCGCTTCACAATCCTGCCAACTTGAAAGGTGTGAATGCAGTTTCCGCTATTCTTCCCAACATTCCGCAGGTAGGCGTATTTGATACAGCTTTCCATCAGACGATGCCGGATTATGCTTATATGTATGCTATTCCCTACGAAATGTATGAGAAATATGGCGTACGTCGTTATGGCTTCCACGGAACCTCTCACCGTTATGTTTCAAAACGTGTATGTGAGTTCCTTGGCGTTAATCCGGTAGGACAAAAAATCATCACTTGCCATATTGGTAACGGTGGTTCTATCGCTGCTATCAAGGATGGCAAATGTATAGATACTACCATGGGACTGACTCCGTTGGAAGGTTTGATGATGGGTACCCGTAGCGGTGACATTGATGCCGGTGCAGTAACATTCATCATGGAAAAAGAAGGCTTGAATACGACAGGCATTTCTAACCTGCTGAACAAGAAGAGCGGCGTACTGGGTATTTCCGGCGTATCAAGCGATATGCGCGAACTGCTGGCCGCTTGTGCTAACGGAAACGAAAGAGCCATCCTTGCTGAAAAGATGTACTACTACCGTATTAAGAAATATATCGGTGCTTATGCTGCGGCATTGGGCGGTGTAGATATCATCCTGTTTACAGGTGGTGTAGGCGAAAATCAGTTTGAATGCCGTGAATCTGTTTGTAAAGACATGGAATTCATGGGTATTAAACTGGACAATAATGTGAATGCAAAAGTTCGTGGTGAGGAAGCTATTATTTCTACTGCAGATTCTAAAGTGAAAGTAGTAGTGATTCCGACAGATGAAGAGTTGTTGATTGCATCGGATACAATGGATATTCTGAAAAAGTAAGAAGAACTGAGATAATAAAAAAAGGCGGCTTATCATGAAGTCGCCTTTTTTTGTTAACTCTTTTATAAGTCTCGTTTTTTTTACCTTACTTTGTGCTTCAAATCAATATTCGTTTTATTGGATTTACGCAAAATCGTTATTTTATAAATTCATTGATATGCGCTATTCTGTCATAATTCCCGTTTACAATCGTCCCGATGAGGTGGATGAATTGCTGCAAAGTCTCACTGTACAGTGTTTTAAAGATTTTGAAGTAGTTATTGTTGAAGATGGTTCGTCCATCCCTTGTAAGGAAGTGGCAGATCGGTATACAGATCGGTTGGACATCAAGTATTTCTCTAAACCCAATTCTGGACCGGGGCAGACCCGTAACTACGGAGCGGAGCGAAGCGAAGGAGAATATTTTATCATACTGGACTCTGATGTCATTTTGCCCGAAGGATATTTTGACGCGATAGAGAAGGAGCTTCAGGCTTCTCCTGCCGACGCGTTCGGTGGTCCCGACCGTGCGCACGATTCTTTTACGGATATTCAGAAAGCTATCAACTACTCGATGACTTCCTTTTTTACAACAGGCGGTATCCGTGGCGGAAAAAAGAAGATGGACAAGTTTTATCCTCGTAGCTTCAATATGGGGATTCGTCGCGAAGTGTATGAAGCTTTGGGGGGATTCTCTAAAATGCGCTTCGGGGAAGATATCGACTTCAGTATCCGTATTTTTAAAGGTGGCTATACTTGTCGTCTTTTCCCCGATGCGTGGGTATATCACAAACGTCGGACAGACTTGAAGAAGTTCTTTAAGCAAGTCCATAACTCCGGCATTGCCCGCATTAACCTTTATAAGAAATATCCCGATTCGTTGAAATTGGTGCATTTGCTACCGGCAGTGTTCACGCTGGGAGTCTCTTTGCTTTTATTACTGACTCTTTTGGGGTTGGGGCTCGTTTTGTTAGCTTTTTATCTACTATATTCCAAAACGGTTCCCGGGTGTGCGATAGGCGAGATGGCACTTCTGTTTTTAGGATTTGCCGCCATGTTGGCAGCACCTCTTCCCTTACTGCTCTATTCCTTGGTGGTTTGCGTGGATTCGACAATCAGAAATCGCAGTTTATGGATTGGAATGCTGTCAATTACTGCTTCCTTTATACAACTAATTGGTTATGGAACGGGATTCTGGCGTGCATGGTGGCAGCGTTGTATAAGAGGAAAGGACGAATTCGAGGCGTTTCAAAAGAATTTTTATAAGTAAGTGATTTGATCATGGAAAGCAAACACAAACTATCCATCAACCAGTGGGCGCTGGAAGACCGTCCCAGAGAGAAGATGATGGAGAAAGGAGCAGCCGCATTGAGTGATGCCGAACTACTCGCCATATTAATCGGCTCCGGAAATACGGAAGAAAGTGCTGTCGAACTGATGAGGCGTTTGCTTCTCTCTTGTGATAACAATCTGAACTCCTTGGCAAAGTGGGAAGTCTGCGACTATTCCCGTTTTAAAGGAATGGGACCGGCAAAGAGCATCACTGTAATGGCTGCCCTGGAACTCGGCAAGCGACGGAAACTGCAAAATATCCAAGAACGCCCCCGCATCTCTTGTTCAAGAGATATTTATGACATCTTCCAGCCTGTCATGTGCGACCTTGAACAGGAAGAATTCTGGGTATTATTATTGAATCAGGCGACGAGACTGATCGATAAGGTACGTATCAGCACTGGCGGAATAGACGGAACGTATACGGATGTACGTACCATTCTTCGGGAAGCATTGCTGCAGAGAGCCACGCAAATAGCCGTAGTGCATAACCATCCTTCGGGAAATATCCAACCCAGCCAACCGGACCGGACGCTGACGGAACACATCCGCCGGGCAGCCGACACAATGAACATTCGCCTGATAGACCACGTTATTGTTTGTGAGGATAAGTTTTACAGTTTTGCCGACGAAGGGCTGCTCTGAATAAATTTATTCTTATCTTTGCAATACATATTAATAAGGAAAGCCCTATGGAAAAATTTAAAATAGAAGAAAAGATCGTAGCCATGCTAAAGACGGTGTACGATCCTGAGATTCCGGTAAATGTATATGATCTTGGACTGATTTATAAGATAGACGTCTCAGACAATGGGGAAGTGGCGCTTGATATGACTCTGACTGCTCCCAACTGTCCGGCAGCCGATTTCATCATGGAAGATATCCGCCAGAAAGTAGAATCGGTGGAAGGAGTGACATCTGCCACTATCAACCTTGTGTTCGAACCGGAATGGGATAAAGATATGATGAGTGAGGAAGCAAAACTGGAACTCGGATTCCTGTAAATTCATAGCTCAAAATATAAAACTGATAACTCTAAACTCAAAACTCATGAAGAACGTTTATTTCCTTTCCGATGCGCATCTTGGTTCCCGTGCCATAGAACATGGACGTACACAGGAACGGCGCTTGGTGAACTTCCTCGACAGTATCAAGCATAAAGCTTCTGCCGTTTACCTGTTGGGAGATATGTTCGATTTTTGGTATGAATTCCGGTTAGTGGTTCCCAAAGGATACACCCGCTTTTTAGGAAAGCTCTCCGAACTCACGGATATGGGAGTGGAGGTACATTTCTTTACCGGCAACCATGATATCTGGTGTGGGGATTATCTTTCTAAAGAATGCGGAGTGATTATTCATCGTGAAGCATTGACTACCGAAATATACGGAAAAGAGTTTTATCTGGCTCACGGTGACGGACTGGGTGACCCGGACAAGAAGTTTAAGTTGCTGCGCTGGATGTTTCACAGTACAACACTTCAGACACTGTTTTCTGCCATCCATCCCCGTTGGAGTGTGGAATTGGGCTTGACGTGGGCAAAACATAGCCGCGAAAAGCGGGTGGACGGCAAAGAACCGGATTACATGGGGGAGAATAAGGAACATCTGGTACTTTATACAAAAGAATATCTGAAGAGTCATCCTAATATCAACTTCTTCATTTATGGCCATCGTCACATTGAACTGGATTTAATGTTGAGTGCTACTTCCCGTGTGCTGATTCTTGGAGACTGGATTAACTATTTCTCCTATGCGGTATTCGATGGGGAGAATCTATTTTTGGAAGAGTATATAGAAGGAGAAACACAAGTTTGATTCTTATTCCATTAAAAAGTGGAAATTCCGATTGATATAAGGTTTCTTGAAGATAGATAGAAACCGGAAAAAGTCAAGACCACGTCTTCAGATTTATTCTATTCTTATGAAATGAATCTGAAGACGTGGTCTTGATGTATTTAGTTGCCCAACTTGAATACTACAGAGGCGTATCCTCCCAGTTTCAAGGTGTAACTGTCGCTGTCTGTATTTTGTTGAGCTTCGCCATTCACAAACAATACTTTCTCAATCTTGTCTGTCAGCGGAAGTAGCATGGCCGTTCCGCCGAAATTATGGATGACAAGCAGTTTCTCGTTGTCCTTGGTCATATACCAGGCAGCAATCGGCTTATAGTCTTTCTCCTGTGATTCGTTGTAGACGGAATGTTTGGTCATATTTCCTTCTGCCAGTGCCGGATAGGTGTTGCGCAATCGGGTGAGGGAGAAATATATGTTCAGAAGTGAATGGGTATCGGCTTGTTGGTCCGCTACCGTTTTCACATTTTTCGAAACGGTGGCATCCGTCTTGTCTGTGTAGTTGGTAGTGTAGCTATCTCCCCATAGCATCGGGCTGCGCACATATTCGTCTCCGTTATCCTTTGTTCCGTAAAGTCCCAGTTCTTCACCGTAATAGATGTAAGGATGTCCGGCGGAAGTGAGTAAGACGGCGGCGGCCAGTTTGCATTTGTCGGCGGATTTACCCAACTTGGACGATGTACGGTCTTCGTCATGGTTACTCAGTTTCGTTGCTTCGATGTAATCGCTTCGATAGTTGGCGTATTTCTGTTGGTAAGAAAGGATGTCTTTGGCAAAATAACATCCGGTACTATTATTGATTCCCCATTCCAGACGATACCAGAAGGAAAATTCAAAAAGGGCGGGCAGACCTTTATAATAAGGAGCTACTTTATCGTATTCCGATAACACTTCGCCTACCATATAGAAGTCGTCCGTATGTCCTTTTTGTTTGTAATAGGCGTTCATATCTTCATAGAACATTTTCAGGAAACGAGGATTTTCTTCGCTGGTCTCACTGTGGTAGATGTGCTTCACGGCGTCGAGGCGGAGGCCGTCCACACCACGGGCGATCCATCCTTTGGCGGCGTCTGCTATTGCCTGATATGCCGGTGATTCGCCTGCCTGGTCTACAGGGCCGTAGTTAAGGTCGGCAAACCAGTCGGTGCAGAAATGAGAATGGAAATAGGTGATCTGCTGGCTGTCGAACATGATGTTGGCAGGGTTGCCGGCGTTGGTCAGTTTGAAATCCTTGTTCAGCGTGAGTTTCTCGGACGAGGAAGAGGCGCCGTATTTTGTTCCGGATGGCCAGGAAGAAGCATTGCTGGTACGGATCAGAAGCCCCCAAGTGGACTCAAAGTCGACGGTGAGTTCATAGATGTTGTTTCCTTTGTCATAAAACTTTTTACAGATGTCTTCTCCGTAGTATAAGTATTTGGCGTTGTCGGTACCTGTGTCTGGATTATCCTCGTCTGCTTTGGTGCCTGTGGAAACGACAAGGATGGGGGAAGATGCGTTGCTCCAGTCCAGTGTAAATTTCAGCAGTCCTTTCACGGCAGCGGTCTCGTCAGAAACCTGAAACCATTCTGCGGCATTGTATCCGGCTGCTCCTTCTTGGGTGATCATGGCGATTTTGCCTGCTGCGATATCTGTTTTCGGGTCTTCAGAGAAAGAATAATAATTGCGATACGGGCTTTCGGATGATGAACTAGCTTCGGTGAACCACGGGTGGGCAGTGCCGGTGTGGTTCATTACGTAGTCCAGATAAATCTTGATGCCTCGGTTGTGGGCTTCTGTAACCAGACGGTCGAAGTCGCTTTCTGTGCCGAGCTGCGGATTGACTTTGGTGTAGTCTGTGACGTCATATCCGTGATAAGACATACAGGGGTGGATGGGAGAGAGCCAGAGGGCTTTCACGCCTAGTTGGTTGAGATAGTCCAGCTTTTGGGTGACGCCATTCAGGTCTCCATATCCGTCTCCGTCGCTGTCGGCGAAGGAATAGACCAGTAACTGGTAGGAGATATCTGCCCGTTTGGTCTCGTCCCATGTGTCGGGAGAGGCGGTAAGTGCGGTCCATTGCCCTTCGATGGGCGGTTCGGGTTCCGGAGCAGGCTCGGTGATATTTTTGTCATCGCTGCAAGCGGTCATGAATGCCATGAGCATTGACAACCACAAAAGAGATAATAAGTGGAGATGTTTATTCATAATGATGATGTATTAAAGACAATAAATGTAGTCTCTTAAAAAACAGTGGCCGCCCCGATTTTATTGTATTCGCGACGGCCATTCCCTGTTTCTCTGATTTCTTGTAGTATTATTCGATACGGCCTGTTCCGTTGCCGAAGTTCAGATAAACCTTTTGTCCGGTTTTACCTTGTACCGCAGCTTGGTCACCACCGTTGCCCCGGTAAGCTATTTGTCCGTCGAAGATGATAAATTCTGTTTTCCACCAGTCGCCGGCAGAGACAGCTTTCGGATTTACGCAGATTCGTACTGCGCCATCTTTCAGGAATGCCGGAGAAACAAATTCACCATCAGCCGTTCCGGGCACGGTAAATAAGTCCTGTTCTACCAGTTGTGCGTCCCAACCGTTGTATGAGGTATCGCCCATCAGATATACATTCGGCTTTTCAAATTCTATCGCTTTGTCATCGCCGATAACGGAGACATATACTAAGTACCAGCCGGCTATACCGACTTTTATGTTGCCGCCCTCGTCCGACAATCCGGCAAGGTCTTTGGATTCCTGTGAGATAGCATCTACAAAGCCGAAGTCATTGCCCCAGTTGGCTTGCGGTGCAAACTTCACCTGATCGTTAGCAGCGAAATAGAAGATTCCCCAGAAAGTTCCTTTCGTTCCGTTGACCGGAACAAGTGCTTTCCAAGCATTCGGATCACCGGCAGGAGTTCCCCAGTTGTATGCGCTGCCGGTCATATAAAGTTCGGTGGGCGCACTGTTGTCTTTCACTGTAAAACGGTAGTTGAAGGCATCGAACGAGATTTTGATCTTACCGTCCAGTGCTGTATTAATGGCTCCCGCATTTGTCCAGCTAACAAAATTATCACCGGAGTCATCACCGTCCACACTACTTCCCAAGGCTTTGGTCCAGTCTATGTCGTTTCCGTTAATAGCTGAAGCCGGGAAAATCTTGAAGTTCGAAGTACTTTCTATTTCTGCTTCCAGTATATACAGGTTTTCATCGAGAGCGTCCTTCTTCATCTGTTGGGCACTGTTGCCGTCCCAGCCTGTGAAATCACCGACTATATAATAGCCGTCGGGATCAACAGCCGGAGTTGTGGCAGGCTGCAAGGTGATGCTTACTTCATTTCCCACCAGTTGAATACCTTCACCGGAAGGAGTTACGGCAGAAGCATTAATAGAGATTTTCAATTCACGTACCACGCTTGCACGGCTTTTGTAGGCTTCCTGCGTCACACTGTCCAGTTGTGCCAAGGCTACTTTAAAGACATGATCTTCCGTCATGGAAAATGGAATGGTGTGATTCTCATTCAGTGTCAAAGAGTTGACAGCGATCTTACTGCCTTCTTCGGCTGTGGTCGAGCTTAACTTTGCAATATCTACGGAATCGGCTGTGGCCGCATCCATGACGATGCTGGCGTCTTTGCCTGCTGTGAAAGTTGCAGTCAACTGTCCCGCTGACTCTTCCTGGGGATTGGACTGGGGATCAGCCCAGTCCTTGAAATCTTCGTTACAGGCAGAAAACCCGATTGCTGCCAGAAACATCCCTATGTATATTAAATGTTTTTTCATGATGAATCGTTCTTTTTAAAGTTAATTACTTCTTTTCTCCTGTACCTGCCGTGAAGTTCAGATGGATCACATTGCCGGCTGAACCTTGTACGGAATAACCGTCTCCCTTTTCTGTCCAACTGTCAATAAGGTTGAAATCACGATAGAAGATTTCACCGTCATGGAGTGTAAACTCAGTTCTCCACCAGTCGAGGTCTGTCTTGAAGCACATACGGACTTCTCCGCTTGCAGTCATGGCAGGAGATACGAAGTTACCGTCTTTGGTGGCGGGAACCGTAAACTTCCATTCGTCGTTGAATGCCCATGAACCGCCGGTTGTGTTACCGAACAAATACACTTCAGCTGGGTAGAAAGTAATGGTAAACTGATAATCATCCCCTTTGACAGCCGCTTTGACGTAGAAGAGATACCATCCGGCGTTTTCTACGACGAAGTTGTCACTGCCGCTGACTCCTGCTCCGGCTTTGTCGGTAACCGTCACGCGGTTGTCGTTAATACCGATATACTCGTTTTCCTTTGTTCCGAACTTGAACTCGGAGTTGGCATCGAAGTAAATCATTGAATAGAACTGACCGTCCATACCGTAGACACCTGCCATCGGTTTCCATACTTTCCAGTCGGTATCCAGCATAGAACCTACAATGAACATTGTCTTGGGAGGTGTCAATGAGCTGGTGCTCTTGGAAATCAGAACGTTGGGTAACTCAATCACATTGGAAAAACATACTCCTTTTCCACTGCTTGTGATGTTGGCCTTCAGGCGGATATATACAGCTACCGGTTCGGTAGGGAGTTCTGCCTGCTCTCCGTTCACGGCCGTCCACAAGTCGAGAAGCGCATTGTTGAGTTCGGAAGCATCCACATTGATCTTTGCTGTCGGGGAGGTGCTTTCCAACACTGTATAGTTGGCTTTGCTCTCATCTGTCGCTTCTATGAAATCCTGTTCAAATGAGGCTTGTACCGTGTAGGTGGTAGCTGCCGGAAAACCGTAGTCCGGTTGCGAACAAGTGAGTTCTACAGTTTGGGCATTCTTCAGGTCATATACATTGTTGGCTGCATACGCGGGCGTATTGAGCGTGAATGTATCGGGTTCGTTCAGGATCGGATTGCTGTCATTGTCTGTTTCGCAGGCTGTAAATAGAGGCAGTGCGAAGGTGACAGCGAGTAATATGTTGGATATTTTTTTCATAATGGCATTCTTTTATATAAGGATGAACTCTTGGTTATTTATAGCCTTCATTTTGTGACATATTCCTGTTATTGTTTATATCCGATACAGGGATAGGATATTTGTTGTAGTATGAAGCGACAGATGTTCCGTTCATTGCTCCACCTTTCCAGTCCCAAAGATATTTATTGGTTGTGAACATACCGAAACGAACCAAGTCTGAACGACGGCGACCTTCCAGATAGAATTCACGTGCCCATTCGTCGATAAGTTCCTGTTCGGTTACGGTCTGTACCTTTCTTGTACAGTTGGCGCGTTTGCGAAGTTCATTGATGTCTCCTGTGGCGTCTCCTCCCTGACGGAAAATGGCTTCCGCACGTGTCAGGTATGCTTCTGCCAAACGGAACAAAGGAATATCTGTGTCAGGATAAGTAGCATGGCTGACGGGTTTTCCGTCAGAGCGGTAATTTTGCCATTTTACAATCGACAAGCCATCGGTGAATCCGCTGATCGCATCTGTCTGAATTTTGCGTCTGCCGCCTCCTACACCAGAGTATAGCAAGGCACGGTCGTCACCGGCAGCTTTGATCATGTCTTCTGTTCTGATGCCGTGTTCTGCATCGAAAGCATCGATCTGCTCATCTGTATCTAAGCCTTTGGGAATCTCAACATCGGCGGACAACATCGGCACATCATCGAGATTGGAGAAGAACTTCTTTACCATTGTGGCACGGGCAAAGATACAGGACCAGCCATTGGTTGTTCCCATACGGGGCATACCGGCTATACGAGTACCACAAACCAGATAAGTTGAACCGCCGTGGTTACGCGTCTTCACTCCATCCTGACGGATAGGCAGAATGATTTCCTGCATGGCATTTTCATTCTCGTCGTTATCGGCCATAAACAGTTCGCTGTAATTTGTACATAGCTTATATGCTGAGCCAATCACTTTGCTGGCATATTCTTCCGCTTTTGCATAATCGGTTTGTCCGGTGTATACGCCTGCATTCAGGTACAAACGTGCGCGGAGCAACCAGTTGGCGGCTTTGTCTGCACGTCCGAAGGGAGCCTGGCGAGGCTCATACATATCAGCTTCAATTTCGTTCAGTTCATTCTGAATGTAAGTATATAGTTCCGTCCCCTTCTTCTCGACAGGCAAGTCATTGCTAAAGTGTTCCTTGAACGGAGCTTTACCAAACAAGTCGAGGAAGTACCAATAATGGAGGGCACGCAGGAAACGTATTTCCGCACGTTGACGCAGTGTTTCTGCATCTGTCATGCCTTCGGTCTGGTCGAGGAAGAAGTTATATTGTGTGATGTCATATCCCAAACGGACGTAAACCCACTCTGTGCGCTGGCTGGAAGGACTCCAGCTAATGCTTGTAAGCTGAGGGATGTCCTGATTCTCCTGCCATGCCCAAAGACATTCGTCGGTAGGCAGTTCGTTGCAGTTGAAAGTGGTACGATAGAAACCGGATTCGCCTTCGTCCTGTCCGTCGAGGTCAGGAGAGCCGTCGATACCCTTTTGTCCGGTTACACCCAACATGGCATATCCTTTCACAAATACTCCCTGCTGGTCGAAACTACCTCCTGTCTGAGGGTCGATGGGACTAATATCCAGATCGTTGATACATGAAGTTACTCCCGAAGAGAGAACTGCGATCAGTGCGGCTGAAAATAGCTGTTTGATATATTTTGTTTTCATGATAAATTGATTTAATGAATGTTAGAATTGCAGACTTAAACCTAATAAGAAAGTCATAGCTCTGGGATATGGATTGGCGTCGATACCGCTTTTTACTTCCGGATCAAGGCCTTTGTATTTACTGATAATGAACGGATTCTGTACTGTAGCATATACACGCCCGCCAACACCTTTGTAGGTTTGAGTCTTCCACAGATTCTGGAAAGAATAACCTAACGTGATGTTATCACAACGTAAGAATGATGCGTTATGTATAAAATAGTCGCTCATGTAGTAATCACCTTGTCCGCTGAAACCGAGTGCGACAGCTTCGGCACTGGTGTTGCTATATGCATTATTGGAGAACAGTCCCGAAGTGCTGACGTTGGCTTTGTTGCTCAGGAAGTCATAGTACACGTAGTTGTTCAGACTGGCACGTAAGGAGAAGCTGAAGTCAAAGTTCTTATACTGCATTTTGGAGGTCAGTCCCATCAAAACATCGCCTGCCGGTTTTTTGTAGATATATTTGTCTCCGCTGTCTATTGTTCCGTTTCCGTTACGGTCAACAAACATATTTTCAATAGGTTTGCCATTTTCGTCGTATACCTGCTGGTAAACGTAGAAAGAGTTGGCAGCGTAACCTACTTTATGCGCCTGTACCTTGGTATTGTTACCTCTGGAAATCTTATCGCCTGCTTCTACGTAATAATCGCTGTCGTCGCCACCTGTCAACTTGGTGATTTCATTGTGGTTCCATGTAATGTTATAGCTGAGGTCCCAGGTGAAGTCCTTAGTCACAATCGGTTTGGCGTTGATGGAAAATTCCATACCGTAGTTTTCCAGTGAACCGATATTCTGTGTCATCTGGGCATTGAAGTTAGTTCCGACGGGAATTTTAACGCTGTTCAGCAGGTCATCCGTTTTACGGAAGTATCCGTCGATACCGCCTGTGATTCTTCCATTCAGGAATCCGAAGTCCAGTCCGGCATTCCATGTGGTCGTTTTTTCCCATTTCAGATTTTCATTGAAAGCCTTCGGGCGGGAAGTAGAGTAATACGTATCGCCAAAAGGATACTGGGCATACTCGTTATTGACTACATACAGAGGAAGATAAGCAAAATCATCACCTATGTTTTGCTGACCGGTAATACCCCAGCCTAAACGCAATTTCAGATCAGACAGGACATTTACATCTTTCAGGAAGTTTTCTTCTTTAATCTTCCATCCCAGTGCCAATGACGGGAATGTACCCCAGCGGTTGTCTTTGGAGAAACGTGACGAGCCATCCCAACGCATGGTAAAGGTAAACAAGTAACGGTTCAGCAGGGAGTAATTTAGACGGCCGAAGTAAGAGACCAGTGTATTTCTGGTTGCATAAGCTGTTTGTTCGCGCAATTTGGCGTCATGGGGTTCTTGCGTATAGGAATCCCAGCCCTGGCCTTCTTCAAATCCGTTGCGATGGAAGTGTTGTTCTTCACCACCGACCATGATGTCAAAGTCGTTTGCACCCAAAGACTTGATATACTGTACGTATATGTTGTACGAAAGGTTGTATTTATATTGGGTAACGTCGCCATTCCAACCATAGTAATTATTGCCGAATGAGTATGGAGAAACAATCGTAGTCTGTGTACCTTCCGCATATTCGCCACCTATGCTTGCGTGCAGACGGAGGTCAGGCAGGAAATGGAATTTATAGTCAACGTCTACATTTCCAACAAAGTCGTTGCTGTTCGCCTTGTCATTTTTGAGTTCCAGTGCAGCCAGCGGATTTTGGGGAGAGTTCGGATTGGACGTGTATTTCCAGTCCGGATTGCTGAAACCTGTGGTAGAATTAATATTCTGCCAGTAGCCGCCTGTAAACTGGTAAAGGTCTTCGTTAGAATAAACCGGACGGGTAGGATCGATAGCCAATGCCCCGCCAATAGCGGCACCTGTGTCGGCATAGCGGTTTTTACCGTTCATGAATTTGGCATTGATGTTGAACTTCAGATGATCTTCAAAGAAGGAAGGAGCCAGGTTCACGGAAGCAGTGAAGCGTCGGAAGTTGGATGTTTTCACAATACCATTGTCGTCTGTATAACCTAAAGATACACGGTAAGGCAGGTTCTTGAATCCTCCGTTGATAGAAACATGATGGTCGGTGCTGACAGCAGTACGGAATATCTGATCCTGCCAGTCTGTATTGGCGGTTCCTAAATCTGCCGGTAATTTGTCACCCCATAACTGATTGGCGTAAGCGCGATATTCATCTCCGCTCAATACATCATAGCGCTTTTGAGTTTTGGAGAAGGATACAGAACCGTTATAGCTTACGCTGGGAGCTTGTCCGTTCTTTCCTTTCTTGGTGGTGATAATAATAACACCGTTGGATGCACGCGAACCGTAAATGGCAGTTGCAGAGGCATCTTTCAGTACAGTAAGGGTTTCGATATCCGCAGGGTTAACCATTGATAAACCGTTTGCCATCCCTTTGATACCTTCGTTGTCAATAGCCAGACCGTCAATAACGATCAGCGGGTCATTGCTTGCATTCAATGAAGAACCGCCACGAATACGGATTTGAGCGCCACCGCCCGGTGTACCGTCATTGGAGATCACGCTGACACCGGCTATTTTACCGGATAACATATCCTGAGCATTCGTCGTAATACCTTTACTAAGTTCATCGGGCTTGATAGCCATTACCGAACCGGTCATATCGTTCTTTTTCACCTGACCGTAACCGATGACTACTACTTCGTCCAGTATTTCCGTATCGTCTTTCAGTATTACATTCATTTGTGTGGTTGCCGGAAGTTCCTTTGGCTGGTATCCGATGAATGAAACAACAATTATGTCACCTTGCTTGGCAGACAACTGGAAGTTGCCGTCGAAATCGGTAATCGTTCCGGTGGTAGTGCCTTTCACCACAACATTGGCACCTATAACCGGTTCACCCGTTGTGTCTTTCACTATTCCTTTGACAGTAATTTGCTGAGCAAATGCGTCAATGGACAAGAATATTCCAGCTATAAGCATAAGCAGGACCTTGAACATAAAGTTTCCTTTTTTCATGTTTTTGTCTTTAAAGTTAATTGTAATTTCTCTTATCATTCTCTTTTAAAAATACCTATTGAAAACCTTCTCTTCGTCATTGTTCTTAGTGCTCGAAAACACTCTCTTTTTTACCAAAATGTATATTCTCTATCTTTGTTATTTCTTTTCCTTATTATAATCTTTTCAAACCTTTAGCTTCTGATTTGTCTTTTACCTCTTTGATGCTGATAGCATATCCGCCTCCGTTAGCTGCGTGCAGGTTCAGCTTGCTCTTATTCGTCAGAATACCTTTCTTGATGGTATAAGCCTGCGGGTTCTCTTTCCAGTCGGCATCTTTGGCATCCGCGTAGACGGTAGCGATGTATTGTTTGCCCGGAGTCAGGAAGTCGAATACGAGTTTGGAGGTATGACCGTTTTCACCGGCTGTGCAGCCTACGTACCAGTCGTCCGTACCTTTTGCCTTACGGGCAATTGTGATGTATTCTCCCGGTTCTGCTTCTAGATAGTTCGTTTCGTCCCAGTCGAGAGCTACGTCTTTGATGAACTGGAAAGCGTCCATAAAACGTTCGTAGTTTTCCGGAATGTCGGCAGCCATCTGCAAAGGACTGTACATGGTAACGTATAGTGCCAACTGGCGTGCAATGGTAGAACGTACCTGAGAATTATTTGCCGGATTCATCTTGTTGCAATGCGTTTCGAAGATGCCGGGAGTGTAATCCATCGGACCGCCAACCAGGCGTGTGAAAGGCAGAATCGTTGTATGATATACTTTGTTGCCTCCGAATGATTCATATTCTGTACCGCGGGCGGATTCATTACCGATCAGATTCGGATATGTACGGCAGATACCGGTAGGGCGGGTTGCTTCGTGTGCATTCACCATGATTTTGTAATCGGCGGCTTTCTTCACTGCATACAGGTAGTGATTGTTCATCCATTGTCCGTAGTGATGTTCGCCGCGGGGGATGATGTTGCCTACATAACCGCTCTTTACGGAGTTGTATCCATTGTCTGCCATAAACTGGTAGGCTTTGTCCATGTGGCGTTCGTAGTTGCGTACAGAAGCGGAAGTTTCGTGATGCATCATCATTTTGATTCCTTTGCTGGCTGCATAGCGGTGGATTTCCTTCACATCGAAGTCGGGATAAGGAGTCACGAAATCAAACACATAGTCTTTGCTGTTGCCGAACCAGTCTTCCCAGCCTTCGTTCCAGCCTTCAACCAGTACTGCATCGAATCCGTGAGCGGCTGCAAAGTCAATGTAACGTTTCACGTTGGCTGTGTTGGCAGAATGTTTGCCGTTCGGTTTTGTTTTGGAGTAATCCGTTTCACCGAGTTTTACGCTGGTCAGTTCGTCGGTGTAAGCCCATGAGCCTTTTCCGGTGATCATGTCCCACCATACGCCGATATATTTCACGGGTTTTACCCAAGAAGCGGCATCCGCTATCTTGCATGGTTCGTTCAGGTTGAGAGTGATACGTGAAGCGAGGATATTGCGGGCGTCATCGCTCACGATAATCGTACGCCAAGGTGTGTTGCAGGGAGTCTGCATATACCCTTTGTCTCCTTTGGCATCCGGTGTCAACCAGGATTCGAATACCATATTCTTGTCGTCCAGATTGAGGTGCATACATGAGTAATCAACCAAAGCGGCTTCATGAAGATTGATGTATAAGCCATCATCCGTTTTCATCATCAGTGCAGTTTGTACGCCTGTCTGTGAGAAAGGAGTCTGAGAAGAGTTCGGAGTGATCGCTTCTTTCATCAGCCCTCTGATTTCTGATAAGCGGGAAATGGTGTAGTCATATTCCTGCGTATCATAGTCACCCGGTATCCAGAAAGCGATATGATCGCCGTTCATGCCAAACTGAGAATGCTCTTCCTTGATCACGAAGTAATTGAGTGACTTCTGCTGAGGAAATTCATAACGGAATCCCAGACCGTCATTGAACAGACGGAAACGGATAACGATAGAACGGTCATTCATGGGTTGATACAGGGTGACTGCCAGCTCGTTATAGTGATTGCGGATTTCTTTTTCTTCTCCCCAAACCGGTTGCCAGGTTTCATCAAAGGTAGCCGTTTGAGTATCCTTTACTTCGAAGCCGTCGTACAGGTTGGTCTTTGAATCAAGTTTGGTCAGGTCTCTGCGGTCCACCCAGTCGAAGTCGGTTCTGGTATTATCTTCTTTCTTCAGTTCCAGTCCGAGAGTGCTGGGTTTGATTACCACTTTGTTCTTATACGTCAGTCCATACGTTGGGGCACCTTTTGAGTCTACTTGGAAGGTCATTACCAGATTGTTGTCCGGTGAGGTTAATTTCTGTTGGGCATTCGCAATGAATGAGATGCAAAGGAATGCGATGAGCGATAAAATCTTTCTCTTTTTCATTCTATTTATGGTATTAAATTATAAGCTAACTAATATTTTTACTCCGCTCTGTTCCGGATATTGCAAATATAGCAACCATCTTGAGACTTTGGGTTGTCTAGAATAAAAATACAAGTTTATATTAATGATAATGTTTTGTTTTACAGTAGTTTATTTCTTTTCTGTATTCTGATAAATATAAGTCGAAGTGAACTTATTAAAAGGATAAAAGGTATATTCCACGACTTGGAAGTGTTAATTCATTTCTTAATTCAACCTTTTTCTCTGTCAATAAATCGAAAGCAGATGAGGCAGGAAGTATTTCTTGGTAAGGAACCAGGTCAATGGTCTGTTCCCGGTCGTTTCCATTCAGGAAAACAACGACTGATTTATCACCGTATTTGCGTTCGTAAACGTAGACACCTTTATTCGGTGCGAAATGTTTGAGCTGACCTTTGGCAATGACTTCGTTTCCTTTTCTCCATTGGAGCAGTTTTTGCATAAAGGAGAATGCTTCATTTTGCTGTGGAGTGCGGTTGGCTGCGTCAAAGCAGTTTTTTGTATCGTTCGGCCAGCCTCCGGGGAAGTCGCAGCGGAGCAGGCCGTCTCCATTCGCCTTGTCGGCTGCCATCAGGATTTCAGTTCCATAATATATCTGCGGTATTCCGCGGGTTGTCAGTAAGAATGTCAGGGCTTGCTTGTATCGGTCCAGATTCTTTGTATCTGCTTCCGAACGGTAGAAGCGGGAAGTATCGTGATTGTCGAGGAAGGTCAGCAGGCTCATTGGATGGCTGTAGACGATGTCCTGTGATAGATATTCGTAGAGTCTGAAAAGTCCTCCGTTCCATTCGGTAGTCTCTTCGTCGAAAGCCTTGTTCATCTCTTCCATTAGCGGGAAGTCCATGACAGTCGGGAGATTGCTGTTCTTCGGATAAGCGAGTCTGCTGTCTTTCTGCCAGTAGGAGATGAGTACATTGTTGCCCAGCCATGTTTCACCTACAATGTTGAACTTGGGATATTCTTCATTGACTGCTTTGCACCAGCGTGCCATCATATCGAAGTCGGCATAAGGGTGTGTATCCTGACGGATGCCGTTGATACCGGCGTATTCAATCCACCAGATACTGCTCTGTATCAGATAAGTAGCTACATGACGGTTTCTTTGGTTGAAGTCCGGCATGGTCAGTGTGAACCAACCGTCGATAGCGATTTTCTTTTCGTAATCGGAAGCATACGGGTCCATTTGAGTGGCAGTCTTGAAGCTGGTCTGCACGTAGTTGCCTTCAAAGTTAAACCAGTCTTTGGAGGGCATATCTTTAAACAGATAGTTGTCCGAACCGCAATGGTTGAAGATCATGTCCATTACGACTTTCAGCCCTTTGGCATTAGCTTCCTGAGTAAGTTTGCGGAACTCTTCGTTACTGCCGAAGCGGCGGTCTACCTGATAATAATCGGTAATGGCATAACCGTGATACGATCCTTCTTTCATGTCATTTTCCTGAATCGGGTTGAGCCATATACTGGTGACTCCGAGGTCTGCTATGTAATCCAGATGATTCTCTATTCCTTTCAAATCGCCGCCATGACGTGCGAAAGGCTCATTACGGTCTACATTTCCTTCCAGCATTCCGGGAATGATGTCGTTGGAGGGGTTGCCATTGGCAAAACGGTCCGGCATAATAAGATAAAGCACGTCGCTCGAATCAAAACCTTCTACTGCCGAAGCATTCGGCCGGCGCTGTTTAAGCTCGTAAGGGATTTTTGTCTGCTTTTTGCCTTGTTTCAGGATGATGTCAAAGTTCTGTGGAGCAGCCTTCGAAAGGTCTAAATACAGAACCAGATAATTAGGATTCTCCTGCTTCACCACTTCTTGCAGCGTGATATTATCGGCAGAAAGACTGACGTCTGCGGATGATATGCGGTCACCATATAATAGTATCTGCAATTCGGGATTCTTCATTCCTGCCCACCAAAAGGTCGGGGCTACTTTCTTTATAGTGCTTGCTGCGAATACCTGGTGAAGACCGGGTAATAATAATAGTAAGATAATGAATAATAAATTCCTTTTCATGGTAACTAGATTTTTAAAATTTGTTCGGGGGAACCGATGATGCAAATGTAGGTGAATCGGGTATGCCGTATGGCAGTTAGAAAGAAAATATAAATGCTTGTTTTGAATAGGCTGTTGATAATAAGCTTTTTATCGTTATTGCCTCTGTCGAAAAATACAAGTGAAAATGAAAATTGTTATGACGATATTTTTCGTTTTTATTACTATAATCATTATATTTGTCACATCTTAAAAAAGCACCTTATGAGAAATCTAACCTATTATCTTTTGTTTCTTCTTTTTGTTTATCCTCTTTCCTTGTCCGCAAAGCATACGGATATAAATAAGGCGGCCCTTAAAAAACTGGATGACATTATAAGTAAGAAGGAAACTTATCAGATACGGAGAGAAAAAGACATCGCTGATTTAAAAGTACAACTTGCCCATTCCACCGATCCTGCCCGGAATTATGAGTTGTATGCCTCCCTCTTTGGGGCTTACCTGCATTATCAGGCAGATTCGGCGCTTCATTATATTAACCGTCAGATGGAGATATTGCCCCAATTAAATCGTCCGGAACTGGAATATGAGATTGTCATTAACCGTGCTACGGTAATGGGTGTAATGGGCATGTACATCGAAGCTATGGAACAATTGGAGAAGATTGATCCTAAAAAACTGAATGAATGGACTTTGCTTTCTTATTACCAGACATATCGCGCCTGCTACGGCTGGCTTGCTGATTATACGACAAACAAAACCGAAAAAGAAAAATACCTGAAAAAGACCGATTTGTACAGAGATTCCATTATCGCCGCCATGCCTCCGGAAGAAAATAAAACGATTGTTATGGCGGAACGATGTATCGTGACCGGAAAGGCCGATACGGCTATCGGCATGCTGAACGATGCACTGAAAGATATGGAAGACGAACGTCAGAAAGTATATATCTATTATACCCTTTCCGAAGCATATAGCATGAAGAAAGACGTTGAGAAAGAAGTTTATTATCTGATACTGACTGCTATTGCAGACTTGGAATCTTCCGTCAGGGAGTATGCTTCCTTGCAGAAACTCGCGCATCTGATGTATGAACTAGGGGATATTGACCGTGCTTACAAATATCTGAGTTGTTCGATGGAAGATGCTGTAGCATGTAATGCCCGTTTGCGATTTATGGAAGTGACGGAGTTTTTCCCGATTATTGATAAGGCTTATAAACTGAAAGAAGAGAGAGAACGGGCCGTTTCCCGTGCCATGTTGATTAGTGTCAGTCTGTTGTCGCTGTTTCTCCTCATTGCTATTTTCTATCTGTATCGTTGGATGAAGAAAATATCCGTCATGCGTAGGAATCTAAGTTTGGCCAACAAACAAATGTCTGCGGTCAACAAAGAATTGGAACAGACCGGAAAGATAAAGGAAGTATATATTGCCCGTTATTTGGACAGATGCGTCAATTATCTAGATAAACTGGAAACTTATCGCCGCTCTCTGGCCAAACTTGCTATGTCGTCACGTATCGATGACTTGTTTAAAGCAATCAAGTCCGAACAGTTTATCCGGGACGAGCGGAATGAATTTTATAACGAATTTGATAAGTCATTCCTTAAACTGTTCCCACACTTTATTACTTCTTTCAATAATCTGCTGGTAGAAGAAGCAAGAGTTTATCCAAAATCAGACGAACTGCTGACAACCGAACTCCGGATCTTTGCCCTTATTCGTTTAGGAGTAGTGGATAGTAACAAGATTGCTCATTTTCTGGGTTATTCTTTGGCAACTATCTATAATTACCGGAGCAGAATGCGCAATAAAGCTGCCGGAGATAAAGATCGGTTCGAACAGGATGTAATGAATTTGTAAGTACACTCTAGTCTCTCTTCATGTCTCCAATAGACATAGGTATGATATGACTATTTGATTGTATATGAATGTGTAGTGTACTGAATAAGTTGACACTTCAAAAATCGAAAATAA
>NZ_QTLF01000018.1:0-115515 GCF_003434395.1 Bacteroides sp. AM23-12
TTGCTATAGCGATTCTTTTTTATACGGGTACTTTATCGGGGGATTACCATCATTTGCGAAATTTTAGACCCTATAGAGAAAGGAAAAGCTCGGCGATTGAGAATGAAAAATATGGGATTGTCTGATGCTAGGAATATAAATATAGAAATAATTGATAATGAAGAAGTTTTTTTCTTTGTTGAAGATGATTTCTTTCCTTATGCGAAACTATTGCCTACACAACATGTAGATATTTCATATCGGAACGATTCTTATAAAGAGCAATATAATGTACGGTTTACATGGAGTGATGATTTTTGCGAAGAGAATTCATCTGTTCAAGTTATAGTTTTCCCATAAGTACATATTTGAAAGTAGTAATGTAAGAGATATAAGGTATGGAAGAAAAAGACAAAATAATAACTTTGCTCCGGCAACAACTTCGAAAAGTACTACAGGAAAATAGTGCTCAAAAACAAGAAATAGCACTCTTGAATTATGAGTTAGAAAAGGCTAAAATAAAGCCCTCGAAATAGCGTTCTTTGAACTATCTTTGAAATGGTTAGCTCACATCATTGTAATTAATTGATTTGTAGCTGAATATCCATCTTAAACAAACTGCTTTGGGAGCAGGGAGGCGTGGGTTCGAATCCCGCTACCCCGACGAAAAAGGAGTTACATTAAGTAGCTCCTTTTTTATTTGTGCAAAAATATTATTTCAAATGCAAATAGTATTCACGGGTCAATGCTTTATACTCTTCACTATATTGATGACGGGCTACTTCAGTCAACAGTTCCTCAACAGTACATCCTCCATTATCAAAAGAAAAAGTAATTAAGGTCCGTTTTGGAGTTCCTCCCGGCTTGGTTATTACATTTAGCTGGCGAGTTGCATATAAATAATATTCGGAAGCTGCAGTCTTCACCCTGTCAGCCACGTCTGTCGGTATTACGATTGTAAAAGTACCTTCTTTCTTCAATAAATCAGCCACACCCTTCAGCAACTTTTCATAAGTCAGAGAATCGTTATGTCGCGCCATGCTTCTCTGTTGGTCCGGACAACTAAGTGAATCCACAAAGTAAGGAGGATTGGAAACGATCACATCAAATTTATCCGGAGACTGATAGGACAAGAAATCTTGCTTCACCACTTCTATCCTATCCTTCCAGGGAGAACGGGCTACATTTTCCTTAGCCTGCCCGGCAGCGGCTTCGTCTATTTCCAGTGCCACAATATTTGCATCCGGCAGACTACGTTGAGCCAGCATCAAAGCAACCAACCCCGTCCCGGTTCCAATATCTAAAATTCGATGAGCCCCTTGAACAGAAGCCCACGCCCCTAAAAGTACCCCATCCGTACCTACCTTCATGGCACATTTGTCATGCCATACTGTAAACTGCTTAAACTGAAAGAAAGGATTCGCCATCTTATTAGCCATCTAAACCTGTTTTTTACTGATCTTTGCCGAAAACCGTCAAAAATAAATAATTATTATGGAATAAATCCATTAACGCCCGATATTTTGGCATTGTTTTTGTGTTTTTATTCCACACTGTGCTTTATTATTAAAGAGAATCAATTAACTTTGCAAACGATTTATGCATATTATGTATGACATAAACTAAATTAAAACGAAAAGATGAAAGAAAGATACTTATTGGAAGAAGAAGTTGGTGAGAACGGCTTCTCACTGATTACCGACTATGATGGCAATGACGAACATGTGTTTGATGTGAATATAAAATCCGGTGATATTCTTCCGGTTCTCCCCCTTCGTAATATGGTGTTGTTTCCCGGAGTATTTTTACCTATTACAGTAGGCAGAAAGGCTTCATTAAAGCTGGTTCGCGAAGCTGAAAAGAAACACAAAGATATTGCAGTGATTTGCCAGAGATCGGCACACACGGAAGACCCCAAACTGGAAGATTTGCACAATGTCGGCACTGTCGGACGAATTGTACGGGTACTGGAAATGCCTGACCAGACAACAACAGTCATCCTTCAGGGAATGAAACGTCTGCGTCTGAAAGATATTGTAGATACACACCCTTATCTGAAGGGCGAGGTCGAACTTTTGGAAGAAGATGTCCCAAACAAAGACGATAAAGAGTTTCAAGCCCTGGTTGAAACATGCAAGGACTTGACGATGCGTTATATCAAATCATCAGAAATGCATCAGGACTCGTCATTTGCTATAAAAAACATCAGTAATCCGATGTTCCTCATTAATTTCATTTGTGCCAACCTGCCATTCAAGAAAGATGAGAAGATGGATTTATTAAGTATCAACTCATTAAGAGAGCGTACTTATCATCTATTGGAAATCTTGAATCGCGAAGTACAGCTGGCAGAAATCAAGGCATCCATCCAAATGCGTGCCCGTGAGGATATCGATCAGCAACAGCGTGAATACTTCCTCCAACAACAGATCAAAACGATCCAGGATGAACTGGGTGGCAGCGGTCAGGAGCAGGAAATTGAAGAAATGCGCCTGAAAGCAGTTAAAATGCACTGGAATGCAGAAGTAAGAGATACTTTCCTGAAGGAACTGGCGAAACTGGAACGTACACATCCGCAATCACCGGACTTCAGCGTACAACTCAACTATCTGCAAACAATGCTCAACCTGCCTTGGGGTGTTTATACAACAGACAATCTGAATTTGAAAAATGCAGAAAAGACGTTGAATAAAGACCACTACGGACTGGAAAAAGTAAAAGAACGTATTCTGGAACACCTTGCCGTATTAAAACTGAAAGGCGATATGAAATCACCTATTATCTGTTTGTACGGCCCTCCGGGAGTTGGTAAAACATCCCTCGGAAAATCCATCGCATCGGCACTGAAACGAAAATATGTCCGTATGTCTTTGGGTGGTGTGCACGATGAAGCAGAAATTCGCGGTCACCGCAAAACTTATATTGGCGCTATGCCCGGACGAATCATCAAGAGTCTGATTAAGGCAGGAGCCTCTAATCCTGTATTTATACTGGATGAGATCGACAAAGTCAGTGCCGACCGTCAAGGCGATCCGTCATCAGCTTTGCTGGAAGTACTTGATCCGGAACAGAATACCTCTTTCCATGATAACTTCCTGGATGTAGATTATGACCTTTCCAAAGTACTGTTCATTGCAACCGCCAATAATCTGAATACGATCCCCGGCCCGTTGCTCGACCGTATGGAGCTGATTGAAGTCAGCGGATACATCACGGAAGAAAAAGTTGAAATTGCCCGTAAGCACCTGTTGCCGAAAGAACTGGAAGCAAACGGACTTAAAAAGACGGATATCAAGATTCCGAAAGATACTTTGGAAGCGATTATCGAATCATATACCCGTGAAAGCGGCGTCCGTGAACTGGAAAAGAAAATCGGCAAGATTCTCCGCAAATCTGCCCGTCAATATGCAACAGACGGTTATTTCGCCAAATCAGAAATTAAACCGACTGATTTGTATGAATACCTGGGAGCACCGGAGTATACTCGTGACAAATATCAGGGAAATGACTATGCAGGCGTAGTCACCGGACTGGCATGGACTGCCGTCGGCGGTGAAATACTCTTTGTAGAAACGAGTCTGAGCCGTGGTAAAGGTGCGCGTCTTACACTAACAGGTAATTTGGGAGATGTAATGAAAGAATCAGCTATGCTGGCACTCGAATACATCAAAGCACATGCTTCCATCCTCGATCTGAATGAAGACATCTTTGACAACTGGAATATACATATCCATGTCCCCGAAGGTGCTATTCCGAAAGATGGACCGTCGGCAGGTATTACTATGGCTACTTCTTTAGCTTCTGCTCTCACCCAAAGAAAGGTAAAAGCAAACCTTGCCATGACGGGAGAAATCACTCTCCGTGGCAAAGTGCTTCCTGTCGGTGGTATCAAAGAGAAGATTCTTGCCGCCAAACGTGCCGGAATCAAAGAAATCATCATGAGTGCCGAAAATAAAAAGAACATAGATGAAATTCAGGACATATATTTAAAAGGACTGCAATTCCACTATGTAAACGACATAAAAGAAGTATTCGCAATTGCGCTGACAGACGAAAAAGTTGCGGATGCCATTGATTTATCTGTAAAGAAACCCAGCCAGGAATGACATTTGAGTTACAATATACAGACACTAAAAGTAATGCCCGTGCAGGTCTGATAACAACAGACCACGGGCAGATACAAACACCTATCTTCATGCCTGTGGGAACACTGGGCACTGTTAAAGGAGTACATGTAACAGAACTGAAAGAAGATATCCAGGCACAGATTATTCTGGGCAACACCTATCATTTATACTTGCGTCCGGGACTAGACGTAATTGAAAAGGCAGGCGGACTACATCGCTTCAATGGTTTTGATCGCCCTATGCTGACCGATAGCGGTGGTTTTCAGGTATTCTCATTAGCAGGAATACGAAAACTTCGGGAAGAAGGAGCCGAATTCCGCTCGCACATTGATGGCAGCAAACATATCTTTACCCCGGAAAAGGTGATGGATATAGAACGTACCATTGGCGCTGATATCATGATGGCTTTTGACGAATGTCCTCCGGGAGATTCAGATTATGCATATGCCAAAAAGTCATTAGGGCTGACACACAGATGGCTTGATCGTTGTATTCAGCGTTTTAACGAAACTGAACCGAAATACGGCTACAACCAGTCTCTCTTCCCCATCGTGCAAGGATGTGTTTATCAGGATTTGCGTAAGCAATCCGCTGAATTCGTCGCCTCCAAAGGAGCGGATGGAAATGCAATCGGCGGTTTGGCCGTAGGCGAACCGGTAGATAAGATGTACGAGATGATAGAGGTTGTCAACGAGATTCTTCCCAAAGACAAGCCCCGCTATCTGATGGGAGTCGGCACCCCCGTAAATATCCTTGAAGGTATTGAACGCGGAGTCGATATGTTCGACTGTGTTATGCCTACCCGAAACGGACGAAATGGCATGCTGTTTACCAAAGACGGTATCATCAATATGCGAAACAAGAAATGGGAAACAGACTTCTCTCCCATCGAGGCAGACGGTGCTTCTGCTGTAGACACGCTATACAGCAAAGCGTACTTGCGTCACCTTTTCCACGCACAAGAACTACTGGCAATGCAAATTGCTTCTATACACAATCTGGCATTTTACCTGTGGCTGGTAGGTGAAGCCCGGAAACATATCATTGCCGGAGATTTCTCTACCTGGAAGCCGATGATGGTAAAAAGAGTGTCAACAAGATTATAAAGAATGAAAAGCAATCGATTAATAAAACGGCTGGATTGGTATATCATCAAGAAATTCTTGGGGACATACGTATTTGCCATTGCATTGATTATCTCAATTGCGGTGGTATTCGACTTCAACGAGAAGATGGACAAGCTGATGGAGCATGAAGCCCCTTGGGACAAGATCATCTTTGAATACTACATGAACTTCATCCCCTACTTCTCCAATCTGTTCAGTCCGCTGTTCGTATTCATCGCCGTTATCTTCTTTACCTCCAAACTGGCGGAGAACTCTGAGATCATTGCCATGTTCTCCACCGGTATGAGTTTCAAAAGAATGATGCGCCCCTATATGATCTCTGCCGCCATCATTGCTGCGGCAACATTCATGATGAGTTCGTTCATCATTCCCAAAGGTAGTGTTACCCGTCTGAACTTTGAAGATAAATACATCAAACCCAAGAAAGTCAACTCGGTCCGAAACGTGCAGTTGGAAGTGGACAGTGGTGTCATAGCCTATATCGATAATTACAATGACGGAATGAAAACCGGCAACCGCTTTTCATTGGATAAGTTTGTCGACAAGAAACTTGTCTCCCACTTAACGGCACGCCGTATCACTTACGATACAACAACGGTCAATAAATGGACCATTCACGACTATATGGTACGTGAACTGGACGGACTAAAAGAAAAGATCACCAAAGGAGACCGGATCGACTCTATTATAAATATGGACCCATCGGACTTCCTGATCATGAAGAATCAACAGGAGATGCTGACCAGTCCGGAACTGAGCGAATATATCGAAAAGCAGAAACGACGGGGATTTGCCAATATCAAAGAGTTTGAAATTGAGTACCACAAACGAATTGCAATGTCATTTGCTTCGTTTATTCTGACAATCATCGGGGTTTCTCTTTCATCACGAAAAACGAAGGGTGGTATGGGACTTCATCTGGGTATTGGATTAGGGCTTAGCTTCTCTTATATCCTGTTCCAGACAATCACTTCTACCTTTGCCATAAACGGTAACGTGCCTCCTGCGATTGCAGTCTGGATTCCCAATATCCTCTATGCAGGCATCGCATTCTATCTGTATCAGAAAGCACCTAAATAAGGAAACATAAAACTTAGATCAAGGAGATCTAAAATAGAAGTTCCGCCTATTCTTGCCGAAAGCAAGTACAGGCGGAACTTTTTTGTTGTATCCATTTCCTCTTTTGTCTATTCTCCATTTTAATCACCAAATGGGTGATTCGGAAAATCCCTCTTTCTCCTTACTCTTTTCGAGATTGTCAACCAACCTCACTTACATAAGCAGAAAGATCTGCAGCAGAGATGTTTTTGGCTATAATCACACCATTTCCATCCAATAAATAGTTTGTGAACCCCCGATTCAAACGGTACTTTTTAAATAATCCGGAGTCCTCGCCTTCTGTTTCCACGAAACAAGTGGGCGTAACTATTTGGTCCTTACGAACGGTTTCCTTAAAAATTGACTGGTATTCGTCAAACGAAACAGAAACCATTTCCACATTACGGGAAGAACGAAGCACATTGCTCAAACTTACGTTTTGCATCCGGGATTGCGCGTCATAACTTGCCCAAAAACTAAGCAACACATATTTACCTTTCAAATTACCCAACTTAAAAGCCGGTTGCCCATTCGACGCAGATTCGATTTTAAAATCAGGGGCTACGTCACCCTCACTCAAACCTCCGGTAGGTTTGTCTTTCTCAACGAAAGCGGTCAAGGAACAAATCAGTAATACAACAAAAATCCATTTTACATAAGAATTCATGTAATGCGGTTTTAGTTAATACTATCCGGGGACTGTCCTTAAACAGTGGTTTCTTCCCGAAACGTTGTCTTTTCAGGCATCAGGCGAAGAGGAATCCGCTGATTATCAGTGCCTTTAATTTTGAAACCGGATGCAAAGGTAAGTAATTATTAAATTAACTTCCAAAAAAACAAGCCATTTTCTTACTTTTGGGGTATAACTTTTTATGTTATTTAGCATAAAAACGAACTTTTTTCCCTACTTTTGCAGCGTTAAAGTCTATTTTCTTATGCAACCATCAAATACTGAATTGATTCTGATTCGAGTTACCGGCGAAGATCGTCCGGGACTTACCGCTTCCGTAACTGAAATACTTGCCAAGTATGACGCTACTATCCTTGATATCGGACAGGCGGACATCCATAATACTTTGTCGTTAGGCATCCTTTTCAGAAGCGAAGAAAGGCATTCCGGATTCATTATGAAGGAGCTGCTGTTTAAGGCATCTTCATTGGGAGTAACCATTCGTTTCGAACCGATAGGAACTGACCAGTATGAGAACTGGGTAGGTATGCAGGGGAAAAACCGCTATATACTGACGGTATTGGGCCGCAAACTGTCCGCCCGCCAGATCTCTGCCGCTACCCGCGTACTAGCAGAACAAGACTTAAACATTGATGCCATCAAACGTCTGACGGGGCGTATCCCTTTGGATGAGGACAAAACGGATACCCGTACCCGTGCCTGTATCGAGTTCTCCGTACGCGGTACCCCGAAAGACCGTATCGCCATGCAGGAGCGACTGATGCAGCTGGCTAGCGAACAGGAGATGGACTTTTCTTTCCAGCAAGATAATATGTACCGCCGTATGCGTCGTCTGATCTGTTTCGATATGGATTCTACCTTGATCGAAACTGAGGTAATCGACGAGCTGGCTATCCGTGCAGGTGTAGGCGATGAAGTAAAGGCCATTACAGAAAGCGCCATGCGTGGAGAAATAGACTTTACAGAAAGCTTCACACGTCGTGTAGCCTTGTTAAAAGGACTGGATGAATCAGTCATGCAGGAAATAGCAGAAAGCCTTCCTATTACGGAAGGAGTAGACCGCCTGATGTATGTACTGAAAAAATATGGATACAAAATTGCTATTCTTTCCGGAGGATTCACCTATTTCGGTCAGTATCTGCAAAAGAAATACGGCATAGATTACGTATATGCGAACGAATTGGAAATTGTAGACGGCAAATTAACCGGACGCTATCTGGGAGACGTAGTAGACGGCAAACGAAAAGCCGAACTCCTCCGTCTGATCGCTCAGGTAGAGAAGGTTGATATTGCTCAGACGATAGCCGTTGGAGACGGTGCCAACGACCTTCCTATGCTGGGAATCGCCGGACTGGGAATCGCCTTCCACGCAAAGCCCAAAGTAGTGGCAAATGCCAAACAATCCATCAATACCATCGGGCTTGACGGAGTGCTCTATTTCCTGGGATTCAAAGATTCTTATTTGAATATGTAATTGAGACCAAAAATTATTTTATCTTTGTCGGCAAATAAAAAGAAGTAATGAAGTTTTCCGAACTAAAACTAAATGCAAATGTGCTTGATGCGCTTGACGCCATGCGATTTGACGAGTGCACGCCTATACAGGAACAAGCAATTCCAATCATACTAGAAGGTAAAGATTTGATAGCAGTTGCACAAACGGGCACTGGTAAAACAGCAGCATTCCTGCTGCCTATCCTGAATAAGTTATCCGAAGGAGGACATCCCGAAGATGCCATTAACTGTGTCATTATGTCCCCTACCCGGGAATTGGCGCAGCAAATCGACCAGCAAATGGAAGGCTTCTCCTATTTTATGCCCGCATCGAGTGTTGCCGTATACGGTGGAAATGACGGAATCCTTTTCGAACAACAGAAGAAGGGACTTACGTTAGGTGCAGATGTAGTAATAGCTACTCCCGGACGGCTGATAGCCCATTTAAGCCTTGGATACGTAGATCTTTCCAAGGTTTCTTATTTTATACTGGACGAAGCAGACCGTATGCTTGATATGGGATTCTACGAAGATATCATGCAAATCGTGAAATATTTGCCGAAAGAACGACAGACAATCATGTTCTCGGCAACTATGCCTGCCAAAATACAGCAACTGGCAAAAACAATTCTGAATAATCCGGCGGAAATCAAACTTGCCGTTTCAAGACCGGCAGATAAAATCATTCAGGCAGCTTATGTATGTTACGAGAATCAGAAGCTAGGTATCATACGCAGCCTTTTTACTGACGAAGTACCCGAACGTGTGATTATTTTCGCTTCCTCCAAAATCAAGGTTAAAGAAGTAACAAAGGCTCTGAAAATGATGAAACTGAATGTAGGAGAAATGCATTCGGATCTTGAACAGGCACAACGTGAAGTGGTCATGCACGAATTTAAAGCCGGAAGAATCAATATTCTGGTTGCTACGGATATCGTTGCCCGTGGTATCGATATTGACGACATCCGATTGGTTATCAACTTTGATGTCCCCCATGACAGCGAGGATTATGTGCACCGTATCGGACGTACAGCACGTGCCAACAATGACGGAGTAGCACTCACCTTTATCAGCGAGAAAGAACAGAGCAACTTCAAATCCATCGAGAACTTTCTTGAAAAAGAAATATATAAAATTCCCGTTCCCGCCGAATTAGGAGAAGCACCGGAATACAAGCCCCGCTCTTACAACAATAAGAGAGGTGACAGTTCTAAAAGAAGAAGCTTCGGAGGAAAAAGGAATAACAACAATGGAAAAAAAGGCAATAACCGCCCCTCTTCTCCTGCAAGAAACTAAAAAACATTTGGCTATTTCGTCGGAGTAATAGTCAACTTGCCGCTAAAACTGACAGTCAAATTTGCTATACTGTAAATAGAACTTTCCGGAATGGATAAAACAGCCTGATAATGGAAACCATTCCGGTCTACCTTTACAAATTTAGTATCAGATAAAATTGCCTGCACCAGGAAATCCGCAGGAACCACACTTTCAAACATCTGCTTGGTAATATCACTGGCAAACAGGCTCTTCTTGCCTTCATACACACAAATGTGCATCACATTATCGTAGTACACATTATCCATACTAATACCGTCTTCAGTATATATCGTCTTGATCACCCTCATTTTGGATGGATTGATATACACATAAGCACGATAGCGGCTACCATTATAGTTCACAATACTATCGCGCTTCGTTACTTCCGTATAGGTGGGAATAATCATTTCCTGACCGACAAAAGATAACGAATCATTAGGATCTTCAGATTTATGCAATCTGATCATATTATCTGCAATCGAATGAAACCAGAAAATATGCTCCCCCTGCTTATCTATCTTATAATAGGTAGTATCATTGCCATAAGTATAAAGAGTATCCCGTATGATTTTGAATGTAATAGGAGCGCTCTGCGAATCTGCATAATAGATGGTATCCCCTTCTATACGCATCAACGGGCTCTCAGTCTCATCATCCAGCCAGATTCCTTGCAGCAGTTCTTTCGCACTCAAATCCTCCTCTTGTCCGGAGGAAGAGTGCGGATTCTTACTGCTGTTACATGCTGCGAGCAAGATCGCTACTAACGATATCGCTACATATTTCGTCATTTGTCTAAATTTTGTGTATAAAGATACTCTAATTATCTTATTTACCAATGCATGAATAAATAAATCCGAGCTCTTCCATTTCTTTTTTATCATAGATATTGCGTCCATCCAACACAATTTGCTGATTCATAGTCTTTTTGATGACAGCCCATGAAGGCAGACGGAATTCTTTCCATTCGGTAATTAACATCAGGACATCAGCATCAAGTACCGCATCATACATATCGCGGGCGTAATAAATAACATCACCGATACGACGTTTACACTCATTCATTGCAGCCGGATCGTATGCGCGTATCTGACAACCTGCTTTCAGAAGTTTATCGATCAATACCAATCCCGGAGCCTCACGCATATCATCCGTTTCCGGTTTAAAAGCCAATCCCCACAAGGCGATGGTCTTACCTCTCAAATCACCATTAAACTGCTTCATCAGTTTTTCAAACAAGACTCCTTTCTGCGCCTCATTCACATCTTCCACCGCACGAAGTACACGCATAGTATACCCGTTTTGCTCGGCAGTCTTGATCAATGCTTTCACATCTTTAGGAAAACAGGAGCCACCATATCCGATACCTGGGTATAGGAACTTGCGTCCGATACGAGTATCAGAACCGATACCGCTACGTACCATATTTACGTCGGCACCTACCAGTTCACACAAGTTCGCGATGTCATTCATAAAGCTGATACGGGTTGCCAACATAGAGTTAGCCGCATATTTCGTCATTTCAGCCGATGGGATATCCATGAAAATAACACGGAAGTTATTCAATAAAAACGGCTTATAGAGTTTCGACATCAGTTTCTCCGCACGAACAGACTCCACTCCTACCACTACACGGTCCGGACTCATAAAGTCGCTGATAGCATTGCCCTCTTTCAGAAATTCCGGATTGGAAGCCACATCAAACTCAATGTTCACTCCTCTTTTATCCAGTTCTTCCTGTATAGCGGCACGAACTCTGCGCGCAGTACCTACAGGAACCGTGCTCTTCGTCACTACCAATTTATATTGATTCATATTACGACCGATGGTGCGGGCAACTTCCAGCACATAACTCAAATCAGCACTGCCATCTTCGTCCGGAGGCGTACCGACTGCACTAAATATAACCTCAACATCGTCCAGGCAACTCTCAAGCGAAGTCGTGAATTTCAGTCTTTTTGCCTTGACATTGCGAAGTACCATTTCTTCCAATCCATTCTCATAGATCGGAATCACTCCTTTCTGCAAAGATTCTATTTTCTCGCTATTCGTATCTACACAAGTTACATTTACGCCAATTTCAGCAAAACATGTTCCAGTTACCAAACCAACATAACCGGTTCCGACAATCGCTATTTTCATATCTATCGTTTGTTAGAGTTTATTCAAAATATACAGCATCTCTGAAAGCCATGCCCTCTTTATCCTTGGGCGACAAAAGCATCTGCGACTCCCCAAGCATCCAGTCGATGCCTAACGTTTCATCATTATATACTATAGACGCTTCCGCTTGCGGAGCATATTTATTGTCTACCTTATACATGAACACAGCTTCTTCGCTCAACACCACAAAGCCATGAGCAAAACCACGGGGAATAAAAAACTGCCTTTTATTTTCTTCACTGAGCAATGCGCTGACATGTTTTCCAAAAGTCGGTGACGACCGGCGCAAATCGACAGCAACATCCAGCACCTTTCCTTTCAGAACGCGAACTAACTTTGCCTGGCTGTATTCACCCTTCTGATAGTGCAGTCCCCGCAATACGCCAAAGGACGATTTCGATTCATTATCCTGCACAAAGTCTACCGGACCGATCTTCGCTTCAAACTCCTCTTTCTTAAAGGCTTCCATAAAGTAGCCCCGTTCATCAGAATAAACATTGGGTTCTATCAGCCACACCCCATCTATTTCTGTCTGTATATAGTTCATCGTTAGTAGTAATAAGTAAAACGATGCAAAAGTAGTGATTTTTTCGAAGTTTTCTGGGATATATTCAATTAATCTCTTAATTTTGCACTATGATTGAATTAGCACAACACATAGAGGCTCTGTTGTTAGAGAACGATTGCGTAATCGTTCCTAATTTTGGCGGATTCGTAGCACACTACGCTCCCGCAACCTATGTAAAAGAAGAAAATCTTTTTTTACCTCCTACCCGTATCATCGGTTTCAATTCTCAGCTTAAACTGAATGACGGCGTGTTGGTACAGTCCTATATGTCTGCGCATGACACCAGTTTTGCCGATGCTACCCGTATGGTGGAGAAAGAGGTGAACGCATTCGTCGAGATTCTTCATGAAGAAGGTAAAGCCGATCTGGAAAACGTAGGTGAAATCCGTTATAACATTTACGGAAACTACGAATTCACTCCTTATGATCATAAGATAACGACTCCTTCATTATATGGACTGGATTCTTTTGAGATGCGTGAGCTCTCTGCGTTGCAGCGAAAAGAAAGAATACTGGTACCTGCCAGTCTGACGAAAGAAAAGAAAACGTATGAAATCAGCATCAGCCGTACCCTTCTTCGTAATGCTGCGGCAATGATTGCCGTTATCGTTATGTTCTTCGCATTCTCTACTCCTGTAGAAAATACGTATGTCGAGAAGAACAATTATGCCCAGCTGCTGCCTGCCGAGCTTTTTGAGCAAATAGAAAAACAATCAGTTGCAGTCACTCCTGTTTCTGTAGAGACAAAGCATAATCAAAAGAATGCGACTGGTCAGACGAAGAAAGTTACCGCAGATAAAGCCAGAACTTCAAGACCTATCGCTGTCAAAGAAGTCAAGGTTGCCAAGCAGGAAACAACACCGGCCGCACCGACAGCAACAATACCGACTACGACCGCAGTGACAACTCCGGTTGCACCCGCAGTTCAGCCACAGGCCAATCATCCCTTTCACATTATCGTAGCAGGAGGAATCGGTCTGAAAGATGCTGAAGCAATGGCAGAACAATTAAAGGCAAAAGGATTTGCCGAAGCGAAAGCCTTGAACAGCGATGGCAAAGTACGTGTCAGCATCCGTTCATTCGGAAATCGCGAAGAAGCTACCAAACAACTACTGGAGCTTAGAAAAAACGAAACTTATAAGAATGCCTGGTTACTGGCAAAATAAATCCCCTTTTGAAACATGAAACGAGTTCTTTGTCCTAAATGTGAGAATTACCTTTTTTTTGATGAAACCAAATACAGCGAAGGTCAATCGCTTGTATTCGAATGCGAACATTGTGGCAAACAATTCAGCATCCGTCTCGGAAAAAGCAAAGTAAAAGCCCTTAGAAAGGAAGAGAACCTGGAAGAAGAAGCGGAGGTTCATAAAGAAGAATTCGGTTATATTACGGTTATTGAAAACGTGTTTGGTTTCAAACAAGTACTTCCGTTGCAAGAAGGTGATAATGTGATAGGCCGTCGTTGCGTGGGTACCGTTATCAATACTCCGATCGAAAGCGGTGACATGAGTATGGACAGACGCCACTGCATCATTAATGTGAAGCGTAACAAACAGGGAAAGCTTGTCTACACATTACGGGACGCCCCCAGCCTCACAGGTACCTTTCTCATGAATGAGATTCTGGGAGATAAAGACCGCGTCCGCATGGAAGACGGAGCAATCGTAACTATCGGAGCTACCACATTCATTCTTCATACAGCTGAAGCTGAATAGAAAGAAAACTGTTTTTCTCCTTTCTATCAGAACTATCTTTGATATCATATATACACATAAAAACAGCGTCACCATTCACAACGAACAGTGACGCTGTTTTTATATGATATTACTTACTTAAAGGATACCCTTTACCGTTTCAAGCATACCTTTCTCCTGAATAGAATCCAGATCAGCCTTTACAGCTGCTGCCAGTCCCGGAATCTTATTCAAATCTTCGCCCCAGATAAACTCTGCTGCCAGTACACCTTCGGTAACCTTCTTCGTGCAACCGGTAGCCCAAAGCTCTTTCAGCAAGTTCATGATTTCAGGAGCATCGTTCGGTACAATTTCAGCCCCGTCTGCACGTACACCAGCTTTATAATAAGTGATAATAGCAGCCAATCCGAGTACCAGTCCTTTCGGCAGTTCCCCTTTACGTTCCAGATAAGTCTTCAATCCCGGAAGATCACGAGTTTCATATTTCGGGAATGAGTTAAGCATAATGCTTGTTACCGCATGATCGACGAATGGATTGTTGAAACGTTCCAATACATCCTCTGCAAACTTCTTCAGTTCCTCTTTCGGAAGATTCAATGTCTCCATCAATTCATCAAACATCACTTTATGAATATACTTGCCGATTACCTCATGTTGGCAAGCATCACGCACGATATTCACACCCGACAAGTATGCTACCGGAGAAAGAACCGTGTGAGGACCATTGAGCAAAGTTACTTTGCGTTCGTGATAAGGAGCTTCCGACGGAACAAACAATACATTCAGCCCTGCCTTATCAGCCGGGAATTCTTTTGCCACTTCCTGCGGAGCTTCAATTACCCACAGGTGGAAGATTTCAGCCTGCACAACAAGGTTATCATCGTACTGTATCTTTTCCTTGATAGCAGCAATATCCTTGCGAGGGAATCCCGGAACGATACGGTCTACCAATGTCGCATATACTCCGCAAGCTTCCTCAAACCAAGTCTTGAATTCATTGCCAAGATTCCACAGGTCGATATACTGATAAATCGTTTCTTTCAGCTTGTGGCCATTCAGGAAGATCAGTTCGCAAGGGAAAATGATCAGACCTTTCGTCTTGTCACCGTTGAATGTTTTAAAACGATGATACAGCAATTGAGTCAGCTTGCCCGGATAAGATGAAGCGGGAGCATCTTCCAGTTTGCAAGTCGGATCAAAGGCGATTCCGGCTTCTGTAGTGTTCGAGATAACAAAGCGCATTTCCGGTTGTTCAGCCAGCTTCATAAACTCGTCATTCTGCGTATAAGGATTCAATGCGCGACTGATTACATCAATCATTGTCAAGCTGTTAACCACTTCTCCTTTATCCAATCCTTGAAGGTTAACATGATACAAATCATCTTGTGCATTCAGCATATCGACCATACCTTTATCAATCGGTTGAACCACTACCACACTGCTGTTGAAGTCAGTCTTCTGGTTCATGTTGTAAATAATCCAATCTACAAATGCACGTAAAAAGTTACCTTCGCCAAATTGGATAATGCGCTCCGGACGTTGTACTTTAGGAGCTGTTTCTTTGTTTAATGCTTTCATGTTAGTTGTAATTTATAAAGTTGATATTATACAAATTCGAAATAAAAATCAATATTTTCCTTTATCATAATGTCGATGGGCATGTACTTTACCGGTTCAACGGATTTCTTGAAAACAACGTGGTCGCAAAGAGCTTTTACGCCACAATATCCCTGCAGCCCCGGACGTTGTCCGATCAGATAATGCACATCACCGGATTTCAGCAATTCCACGTTTGCTTTCAGAAGGTCATATCCTATCAGCCCCTTCATGCTACGTCCCGCACTACGGAGATATTCGCCCAGCTGATAAACTCTGGAATTGAATACGACACCCAACGTAGCTTTCGGATGCAGCCGGAAAAATTCATCCAATGTCTTTTGATTATTTTCCTGATTAGACTTGTTCAGTACCACTTCATGAATCACCAACTCTTCATACTCTTCGGTGATAAAGCTCATAAATCCTGCCAAACGCCGTTGCATCTGTATTTCTGCCGGACTGTTCTTATTATTGCTCAAGAACAAAACCAGCTCCTGCCCCTCGCCGGCCTGATAGTTGCGCATTAATATTTTGGCGGCAATGTATCCGCTTTTATAAGAGTCCTGTCCGATATAGGTCAGTGCGTTCGCTTCCTCCATATTGAAGTCAATGAATGCATAAGCTATTTTTTTAGCTTGCAGATAGTCTGTCAAAGCCAATGTCTCATTT
This sequence comes from Bacteroides sp. AM23-12, assembly GCF_003434395.1. Classification (NCBI taxonomy): domain Bacteria; kingdom Pseudomonadati; phylum Bacteroidota; class Bacteroidia; order Bacteroidales; family Bacteroidaceae; genus Bacteroides; species Bacteroides sp. AM23-12. The sequence goes on from NZ_QTLF01000018.1 coordinate 16,524, forward strand.
CTGAAGTTCGGAGCGATCAGTACAGCGTCGACATTGCTTTCTTCAACTCTGCGACACACTTCCAGATAACTTTCCTTGTTCCCCTGATGATAGCAAAGATAATCCACACTCACATTGAAAGGACGCAATTCCTGACGTGCCCGCTCGATGCCTCCCACTACCGAATGCCAGTAGTCGTGCTCTATATAATAAGGTATCAGACAAACGAAAGAATATTTCTTCTTGGCAGCCAGTCCGATAGCAAATACATTAGGCTGGTAGTGAATTTCATCCAATACCTTTTGTACTTTAGCCTTGCTTTGAGGAGATACGTCGCCGCGATTGTGCAGCACTCTGTCAACCGTTCCGGCGGAAACACCCGCCATACGGGCAATGTCTTTGATGGTATAGTTCTGGTCCTCCATAGTGCTAAAACTTAAATATTATAAATAATCGCTGCAAATATACGAATTATTTTGTTACTCCAAGTAAATTTTCTATTTTTGTGTTCGATAACGGTTAATAAAACTAAAACGAAGATTTACACCTATTAGCTTTAAAATCAATACTATATAGGTATAAATGCAGAAAGTAATAATTTTATATACTAAAAACACAGTAACAATGAAGAACTTCATGGATGAAAACTTCTTGCTGCAGACAGAAACTGCACAAAAGTTGTATCACGAGCATGCGGCTAAAATGCCGATTATTGACTACCACTGTCATCTAATCCCCCAAATGGTAGCTGACGACTACAAGTTTAAATCACTGACTGAAATCTGGTTGGGTGGCGACCATTACAAATGGCGTGCAATGCGTACAAATGGCGTAGACGAACGCTATTGTACAGGAAAAGATACCACAGACTGGGAAAAGTTCGAAAAATGGGCTGAAACCGTTCCTTATACCTTCCGCAATCCGTTGTATCATTGGACACACCTGGAATTGAAGACTGCTTTCGGCATCGACAAGATTTTAAGCCCGAAGACTGCACGCGAGATTTACGACGAGTGTAACGAGAAGCTGGCTCAGCCGGAATACTCAGCTCGCGGAATGATGCGTCGTTACCACGTGGAAGTAGTATGTACTACGGACGATCCGATTGATTCTCTGGAATATCATATCCAGACACGCGAAAGCGGTTTTGAAATCAAAATGTTGCCTACCTGGCGCCCAGACAAGGCAATGGCAGTAGAAGTTCCTGCCGACTTCCGCGCTTATGTAGAAAAACTGTCTGTAGTAAGCGGCGTGACAATCTCCAATTTCGACGATATGATTGCGGCTCTCCGCAAACGTCATGACTTCTTCGCCGAACAGGGTTGCCGCTTGTCCGACCACGGTATCGAAGAGTTCTATGCAGAAGATTACACCGACGCAGAAATCAAAGCTATATTTAATAAGGTATATGGCGGAGCTGAATTGACTAAAGAAGAAATTCTGAAATTCAAGTCTGCTATGTTGGTAATCTTCGGAGAAATGGACTGGGAAAAAGGATGGACCCAGCAGTTCCACTACGGTGCTATCCGTAACAACAATACGAAGATGTTCAAATTGTTAGGACCCGATACAGGCTTCGACTCTATCGGCGAATTTACAACAGCCAAGGCAATGTCTAAATTCCTCGACCGCCTGAACGTTAACGGCAAGTTGACCAAGACAATCCTTTATAACCTGAATCCTTGCGCCAATGAAGTGATTGCCACTATGCTGGGCAACTTCCAGGATGGCTCGATAGCCGGCAAGATTCAGTTCGGTTCCGGATGGTGGTTCCTCGACCAGAAAGATGGTATGGAAAAACAAATGAACGCGTTGTCAGTACTTGGACTTTTGAGCCGTTTCGTAGGTATGCTGACAGACTCCCGTTCATTCCTTTCCTATCCACGCCATGAATACTTCCGCCGTACATTATGTAATTTGGTAGGACGTGATGTGGAGAACGGAGAAATTCCGGTATCTGAAATGGATCGAGTAAATCAGATGATCGAAGACATCAGCTACAACAATGCCAAGAACTTCTTCAAATTCTAAAACAAGAATTACTAAATAGTAATACCGCTGTCGGGGCACGATGCTCCACAGCGGTATTTTTTTAAAATAACGCTCCTCTCCCTGTAGTTTCATATACGATTCTATTGTCACTTGTCACCTTTTATAGTTAAATAGTTAGTAATCAATAAAATAGTGGTGACAATAAGCGGTGATAATAAGGTGATAATAGAATTTATATGAATTCATTTATCACCTTCTATTATCACCCATATCTCCTACTACACTGATTACCAACATTTAAACAGGAACTAACTTCTTTTTCTTTTTATCACAGAGAACTGGATTTTCGACCCGAAAATTGTATTTTACCCCCTTTTTACCTTCTATAATTCCTATTAATCAATTATTTCTCCCCCCAGTCACAACAAAATTTTATTTGCTAAAGCATTAAACGATGCTTCTTTGGCCTCCTAAGACATTTTAGATGGCATGTATAATAGTTAAAGCCAGTATACTTAATACATCAACAAGCCTTGATTAATACATTTTGCAGGATATATGCTCTCGTTTTACGTACGTGAAACATTCAGACTACGCACGTGATCCCATCAGCCCACGTACATGAACCGATGGGATCACGTACCTGAAACTTGTTCTTATTGCTTTCAAAAGACATTAACTTAGCATACAAAAGGGATTAATCAACGAAGCATAGACTATTAAACCAGGCAGGTCTGATTAAATCGGCAAGCATCTTTCGGGCTAAGGAGCAACAAGTCCCGAAGAGTAGGCTCAAATTGAGTTGAAGAGTAGTCCTCACAAGATTTACAACTGATCCCTTACAAGGCAGTTCATATAAACAAAAAAAGAAGTAACTAAGTTACTTCTTCATTCTTTGTACACCCTCAGGGATTCGAACCCTGGACCCACTGATTAAGAGTCAGTTGCTCTACCAACTGAGCTAAGAGTGCAACATTTTTTTATATTGCAACTTTGGATTTGTACACCCTCAGGGATTCGAACCCTGGACCCACTGATTAAGAGTCAGTTGCTCTACCAACTGAGCTAAGAGTGCTTATTTCCTCGTTTGCGGTTGCAAAAGTAGGTCTTTTATTTCATTTGACCAAACAATAATGCAGCTTTTTTACTATCTTTTTTTCGTTATTATTCGAACACATAAAGCTCAGAAGGCGTATTTCGCTTTAAAGCAAGTAGTTGCACATCTTTACCTACAATTACACCTTTGTTCTTTAATTTCCATTCTACCGTTTTATATGCCAGCTCCGGATGATTATTGTCTTTGCTCAGATGACACAACCAGATATAACGCAGGTGCTCGGTGATATTTTCTGCCAGGAATTCAGCAGTAGCAGAATTGCTCATGTGTCCGGTCCTGCTCATGATCCGTTCCTTCAGATATTGGGGATAAGGTCCCATTTTAAGCATTTCTTCGTCATAGTTCGCTTCCAGAATCAGATAGTTTGCCTTGCTGATATAATCTGCCGCCGTCGGAGTGATTTCCCCTAAGTCGGTTAAGAAAGAAAAGACTTTGCCGTCTATTTCTATACAATATCCTACATTATCCGTCCCGTCATGAGGAACTTCAAAAGATTCGATACGGAAATCTTCGAGCATCATAGGCACTTGCTTTTCAAGATAACGAACCGATGTGCTGAGCTTTTCCGTCATACAATAACTACGATTAATCCCCTCATGAATACGAGCCGTGGTGTAAACAGGTATATTCATCTTTTCCCCCAAATGCCCTACAGCCTTGATGTGATCCGCATGATCGTGCGTTACAAATACGGCACGTATACTTTCCATCAGAATATTGAAATCTTTCAGTGTTTTCTTGATGGTACGGATGCCGATACCGGCATCTATCAGTATTCCATAGGTATCAGTACCCAGATAATAGCAGTTCCCACTGCTGCCACTCGCCAGGCTTATAAATCTTACTTTCATGTTTTATCTTTCTTTATTAAAATGCAAAATGCCGTCAACTTTTACAGCAAAGTGACGGCAAATATAGTGAAAAAAGAAGATAATTACCGAGAAGATTTCTTCTTTTTGTCGATGGATTCGGTGATTTTTGCGAATAATAGCAAAGCTATAGCGGCAATCAGCCCGATAGCAGCGAAATAATACCAGATATAATGCGCATTCGCACTGGCGGCCTCCCATGCCGCACGAGTTTCAAACAAGGCAGGGTCCGGACAATATTTTGTCAACAGAATACCAGCCAGCCCGAAACCGAATATAGAAGAAAGGAATGAGTGCAGATGACTGAATCCTAAATACATACCTTCCTCTCCCTTAGGAGCCTGCAGAGAGAAATACTCCAGATACCGCGGCGAAATGAAACATTCGGCAAGCGCCTGTACAACAATACCAGCCACCATCATCAGAGTAATATTGCTCATTCCTGAGATAATATCATTTCCCAATATGTTTCCACAAGCCATCAGCAATGCAGAAACAGGAATTAGGAACATACCCACATTCATCGAAGTAATCGCACTGCGCTTTGCCATCAAACGAGTGATAAAGCTGACACAACATACCACCACAAAAGGATTAACGTTCGCGATCCATCCCGGTTTAGCTGTTTCGCCTGCGAGACGGATGACGTACTTAGGCATAGTGGCATAAAGTTGCTGTTGTACCATCCAGAAGCCTGTTACGATTAAAATGAGAATCAATAAACGCCAGTTAGTCATAATCCGCATAAAGCCCTGCCCTATCTCACGCAGACTTTTTCCTTCACCTGCCGTATGAGTCGATTTATATAGCAGGATCACTGCCAGCAAGGCAATCACCGTCATTGCCCCGGAGAAATAGTTAATGTAAATATAAGCTTGTTCGCCGATCACATTTCTCAAAGGGTCGATAATTGTCTTACCCGTAAAAGCACCGACATTGACCATCATATAAAAAATAGAATAACCACGGGCGCGGGTCGCTTCCGTTGTCTCCTTAGCCACAGATGCGGAAATAATAGACTTGATAAAAGAACCTCCTATCATAAGGATAAACAGGATAGGAACGATAATCCACCGGGAAGAACTGTCCGGCAAACCATTAAACCGGGTAGTCGCACCGTAACTCACCAACCCTGCCGCTTCGAGCAATGTAGGGAATACGCCCAGCCCCAAATAACCGATAGATAATAAAGAAAAGGCAATAATCATCGACTTCCGGAAACCTATCTTATCTGCATAAGCACCCGAAAATATAGGAAGCAGATATAATCCTCCGGAGAAAAGGCCGGAAATCATACTTGCTTCGAAATCATTAAAACCTAAAATACTGGATAAATAAATAGTGAGAACGATAAAAACAGCATAATATGCCATACGTTCAAACAGTTCGACTGTGTTACTCACCCAAAAGGCTCTTGTAAAACCTTTGGCGGCACGCTGAGGGGAATTGTTCATGTAATCTCTGTTTTTTTATTAAAATGTTAATTCAGCGCAAATATACGTTTTTTTAGCTTACAGTCCGTATCTTTGTCCTAAATTACGTATTCTAAATATATCATAATGACTATAGCTGTTGATTTTGACGGAACGATTGTAGAGCATCGTTATCCACGTATTGGTGAAGAAATTCCATTTGCAGTTGAAACGCTGAAATTGTTACAACAAGAAAAGCACCGTTTAATCTTGTGGAGTGTACGCGAGGGAGAACTTCTGGACGAAGCCATAGAATGGTGCAGAGCCAGAGGACTGGAGTTTTATGCAGCCAATAAAGACTATCCGGAAGAAGAAAGAGATCATCAGGGCTTTTCCCGAAAACTGAAAGCCGATCTGTTTATAGACGACCGGAATGTCGGCGGTATTCCCGACTGGGGAATTATCTATGAAATGATAAAAGAGAAAAAGACATTTGCCGATATATACAGCCAGCAAAGAGAAGAAAATACCAGTCAGAAGAAAAAAAGAAAATGGTTGCCGTTTTAATCTCCGACGCGAAAGATCAGACTTACATCCATTAATAAAAATGCATAATGCACTCCGGGCACATCGCTTCAGAGTGCATTATGTATTTTCTGAGGAGGTCTGAAACTTACATTACTCCTTTTGACCTTCCCACTTTTCTCTATATTCCCACAGTTGTTCAATAGTAGGATGAAAAGTCGGATTTTCCCAATTTTTGGAAATCATCGAAATTAAAGACTCCAGATAAAGTTTACCATCAATGATTGAAGTACATGCATTAACCTGATACTTTTCTGTCGGGTAACTCTTCGTTTCAAGCATCTTCTTCGCCCAGCCCAACAGCTCCTGGACCGATTCTTCATCATAAGTATGTTGTGCCATATTTTTATATTTTCCTACAAAGATAAAGATAAAAACGAGAATATGCAGACCCGGACAAGCACTTTTAGTATTTCACCTTATATAATATAGATTTCTTGAGAGTGAAAAGATGCCTTTCATGCTTTCCTGACATTAATCAAATGCAAAGTTGTCATTCACTTTTATTAGTGTTAATTTCTTTATTCCATATTTTTATTGTATGTTTGTGAACATATAGCTTCTTGCAGCAATCAAGAAGTTGTATAAATTAATCAATAGCAAACAAATCAGAGCATCATACATAGACAAAAACAAAGGACAAATGAACCCAAGTAAAACAGAACCTACTACCCAAAATGTAATGTCATCTTCAGAACCAGAAACATTCCCTTTAACAAAAGATCAACTTCTGTTTGCAGAAAGTATTTATGCTTGTCTGCCAATGAGTATTGAGATCTATGACACAAATGGTATCTTGCGCAGTATCAATGAACATGCATTGCAGATGTATGGAGTCACTGATAAAACGACTGTGGTTAATATCGTCAATCTTTTTAATAGTCCTTATATGGACGAAACTCTCAAAAATCGCATTCAGAGAGGCGAAGATATTGTTCTGGAATTCGAATACGACTTTGACCGGATAAAAGACAACGCATACTTCTCTACCCAAAATAAGAACACGATCATTTATGAAGCAAAGGTCGTTCCGCTGCGAAGCAAGGAGGGAGAAATCATCGGGCATATATTGCTTTCCAACGATGTGACTGCCATAAAAGAAGCTGAATTTCGTACGGATGAAAGCAAAAAGAATCTGGAAATGGCGATGGAAGCGGCCTCTATGTCGTCTTGGGTATATGACGTGTATAAGAAAACATTCAATCCATTACATGGAGATCCTGTAGCTAAAAATAACACGACATTAGATCAGATTCTAAATATACTGCATCCACAAGATCATGAACCTTTAATACAACTTTTATCACAACTGACCAACAAAGAAATTCTGCAAGGAAACATCACCTTACGTTTCTATAATGAAGAAGAAAAGCAATATCGCTATTATGAAAGCATGATGCGGTTATCTTTCGAACATTTTGGGAAATTGCTGATTATAGGAACCCAACTGGATATAACGGAAAGAATGCAAATGGTAAAGAAGACGCAGGAATTAATCGCCAAGCGTGAACTGGCCATGAAAGTCAGCAATATCATTCATTGGGATTTCGATGTACGGACTCAAAAGTTCGAAGCCTATAATGACCCGATCAATGATTATGCCAGTGATAAACTGGTGAGCATCCAACGATACATGGATGTTATTCATCCTGAAGACCGTTCTTCATCCTATGATGCCATACAGTCTATGCTATCAGGCAAGGAACTCACCATTAACTTCACTTGCCGTATGCAAACGAAGTATGATGAATCCTGGCAATATTGTAATATCATAGGTGTTCCATTCGAGAAAGACGAATATGGTAACAACGTACGATATACCGGATTCAGACAAAATATCTCCAAACTTCATCAACTGAATGAAGAACTTGAAGAAAGAAACTACAAAATGCAGCTCACCTTCAAGACTGTAGGCATGTCTTACTGGGATTTTGAAGTAAAAAGCAAACAATTCAAAGCATTTAATGACCCCGTGAATGACTTCCATTCTGAAAATGCAATCACACCCGAAGACTATCTGCATGTCACCCACCCGGAAGACATTGAGCAGGTCCGCAACCATATTAATTATATGATTGGAGGAACAACTAAAGATCTCAACTTCAAATTCCGATCCAAAACTAAATGGGACAAAGAATGGCAGACTCTCATTGTTACCGGCATACCAGTGGAAAGGGACAAGAAAGGCAATGTAATTCGCTACACCGGTATTAAAGTCAACAATACGAAATGGGAGAAAATGGCACAGCAACTAAAAGAGCTGAAAGACAAAGCTGAACTTTCCGACCGCCTGAAATCGGCTTTCCTTGCCAATATGAGTCACGAAATACGTACACCCCTGAACGCGATCGTCGGCTTCTCCGAACTGATGGTATATTCTGAAGATCCGGCAGAAAAAGAAGAATACATGAGCATCATCCAATCCAATAATGAGTTGTTATTGCGATTGATCAATGATATCCTCGACCTTTCCAAGATTGAATCAGGAATTCTTGATCGCAAAAGAGAAACATTCAATTTAGCCAAAGTATGCAACGAGCTTTATACCATGATCCAGCCAAAGATTACCAATCCGGATGTTGAGTTTCAAATGGACAATTCCAGCCCGGACTGTTGGATTTTCCTGGATAGAAGCCGGCTCAAGCAAGTATGGATGAACTATCTTACAAACGCTGTCAAATGCACCAAATCCGGATATATAAAAATGGGATACAGCATCGAAAGAGAAGGAATCCGGATCTATGTGGAAGATTCCGGAGTCGGTATCCCGGAAGAATTACAGGAACGAGTGTTTGGACGTTTCCAGAAGCTCAATGAGTTTGCTCAGGGCACCGGACTCGGACTGGCTATCTCAAGAGCTATCATTGAAGGAGCCGGAGGAGAAGTCGGATTTACTTCCACTCCCGGTATAGGATCGACTTTCTGGGCATGGATCCCTTGTGAAATCAGCACTCAGGAAGAGCATACCCCAACTATTTCACAGCCATTGCAACACCAGCTTTCTTTGAACGAAATCGACAAGAAGGAACTGAAGATATTAATTGCCGAAGATAATGAAAGTAACTATTCGTTAGTGCAACATATTCTCAAAAACTACCATCTAACCCATGTTCAAAATGGAGCGGAAGCAGTAAATAAAGTACGTGAGGAAGAGTTCGATCTTGTTCTCATGGATATGAAAATGCCTGTCATGGGAGGACTGGAAGCAACCCGCAAAATCCGTGAGTTTAATAATAGGATACCTATTATTGCACTTACAGCCAATGCTTTTGATGCTGACAGAATCAGCGCTCTTGACGCAGGATGCAATGAATTTCTTGCCAAACCATTGAAGAAAAGTCAGTTGCTTGAACTCTTCTCAAAGAAATGGTAAGTTATATGTTAACATACAATTATAAAGTTTATCTAAGTACTCTGATAGTATTGACCGTTTATAAATTCATAAATTAAGTTGTTCGGTTCTTTTTATTGCCCGGATTCAACTTATTATTTATACCTTTACGAACTATAAACTTAATTAGATAAACTATTAAAAGTAACGATCATGAAAAAAGTTATCATTCTGGCATGTTCCTGCTTTCTTCTGGCAGCATGCGGAAACAGTGCGAAAACAAACAATAGTACAAGTGCGGACAGTACAGCAACCCAAGTGGCTGATATACATAATGCCGAAACATCGCTTGATTATGAAGGGACCTATAAAGGTGTCTTTCCTGCTGCCGACTGTCCGGGCATTGAAACAACTCTGACATTAAATCCTGACAAGACGTTTACTCTTCACTCTGTATACATCGACCGGGACAGTTCATTTGATGAAAAAGGAACTTATACACTGGAAGGTAATATCCTGACTTTAAAAGAAGAAGGTGGAGAAATATCTTATTATAAAGTAGAAGAAAACAAAGTTCGTCTGTTAAACGATGACAAACAAGAAATAACGGGAGCACTTGCCGAACATTATATTCTAAACAAAGAATAGACAAGAAAATCCTGTCCTTATCAAAAGATACCGGAAACAAAGCGGCTGATCAGTCATTTTATTTCCGGTATCTTTTTTTGTTTCTATGTTTTATCGTTTTCAGAGAACAATTTCAATATTTTTTATGTTTATATAAATAAAAAGCAAACTTATAAAAAGAACGACTTATGATTTATAATTTCTTATTCCCCACAAAGCCAAATACAACAAAAGTATCCTTGTTTTTATTGGCAGTCCGCATCATTTTCGGAATATTATTAATGAACCACGGTATACAGAAATGGAGCAATTTCCAGGAGTTATCCACGGCTTTTCCTGATCCGATCGGGCTGGGCAGTTCCATATCCCTCGGTTTGGCGATCTTTGGTGAGTTGGTATGTTCAATGGGCTTCATCTTCGGCTTTCTGTACCGCTTGGCAATGATCCCGATGATTTTTACGATGATAGTTGCCTTTTTTGTCATCCATGCTAATGACGTATTTGCAGTAAAAGAATTGGCATTCATCTACTTAGTAGTATTTGTATTAATGTACATTGCCGGACCCGGTAAATTTTCCATAGATCATTTCATTGGAAACAAGTTGGCACACAACAAACGTAAATGATATAAAAACAAGAAATAATAACCTTGATTAATTTAAAAATGTTATATTTGCATCTATTAAAAAGAGAATTTATCAACATTTTATTAATCAAAAAGTAAAGTAAACATGAAAAAAAGCAAACTGACATTAGTAGCGGTTGTACTTAGTGGTAGCTTATTATTCAGCTCCTGTGTTGGATCATTTGGCTTATTCAACCGTTTAAGTTCCTGGAATCAAGGAGTCGGAAACAAATTTGTAAATGAGCTTGTATTTTTAGCTTTCAACATTGTTCCGGTTTATGGCGTAGCATACCTTGCTGATGCCTTAGTAATCAACTCTATCGAATTCTGGAGTGGTTCCAACCCGATGGCTAATGTGGGCGACGTGAAGAAGGTAAAAGGAGAAAACGGTAACTATATGGTTAAAACACTTGAAAATGGCTATTCAATTACGAAGGAAGGCGAAACAGCTTCTATGGATTTGATCTACAACAAAGAAGCTAATACCTGGAATGTAGTTGCAAACGGCGAAAGCTCTGAGTTGCTAAAGATGAATAACGACGGTACTGCTGATCTGTTCTTACCAAACGGCGAAAAAATGAACGTTACATTGGACGCTCAAGGTATGATGGCTGCCCGTCAGGCTACTATGAGCAACCTGATGTTTGCCGCTCGTTAAAAGCATATACCATAAACAAAAAGGAGATGAAACCGTACAACCAGTTTCATCTCCTTTTTTATTAGCAATGATTGATCAGAAAGGATATCCTACCGCAAAATGGAAAGCAAAATCACGACTGAACTTAGGATGGATAATCGGATAACGATCTTTCCCCTTTTCATAAACAGGATTAAGCGCCTTCATACCTCCGTCAAAACGAAGAATGAAGAAATCCAGATCCAGACGAAGCCCTAATCCGTACGCTACCGCTATTTGCTTATAGAATTTATCGAATTTAAAGACTCCTCCCGGCTGATTGTCATAATCACGAATGGTCCATATATTACCGGCGTCCACAAAGATGGCTCCCTGAAACTTCCAGAATAATTTGCTTCGATATTCAATGCTGGCATCCAGCTTGATATCACCGGACTGATCCAGTAAATTGGTATTTTCATCCCTCACAAAAGAGCCCGGCCCCAAGTCACGTACCGTCCACCCGCGAACACTGTTGGCACCACCGGAAAAGTATTGTTTCTCAAACGGGATAGTCTTCGCATTCCCGTAAGGAACAGCAATGCCCATACCTATATGAAACGCAAACGAGTTACGATGATCTATCCTTATATTCTTAGAAAAGTCAAATTCTCCTTTCACATATTGTGCATATGGAATGCCCAGAATAGCATATTCCCCATCATTATTCTTACGGATATTCGTTGCTTTGGATAAAGCATACATGATATTTCCCGCTGATTCGAAATTAAAACGGATGGAATATGAATTGGAAGCAATTGTATTATTAATGATGGCACCACCAATACTATTGTAATGATAGCTATATCCCATATTAATAATCAAACGGTCCTGATAATTATACTGAAGAATATGGCTCTGCCCTTTGTTAATAAAATCATCCTTAAACCTCTCCGAAATTCTCGGCAAATAAAGGAAACCGATATTAATCAAATCGATACGATGTTGTATTTTCTGGCGTTGAGTCCACTTATAGCTCCATGAAGCCGATGCCATGGTACGTAGAAATTCGGGACGCATCTGATAATTATACTGTAATCCGAACTCTGTAGTGGCCCTAATCTTCCGTTTATAGTCCGAAGAGAGAAAAGGAAACAGGAAATTAGGAAAGTTGATACTTGTCTCCACCCCGTATTCCGTATAATTATTGTTAGAATAGCCTGCCTGAAGTCCGGAAATCACTTCATAAGCACCACGAAACTTGATCATAAAAGTCTCCGAACCGCGAAAGAGATTCCTGTTTTGAAAAGAGACGGAAGCTGCTGCTCCCAAATCACCGGCTGAATTGGTTCCTTCCAATTCAAAAGCTACCGACTTGTGTTTACTCTTGGTCAACATCACATAGCAGTCAAGCTTCGCCGTATCCCCTACCTGATTTTCAAGAAAACGGATATTGGTATATTTCAAGGCGGACAGACGTCCGAAATTGGAATAAGTCTGCTGCACATCCTGTTCATCGAACAAATCCCCCGGAGCAAAGCGAAGATTATCAGTAAGCATCTTCGGGCGTAAATAGAGTTTATCTTTATAATAAATAGGGTACCCTTTAAAATGAAGAGAATCATTGATATCCATACTGTTCAGCGCAGAAGATTGCAGGACATCATAATCCGTAATAAAGTTAATCTTATTTATCCAATATTGTTGGTGTGCTTTCACCGAATCGCTCACATGCGCTCTGTAGGCGTGCAAATGCAAGGTCAAGTCTACCTGATAAGTACCCCGAACCGTATCTGCCGTATAACCGACATAATCCTTATTGAACTTATAATAACCATTCCGAAGCAACTTGTCAGTAATTCGCTGACGCTCGGCATCCAGCACGTTCACATCAAATATCATTCCTTCTTTCAGCAGACTTTTGGCGGAATCCTGCTTCAGAAAATCAGCAATCTTAGGATCACGAATATCATATTTTAATGAATTGACAATATAAGGATCGCCGGCTGTCACCTCATAATACAGCTTGATCTTTTTCTTCTTTATTTTAGTCGAACGCTTCACTGTGGCCGCCATATAGCCCATATTGCGCATTGCCTTTGTAATTTCATCTTGCGAGCGCTGCGCTTCAGTCTCACTATAGATTACAGGAGCATCCCCGATTCTTCTCAGGAACTTATTTCCCCATTTAGTAGAGTCTCGTCCTGAAAGGTTGTAAACATAAAGCTGTGTTTTGATTAAACTGAACCATTTGGCATTAGGGTTCTGTCGCACATACATTCGTAAGGAAGAAGGACGGACATTTTTCTGATCTGTATGAATCTTGACTTCATCCAGCAGATAAGAGCCATCCGGCACATACTTAGTGGCAGTGCACGAAGCGAGCGACAGAATGATAATGGCAAAAGTAAATAAGTAAAGAAATCCTTTCCTCATACAGTATCTCTATAAAAGCGGAAGCAAATATATAGGGACAAAGATAGAGCATATTTTTCGTTCGGGGAAATTATCAAAACAATAATTAATGCGACAAAAGTTCTTTTCACCACGAATTATAGAAATTTGCAAAGTATGCTTTGCTAATACCTATATATTACTGACTATGTATCCTTGCAATTATTTCTATAAATCGTGGCGAATAAGATTCCTAATTTTGTTGATTTCTAAATACAATAGGAACTGTATACTTCACAGATACAGGCTCCCCTTTTTGCATTCCCGGCTTCCATTGGGGCATCGAATTTATGACTCGAAGAGCTTCTTTATCCAAATCCGGATCAACACTACGTACTACTTTCGCATTAGAAATACTGCCATCTTTGTTAACTACAAACTGTACAATAACACGACCCTGAATTTTACTTTCTATCGCCTTTGTCGGATACTTGATATTGCGACTCAAAAAGCTCAGTAGTTCTTTCTGTCCCCCAGGGAAATCCGGCATCGTTTCCACTACTGAATAAATAGAATCACCCTTCGTCTCCGTGATCGTTATATCAACTTGAGGTTCTGCTGTTTTCTCCGGTTCAGCAGTCAACTCTATGGTATCTGCTTTTTCGGTATCAGACTGGACTTTATCCGCTTTCTTATTAGCACAATTACTGAATAACAGCAATAATGCGGCCACTGGTATAAACATCAGATACTTACCTACCATGATGTTATGAGTTCTTTTTCTGTTTAGCATTTTAATTCGTTTTTTTAAGGGTAATACACTAAAGTTGTTATAGAAGTTTGCTGCAGCCAATGAAGTATGTTTAATTCCCAACAAATGATATTGATACGATTTCTTGTCATAGCCGGACGTCACTACTTGCTTGTCCGCCAGATACTCATGATTCATACGTATTTCACTGCGTATCAACCAGGAGAACGGATTAAACCAACATAATAATATAACCAGTTGAACCAGTATTATATCCAATGAATGCAACTCACGGACATGAGTTTGTTCATGTATCAATATCTCATTAATTTCCTTATCCGAATATTGCATCGGATTTATGAATATCCAGTGAAAGAAGGAACAGGGCTCCCCTACGTCTTCCGACTGATAAACAGGTACACCTTTCAGAGAATAGCGCTGAGAGCAGGCTAAAGAGTGATGTATTTTACTAACTTCTAAAAGATTACGCAGTAACAACATACCTATTCCCAATCCATAAATAATCCATAACCAAGTACCGGCCTGCCAGGTTGTCCCTTCAACTTCAGTTGTAGCAACGGGTACAGCTGTAGTAACCAGCACTTCCGGTAACAGTTTATTGTAAACGGTAGTAATCGTTTCTCCTATTGCATACTCGTCCGTCCAGCCTGAAAAATCAATCAATGGATAAATCAGCGAAGTCACACATATCAGCAGCAACATGATCCGTCTCAGCCTGAAAAATGTATCCTTGCTGAAAGAGAGCTTATAGAATGCATATAATACAATCAAAGCTACATTTACTTTAATCAAATAGATTGCAAAAGATTCCATGCCTATCTTGATTTATGATTCTTCATCCTCAATAATATTGATTAAATCCTCGAGTTCTTTCTTGCTGATTTTACGATCGCGGACAAAAAAGGAAACCATTTCTTTGTACGAACCTGTAAAATAGTTACTTACTACTCCATTCATAAAGCTACGCTTATAGTCGCTTTCTTTCACCAGCACATGATACTGAATAGAATTCCCTAACTTGAAAGGAGACAAGAATTTCTTTTTCTCCAGATTACGGACTACAGAGGCAACACTTGTATATGGCGGTTTTGGTTCCGGCATTTCATTCACAATCTCCCGGATAAAACTCGGTCCCATTTTCCAAAAGTAAATCATCACTTCTTCCTCTTGTTGTGTCAATCTTTCCATATCGTCATCTTTTATACTGAATATCAAACTACTAATTTTAAGCAAATCTACTAAAATTAAGTAGATAATCATTTTTTATTCATACAAATATTGTTAATATGAGAAAGAATTATTTTCAAAAAACTTGTTCAACAGCCGATTTATTAAAAATATATTTATAGCTTTGCGGTAAATAAAGAAGTAAAAGAATAATGCTAAGCAAAAATAAAATAAAGTATATCCATTCGCTGGAACTAAAGAAAACACGTAAAGAAGAACAAGTATTCCTAGCCGAAGGGCCTAAATTAACAGGCGATTTACTAGGACGTTTCCCTTGCCGTTTTCTGGCTGCGACTTCTTCCTGGCTACAAGCGCATCCCGACATTCAAGCAAATGAAATTGCAGAAGTCTCTCAAGAAGAACTATCACGTGCCAGTCTACTAAAAACGCCACAGCAAGTACTTGCTGTTTTCGAGCAACCGCAATATACGTTAAGTCCGGAGTTCGCACGCCAGTCTCTTTGCCTGGCACTGGATGATATTCAGGACCCGGGGAACCTGGGTACGATTATCCGACTGGCGGACTGGTTCGGTATCGAACATATTATCTGCTCTCAGAATACGGTAGACGTATACAATCCCAAGACCATACAAGCCACTATGGGAGGAATTGCCCGTGTTAAGGTTCATTATACCTCTCTTCCCGAATTTATTCATTCACTTGGTGATACTCCCGTATTCGGAACATTTTTGGATGGAGAAAACATGTACGAACAACCATTATCCACCAACGGACTGATTGTAATGGGGAATGAAGGCAACGGAATAGGAAAAGAAGTGGAAGCACTCATCAATCGAAAACTTTATATCCCCAATTATCCACAAGGAAAGGAAACCTCGGAATCTCTCAACGTGGCTATCGCTACCGCAGTAATCTGTGCCGAGTTCCGGCGACAGGCTGCATGGAAGTAAAATCAAAAGGATAAAATAAATAAGGAAACAGTACTTCTCCCCTCTTTTCAGACGCCGCAAGAGCCTCTTTAAAACATTGGGAAGTTTGATCCGAAACTATAGGAAAATTAAACTGAAACACTGAGATGTTTTTGCTGAACATCTCAGTGTTTTTTATTTCATTCACGGGGAGTAATGCTATCAGCCCGGGCATCCATTCAACAGACTCTATTTCTTCTGTCAACGGAAAAACATCCCGTACATATCCTTCATCAGCAATCTCTACTACTTGTTGTCTGATAAAGCCTACATCAGGCAGAAGCAAATAATGAGCGGCAAAGCGTTTCATAATATTAACGGGAAGGTGACTGACGTCTTTGCTGATTTCTACGCTGATTCAATTGCCGTTCCCTTCTTTGCTCAATCTTCTCCTGCTGGATATGTTGCTCTACTTCAATCTGTTCCGGCTTCTTTTCAGGAGTCACCGTACGACGGCGATTCATTTCTTCCGGTGATATACGTTGATTATCCTTCAGATCATCGACTTTTCGCAAAGAGTCTTTCGAAATCTTAGTATCTTTTTGATCAGATACTTTCTTTAAAGAATCTGTCTTCAGAGCTTCCAGCTGATTAATCGAATCACGTTCGGCTACAGAAAGCGAGTCTGAGCAATGATAACGGGTTAAAGAAAAACGATCAGCCAGTAATGCACCGGCTTTCTCTCCCTGTACTCCCGGGTAATAGATAAAACCTTTTATTTCCTTCATCACACCCAATGTATCTGCATACAAACGTAACTGGTGAACACCCGGATCAGTGATTGTTTCCAGGCGATTTAATGTATCCTTTTCATAAATAACCTGCATGGCCATCGTAACAGCTCTCAAAGAATCGGCAAGCATCGGTTCGAGGAAATGATAACGTACTTCCCAAACTAATGTATCACGATCTTTATAATTAGTATCGGCAGGTAATACAAAGGCATACTGGTCATTCATCATCTCACCCGTCAGACGTATCAGACGTTTCCAGGGCCAGACATCAATACTATCACCCGATTCCGACATCTTCGGTTTATTGTCACGCAAAGCTATCAGATGATTAATTTCATTCTGCTGAGCTTTCAGGCGTTTGCTCACCTTTTCATAAATTTTCGATAATACCTCCGTGTTGCGTGTGTACCACACCAAAGACGAATCGAATACGGCTTCTGTCGTACCATATTTCTTGAAAACGGCATCGAGATACAAAGCCTTCTTATAATTCTCACTATAAGGCAGATTATCTCCCATAGACTTTGCCAGATGATAATCATACAGCAAATTCTCCATCTTCGATTCTGAGATTACATCGTCAGGTCTTTTGACTTTACAGCCTACTATCGCAAGCGCCAACATGCAAACACAACACAGATGAAACCGAAACCTACTCTTCATGACCTAAACTTTCCTTTTTATTTTTATCCAGTGAATGGTAAGATTCATTCAGATACTTGCTATAGAAAAGTAGCAAAGCAATGATACCACAACTGATGGCAGCATCTGCAAAGTTAAAGATCGGACTGAAGAATATAAAATGTTCTCCACCTACGAAAGGCATCCATGTGGGCCAGTTTGTGTCGATAATCGGGAAATAGAACATATCCACTACTTTGCCATAGAACCAGGTAGAATATCCACCGCCTTCGGGCATAAAACTGGCAATCTGTGAATGAGTACTTTCATTGAAAAAGACGCCATAGAATACACTGTCTATAATATTCCCCAAAGCTCCGGTCAGGATGAGGGCCACACAGACGATATATCCGGTCTTGAAGCCTTTTTTTATAATCTTATAAAGATAGTAGCCTATCAGCCCTACTGCTACAATACGGAAAGTGGTCAGAAACAACTTTCCAAATATTTCCATACCGAAAGCCATACCGTTGTTTTCGGTGAAATAGATATAAAACCAGTCCGTCACACGTATGCTTTCATGCCAATACATGTGAGTCTTAATCCAGATTTTAATGATCTGGTCAATAATCAGTACGGAAAAGATAACAAGCAGGGCAATTCTACCCTTCGTGAATAGTTTCTTCATTTGTTCATCATAAATTAAACATAACGAGCTACAAGTTGCCGTGCGTAAACATTGCGCAGCTACTTGTAGCTCGTCATCCGTAGCTTGTAGCTATCTATTATTTTTTACCACTGTTCTTAGCCTCGATGCTGAGTGTAGCATGAGGAACAGCACGCAAGCGTTCTGCCGGAATCAACTTTCCAGTCTCACGGCAAATGCCATACGTTTTATTCTCAATACGTACCAAAGCTGCCTGCAATCCTTGGATAAACTTCAGCTGGCGCTGTGCCAGACGTGTCGTTTCTTCCTTTGAAAGCGTATTAGCTCCTTCTTCCAACACTTTATAAGTAGGAGATGTATCGTCGGTATCATTACCATCCAATCCCATCAAGCTCATCTTCAACTGATCGTAATCACGTTGAGCCAACTCCAACTTCTCCATAATAATGGCACGGAATTCCTCGAGTTCCGCATCCGAATATCTAGTCTTTTCTGCCATAACTTTACTAGTTTAAAAGGTTAATCAATATTAGTATTAGTCTTTTATCACATTGACAAACAATGAGAAATCGTCAAAATTAAGTTCTGTGCCGTCTTTCACTTCATCTGCCAAATCAAGGGATGTTCCTAAAACCTGGTTACAAATATAAGTATTATATTCGTTCACCGCATCATCTGTTTGCGTATTTTTGGAGATTGTGATCTTTATTTTGTCCGTAATCTCGAAACCGCTGGACTTACGTATATTTTGAATACGATTCACCAATTCGCGGGCTATACCCTCACGACGCAGTTCTTCGGTAACAGTAACTTCAAGAGCAACAGTCAGTTTACCTTCATTGGCAACCAGCCATCCCGGAATGTCTTCGCTGAAGATTTCGACATCCGCAGCTTCGATCACAGCTTCCGCGCCATCCAGATTCAATGTATACTTTCCGTTCTTTTCGAGTTCAGCTATCGCTTCCTGAGACATTTCCGCTACAGCAGCAGCCACTGCCTTCATCTGTTTGCCGAATTTCGGGCCTAACTTCTTAAAGTCACATTTCACCTTCTTCACCAATACACCGGCATCACCATCCACAAACTTGATATCTTTTACATTCACCTCGTTCATGATCAA
The DNA here is from genome assembly GCF_003434395.1 of Bacteroides sp. AM23-12. Taxonomy (NCBI): domain Bacteria; kingdom Pseudomonadati; phylum Bacteroidota; class Bacteroidia; order Bacteroidales; family Bacteroidaceae; genus Bacteroides; species Bacteroides sp. AM23-12. Next base: position 36,141 of record NZ_QTLF01000018.1, read on the forward strand.
TGCTTTCACTGCTTCGATGTGAGCTTTCTGTTCTTCATCCACTACAGGAATCATGATACACTGAAGCGGCTGGCGAACTTTGATGTTCACTTTACGACGCAATGCCAATACCATAGAAGTTACGTCCTGTGCCATTTGCATACGGGCTTCCAGTTCCTTGTCTATCATTTCTTCCTGATACTTCGGGAATTCAGCCAAATGAATGGAAACCACATTATCACGTCCTGTAGCAGTGATCAAATCCGTATACAGACGATCGGCATAGAACGGAGAAATAGGCGCCATCAGCTTCGCAACTGTTTCAAGGCAAGTATACAATGTCTGATAAGCAGACAGTTTATCCTGAGTAAATTCACCGCCCCAGAAACGTTTACGGTTCAGACGAACATACCAGTTAGACAGATTGTCATTGACAAAGTCGGAGATCAAACGTCCTGCCTTAGTCGGTTCATATTCATTATAGCAAGTATCTACTTCCTTGATTAAGGTGTTCAATACTGACAAAATCCAACGGTCAATTTCCGGACGCTCTGCCATCGGAACATCTGCTTCTTTATATTCGAATCCGTCTACATTGGCATACAGCGCAAAGAACGAATATGTATTATATAAGGTACCGAAGAACTTACGGCGAACTTCTTCGATTCCTTCAACGTCGAATTTCAAATTATCCCATGGAGATGAGTTAGTAATCATGTACCAACGCAACGGATCAGAACCATACTTCTCAATCGTAGTAAACGGATCGACAGCATTGTTAAGACGCTTGGACATCTTATTACCGTTCTTGTCAAGTACCAGTCCATTAGAGATCACGGCTTTATACGACACACTATCAAATACCATAGTAGCGATAGCATGCAGTGTAAAGAACCATCCGCGTGTCTGATCCACACCTTCCGCGATAAAGTCAGCCGGATATACTTCACGGTTATCCAGAATGTCTTTATTCTCGAACGGATAATGAATCTGCGCATAAGGCATAGCGCCGGAATCAAACCAGACATCAATCAGGTCAGATTCACGCTTCATCGGCTGGCCGTCTTCCGATACCAGAATGACATCGTCTACATACGGACGATGAAGGTCTATCTTATCATAATTTTCTTCGGTATATTCACCAGGTACAAAACCTTTATCCTTGTACGGATTGGATTTCATAAATCCGGCAGCTACCGATTTCTCGATTTCATTATAAAGTTCTTCTACAGATTCGATACATATTTCGCTCGTTCCATCTTCTGTACGCCAGATAGGCAGTGGAGTACCCCAATAACGGGAACGGCTTAAGTTCCAGTCATTCAGATTTTCCAGCCATTTGCCGAAACGACCCGTTCCGGTAGACTCCGGTTTCCAGTTGATCGTCTTGTTCAGCTCCATCATACGTTCCTTGCAGGCTGTAGAGCGGATAAACCAGCTATCCAACGGATAATAAAGCACCGGCTTGTCTGTACGCCAGCAATGAGGGTAGTTGTGTACATGCTTTTCGATTTTGAAAGCCTGATTGTTTGCTTTCATCATCATACAAAGAGCGACGTCCAAAGATTCGGCAGCCTGTGCTGCTTTCTCATCATATTTGCCGTCTACCATAAACTGCGGATCATAGGCATTCTTTACCCATGCACCCTGATATTCTTTGTATTTGTCTACCTCCACACATTCTTTCACGAAGTTTTCATCCAGTTCGTCCAGTATATAGAACTTACCGGTAAGGTCTACCATCGGACGGGTTTCGCCCTTCTTGTTAATCATGAAAAGTGATGGTATACCTGCCACACGAGCCACGTTCGCATCATCCGCACCAAATGTCGGTGCAATATGAACGATACCTGTACCGTCTTCTGTCGTTACATAATCACCCGGGATAACACGGAAGCCTTTATCACTTACTTTCCAGCTACCGTCTTCCGATACTTCAACCGGTTTCACCCAGGGAATCAGTTGCTCATATTCCATACCAATAAGGTCAGCACCTTTGTATTCGGCGATTACTTTGAATGGTACGAGCTTATCTCCTGCCTTATAATCTTCCAGTTTCAGATCAGCAGCTTTCGGATTGAAATGTGTATTTAATAAAGCTTTAGCCAGAACAACTGTAATAGGTTCTCCTGTATAAGCATTATATGTCTGAACTGCAACATAATCAATCTTTGGTCCTACACAAAGCGCTGTGTTTGAAGGCAATGTCCAGGGAGTTGTTGTCCAAGCAAGGAAGTAAGGAGTTCCCCACTCCGCCATTTCCGGTTTCGGATTCTTCATCTTAAACTGGGCAACAGCTGTCGTATCCTTTACGTCACGATAACAGCCCGGCTGGTTCAGTTCATGAGAACTCAGTCCTGTTCCGGCAGCCGGAGAATATGGCTGGATTGTGTATCCTTTATACAGCAAACCTTTCTTATGCAGTTGCTTCAGCAGCCACCACAATGTTTCGATATAACGATTGTCATACGTGATATAAGGATGCTTCATATCCACCCAATATCCCATCTGATGAGTCAGGTCTTCCCATTCCTTGGTATATTTCATCACGTCCTTACGGCAAGCAGCGTTATAATCTGCTACAGAGATTTTCTTACCAATATCCTCTTTTGTGATACCTAATGCTTTTTCTACACTTAGTTCCACAGGCAGTCCGTGGGTATCCCATCCGGCTTTACGCTTTACCTGGTAACCTTTCATTGTTTTGTAACGACAGAAAATGTCCTTAATGGTACGAGCCATTACATGGTGAATGCCCGGCATACCATTAGCCGAGGGAGGTCCTTCGAAAAACACAAACGAAGGGCAGCCATCACGTTCTGTCATACTCTTGGCGAAAACCTGGTTTTCGTCCCACTTCTTCAACACATCTTTGTTCACCTGTGAAAGGTCAAACTGCGAATATTCAGTAAATCTCTTACCCATAGCTATATCTACGATTTTACTATTTACAATTTACAATTTACAATTTGAGGGGTATCCCCATTTTTAAGGGTGCAAATTTACAAAAACATTTGTTTAGTTGAGCAAAAAGCAAGGACTTTTAATTGGAATCATGTGAAGTTATCGTTTATAAATGGATGTTGCATTAAACAAAACCGATATCTCCTTGTTTTAGTGGGAAAATAAAAAGCACTTAAGTTATGAATTACGGTATTAGTATTTTATTCAGAGCAATCCCTTTGGCGATGGCGGTCTTTTGCTTCGGATACGGAGCATTCATTTACGGTTATGGTGATGCGGGAAACCGTCTGGTGGCAGGTCCTGTTGTATTTTCACTAGGTATGATATGCATTGCGCTGTTCTGTACGGCAGCCACAATAATCCGGCAAATCATACATACCTATAATGAAGCGACAAAATACGTTTTACCTGTTGTGGGCTATCTGGCAGCTATCATAACAATTATCGGAGGTATATGCATTTTCAATAGTGCTACCACTACTTCAGCCTTCGTCGCAGGGCATGTCATAACCGGTGTAGGATTTATCACAGCTTGTGTAGCTACCGCCGCTACCTCTTCCACCCGATTTTCTTTGATTCCGGCCAATGCCAAAGCTACCGGAAATGAAGTGCCGGAGGGAGCGTTCTCTATTGGCCAAAGACGGGCAATGATCTTTCTCGCAATCGTCATTTCCTGTATCGCATGGATATGGGCGTTCATCCTGTTAAGTAACAGTCATTCCCATCCTGCTTATTTTGTAGCAGGGCATGTGATGGTAGGGCTCGCATGTATTTGTACCAGTCTGATTGCATTAGTAGCAACCATAGCCCGTCAGGTCCGGAACGACTATTCGGAAAGAGAACGTAACAAATGGCCGAAACTGGTTTTACTCATGGGATCGATCTCTTTTGTATGGGGCATATTCGTCATCCTTGCCGACTCGGGAAGTGCAAACGGCACTACCGGATACATCATGCTTGGCCTTGGTCTGGTATGTTACAGTATTTCCAGCAAGGTGATTCTGCTCGCTAAGATATGGAGACGAGAGTTCAAGCTGGCCAACCGAATCCCTATGATTCCGGTACTGACAGCATTAACATGCCTGTTTCTGGCTGCCTTTGTATTCGAGCTTGCTACCGTAAACACTGATTATTTTATTCCGGCACGGGTTTTAGTAGGACTGGGAGCTATTTGCTTCACACTGTTTTCTATCGTCAGCATCCTCGAAAGCGGTACTTCCGGAAAGGGTTAAAAAACATTCCTTTTATTGGTTTAAAAGGAAAGCCTCGTTGGTTTTAAACCAACGGGGTCTTGGTTTGAAACCAACTAAACAGTCTCCTTTTACTTCTTCAGCCGCACTTCATATACATCATTTCTACGATCCTTCAGATTGCGCACACTACCGTAAGTATGGAGTGCATTCAATAAATCCAGATCGACATCCGAAACCAGAATCATTTCCGTATTCGGAGTGGCTTCCGCCCGTTTTCCATCAGTCGGAAAAGCAAAATCACATGGAGTGAATACTCCCGACTGTGCATATTGAATATCCATATTATGAACGCGGGGAAGATTTCCGACACAACCTGCTATGACTACAAAGCATTCATTTTCAATCGCACGTGCCTGGGCACAAACACGAACACGGGAGTAAGCATTCTGTGTATCAGTCAGGAAAGGTACAAATAAGATTTGCATTCCCTGATCTGCCATCAAACGGGAAAGTTCAGGAAATTCCACATCATAACAGATCAGCACTCCGACCTTCGCACAATCTGTATCGAAAGTTTGCAGCAGTTTACCACCACTCAATCCCCAACTCTTGATTTCATCCGGAGTAACGTGCATTTTTTCATACATCTCATAAGTTCCGTCACGCCTGCAAAGGAAGCCTATATTATATAACAAACCATCTTCCTTTACATACGGCATACTTCCTGTGATAATATTGATATTGTAACTGATAGCCAGGTTTATAAAACGGTCTCTGATCTCATCGGTATACTTTGCCAATCCACGAATAGCCTGTGATTCTCCTTTATCATTAAACTTCGACATCAAAGGAGCGTTGAAATATTCCGGAAAAAGAACAAAATCACTTTTATAATCTGATACGGCATCTACAAAGAACTCCACTTGTTCGAAGAGGTCGTCCAATGTCTTGTAACTACGCATCTGCCACTGTACCAGTCCCACACGGACAGTCGTCTTTGGGTTGATATATTCCTGTGTAGGCGGCTGATAATAAATATTATCCCACTGCAACAAACAGGCATAATGCTTGGATTCCTCATCATTCGGCAAATAATTGGTCATTACCTTGCGAACATGGAAATCATTCGATAATTGGAAGGTAAGAACCGGATCATAAATATCACGCTGGCGTACCCGTGCGATATATTCTTTCGGGCGCATCTTATCGGCATATTTATGATAATTCGGAATACGACCACCGAACATGATAGCTTTCAAATTCAATGTTTCGCAAAGTTCCTTGCGATATTCATACATACGACGAGCCAGGCGCAAACCGCGGTATCCCGGATGAATAAATACCTCAATACCGTACAGGATGTTTCCTTCCGGATTATGAGTATTGAATGTTTCCTTACCCGTAACTTGTGCATACGTATGATCGTTCTTTACCTTGTCATAGTCAACTATAATAGAAAGAGCACAACCTACAATCTTGTCGTCAACGACTGTAACAATCTGCCCTTCCGGAAAAATACTTATTAATTTCTTTATCTGGGCATGAGTCCAGAAGACATCGCTACCATCAGAATAAACACGGGTAAACGATTGGGATAACTGTGCATAGTCTTCAATTTGAAGATTACGTATCTGTACTTTATTGATTTTAATAGGATGTTGTTCCATAACAATACATGTTTTATAAAAAGACAGTGCAAAGGTACAGCTTATACTTTAATAGTGTTTTTAAACCAATGAATATTTATCATTCTTACTTCAAAGTCTCCTATTCGATGTCTTGATTTCCTATACGCACAGTCCGGAGTATTCTATTTACTCATACTTGATTTTATTGTAAACCAACTGCATGTATTATTTGCAACTCTCACTAACATCAGCATGACCGGAACTTCTACCAATACCCCTACCACTGTAGCCAATGCTGCACCGGATTGCAAACCAAAAAGCGATATGGCCACAGCCACCGACAATTCAAAGAAATTGCTTGCACCAATCATTCCGGCAGGTGCAGCTATATTGTGAGGCAATTTCCACCATTTCGCCCAACTATAGGCCACAAAGAATATCAGAACTGTTTGCAACACAAGCGGAACAGCAATCAATACGATGTGCAATGGATTGTTCAATATGGTTTCTCCTTGAAATGAAAATAAAATGATAAGCGTTAATAGTAATCCGCCAATCGTATAATTATCAAACTTACGGATAAATACAGTATTAAAATATTCTATCCCTTTTCGCCGGATGACCAGTATACGGGTTATTATTCCGGCAGAAAGAGGAATGACAACAAACAATACAACTGAAAGCAATAATGTATCCCACGGAATCGTAACGCCACCTATACCCAATAAAAAAGCAACAATAGGAGCGAAAGCAACCAATATGATTAAATCATTCACTGCAACCTGTACCAATGTATAGGCAGCATCCCCTTTGGTCAGATAACTCCATACAAATACCATTGCCGTACAAGGTGCAGCACCCAATAAGACTGCCCCGGCTAAATATTCCTCGGCCAATTCGGCAGATATTAGAGACTTAAAAATAACGTAAAAGAATAGATAAGCTATTCCAAACATTGTAAAAGGCTTTATAAGCCAATTTGTAATACAAGTGATGATAATTCCTTTCGGACGCTTACCAACGTTTTTAATACTCTGAAAATCCACTTTCAGCATCATGGGATAAATCATTAACCAAATCAGGATAGCCACAGGTATAGACACATTGGCGTATTCTAATTTACTCAATGTTTGCGATATTGCCGGAAACCATTGTCCGATAGCAATACCAGCAACAATACACAAAGTTACCCAAACAGTCAGGTATCTTTCAAAAAATCCAATTCCTATATATTTTTCCATCCGATCAAGGCAGCATTACCTTTTGACAATTGTTCTACTTTCTCAATCCAATTCACTTCATTTTGCGCTTTCGCCTGCAAGAATGTATTTTCCGTATTTGTCATTGACAGGCAGGCATTTACTACCCACCATTTGTTATTAATTCCGGCACGTTGCAAATCCATTTGCAGGCGTTCAGCTTCAAACACAGGTGTCGCTTCAGGTAAAGTAACAATTACAACTTCCGTTTCCTTTGGATTACGCAAGCGAGGCAATAAATTGGCTACTGCTCCCGTAACTGCTCCTTGTGTACGTTCTACTTCTTTATGGTAGCTTTGGGTAGCATCCAAAAGCAACAATGTATGACCTGTCGGTGCTGTATCAATCACTACAATTTCATTGTCCGCCTTATCTACAATTTCGGCAAATGCCTTGAAAACTGCTATTTCTTGTGTGCATGGCGAACGTAAATCTTCTTCAATATATTCCATATCTTCGGCAGTCATGGTCTCTGCCGCTTTGCTACGAACTTCATTCTTGTAGTTTTCCAATACTTCCGCTTCATCAATATGACTGACTGTGATACCCGATTTTATAGCGATGTCATAGTTCAGATGATTTGCCGGGTCAGTGGTAGTAAGATGTACCTTTGCACCAAGTTTTATTAATTTCAGAGCTATTTCAGTTGCTAAGGTGGTTTTACCTACACCGCCTTTTCCCATTGTGAACACTACCCTCTTACCGGAAGTATAGAGGTCATTAACCAAATCGTCTATACTTTTGGCATCACTTATCGGCTGATAACAAATATCATCCGTTAGACTGTCGCTGTATAACATACGGCGTATATTAGCTATATCAGATAAATTATAAGAACGTAGAGGAACGCTGTACATAGGATATTCAGATAGTTCAGCAGGCATATCCTGTAATGCTTTTTGCTGCCTGTTATGCAGTTGTCGTGACACATCATCCGCTTCATTCAGTTGCTGTAAAATACCATTTATCACCAATAACTGATTTTTAATTCCCAATAGCTGTAATTCATGTGAAGAGCGGGCAGCTTCTTTCAATGGAGCAATTTCTGGACGACTGACCAATACTAACCGAGTTGCGCTTGTATCAGATAGGGTTTCTACCGCCTGTTTATAAATTCCTTTCCGTTCTTCCAAGCCTGATAACTGCCCTAAACAGGATGCACCATGGGTACTTTCACTAATAAATGTACTCCACGCAGATGGAAGCTGCAACATTCGCAATGTATGTCCGGTAGGTGCTGTATCAAAAATAATATGGTCATACTCCTTTGCTTTAACAGCATCGGTAATAAAATCTGAGAACTCATTAAAAGCAGCGATTTCCACCGTGCAGGAACCTGAAAGCTGTTCTTCCATATTCTGAATAACACTTTCAGGTAATTTTCCCCTGAAAGGTGCGATAACGCTTTCTCTGTATTCTGCTGCTGCCTGCTCAGGGTCGAGGTTTACAACAGTCAGTCCCGGCACTTCTGAAATAGCTGTACCGTGTCCGTTTAAGGATTGATCGAAAACATCTTGTAAGTTAGAAGCCGGATCTGTACTGATAAGAAGTATTTTCTTTCCCATATCAGCCAAGCCAACTGCTGTGGCACAAGCAATGGAAGTCTTTCCTACTCCACCTTTACCTGTAAAAAACAGGTATTTAGTCAGTTCTATATCGGATAAATTGAATGCTTTCATTTCTTTTTTAATATAAATCTGTTATACATTTATTTAGCGGGCATTAAATCTAAATTTACTCCCGTCCATTCACTCATTTGTTTAGTGGTAGGATAAACTTTAGAAACTGCAATTTCACCATCTACCAAAGTAATAGGTAAAGCTTCTGCACCATTCTTTTGAAGATATTCATTTACTGTTTTATTACTCACATACACCTGTGGTTCATCCCGTAAGTTGTGACGGATAACAATAACACCCTGTCTTTTCAATGTTTCGACAACAACTGCAATCCTCATTAATTCAGGATTGATATTTGTTCCACACAAACCTGTAGGGCAACACATTGCCGGGTCAAAAATTTCTATCTTTTTCATACTGTCTTTTATTTTAATTTATCAAATTGTTCAGAAATAAAAAACGACCGCATAATAGATTCCTATGACTATAAAGAGTATAGCAACAATTTTGCGAAACCATTTTTCAAAAATTTGTACGCTGTTATAAAACCGACCTAATCCGGCTACACTATACGCCAATATCCAAGCAACAAGGATTACAGGCACCCCTGTAGCGATAGCATATATTACGGGTAAAAAATACCCGCCCGTTTCTGCTGCCGCCAAAGGCATAAGTATACCGAAATAGAAAATTCCACTGGTGGGGCAAAAGGCTAGAGCAAACAAAATACCCAATAACAAAGCTCCCCAACTACCTTTTATATTCTTCTTTAGCCCCTCTCCGCCAATATTGATTTTGGGTATATTTAGCTTTATAATATCGAGCATGAATATCCCTATGATAATTAATACCGGAGCAATCAACATCTCACCGTATTTGCTTACCACCTTTTGAACCATATACATACTTGCCCCCTCACGAAGAACCGGAATAAGAATAAACCCAAGTACTGTATAAGTCACTATCCTGCCAAATGTATAAAGTAACCCATTTATGAATATACGGTGACGGTTTTCTATATCCTTACCTATAAAACCTATTGCCGTTATATTAGTAGCTAAAGGGCACGGACTGGTTGCCGTTAAAATTCCTAAGATAAAGGCTGTTATAACAGGGACAGAACTATTGTCTAATAGTGATTGAAGAAAATCCATCCTACAACTGTTTTAGCAATTCATCAACTTTATTTTTAATTCCCTCTTTAAATTTGTCCGGTGATTTTCTTGCATTGGAAAAACTGAACTCTGTCATGTTGTTTACATTTTCTTTTCCATCTTTCCAACCATTCACAAACAGGGACGACCAAGTAACTTCGTACTTGTCTGCAATTTGCCCATTTTCTTTTTTTGAAATATCTATAACCTTATAGATAATCCTATCGTCTGCCTGCTCTTTGGAATAAAGGCTATCCAAAAGGGCTACTATATTAGTTTCTATTGCCCGACAGGTGATACAACGCTGCGCTCCGTGGAAATAAAGCACCTCAATATGGTCAGGCTGCTTTTCTTCCATACTCTGTGCCTCTGTTTTTGCTTTTGCACCATTACCACAGGATATTAAGATAATGGTTGAGAATAGTAAATAAAAGAATTTCTTCATAACTATAGTATTATTGGGTTATCAATTCTTTTACTTCTGCAAGTGATAATCTTTTCCCAGCGGATACGATTTTTCCGTCAATGACTAAAGCCGGAAGACTTAAAACATTATATTCCATGATTTTTAATAAATCTTCCTCTTTGATTAATACGACATCGTAACCCAATTCAAAAATTGCTTGTTTAGTTGTTTCATACAATGCCTTACAGCCTGCACACCCGGTTCCCAATACTTTGATTTCCATTTTCTATTCTATATTAAAGTTTTTCTCTTAATCGTAATTCGTAGAACTACGAACAATATTCTCAAAAAAAAGTGCTGTTATCCACAGCACGATGTTCCTGTACATTTACAATCTCCCCAAAATGCTGCAAATAATTTGCGGGCAAGTTCCCAATTTTCCTTGTTAATACAATATCGCACCTTGGGCGTTTCTATTTCTCCCTGAATTAATCCTGCATCTTTCAGCTCTTTCAAGTGCTGTGAAACGGTTGCTTTAGCAATAGGCAATTCTTCGTGAATATCTCCAAAGAAACAACTTTCCTGTTTAGCCAAGAAACTAAGAATAGCCATTCGTGCCGGGTGTCCCATAGCTTTAGCAAAACGAGCTATCTGCTCCTGCTCTACTGTATACTGCTTTTCTTTCACTTCAATATCTCCTCTATATTTATTGTTCGCAAAACAACGAACAATATTTTAATCCGCAAAATTAATTCGGTATTTTTTCAAGGAGTAAGCATAAAATGTATATACCAGCAAATCACTTTTCACAATAACCACCTGTATAATAACGCATTACAATGACACTTCTTTTTTCTCAGCCGAAAGATTAAACACATAATACCGATTTCCAAAAGACGTATGCTTTGCCATATATCCCATGGCTGAAAGTTTCAGACCCAATTGACGTGCAGAGACTTCTTTCAAAGCTGCAGAGTTGAATTTACGCATCACTTGAAATATTTCAGCTGTTGTCAGCCAGATACCTTTTTCCGTTTCCAAAGGATGACGGAAACAACAATGAAACACATCTTCTAGTAAGGATTGGCGATAATATGCCTTGTTATGTTTCTGCAAAGCCTTTTCTTCTTCTTTGTTTAAATAATCCGGTGCGCCGGATTTCAGCTCTTCTTTCAGTTGCGCATATATTTGCTTATGCTCCAAAGGTTCTTCCGAAATAGGTTTTAACACCTCCACACACAGAAAACGACGACTTCCTGTGGAGTCAATCAATACCTGATAGACATTTGTTGTGGCTATAAAAGAAGCAAGACGGGACTCATTCACCCATCCCAGTCGCTTGCCGCGAAAAACGGGAACATTCACCATTTGAAGAAGATTCTTTAATGTAGCCTGTTGACTCTCTTTAATCTTATCAAATTCGTCTAAATTAATCAATCCGTTTTTCACGAGTTTCTTCTCCGGCGAACTACCTGCTGTCAGATTCAGATTATCAATAAAATAATGCCGTAATGAGTCGGGCATCAGCAATCGGCAAAAAGTACTTTTACTCAATCCCTGCTTCCCGCTTATCAATACAGGAGTAAGTACATTGGCGTGCAGACGTTCTTCCCCACTCCACTGTGAAAGCATTGCCCGTAACCAGCAACGTCCTCCTCTGAGCCATATCTTATTATCTGAAACACGTAACAATAAAGGAGTCACACGATCTACTCCATCCCAACCCGGCAATTCCTTTACATAAAGATGGAAAGGATTATAAGACTCCACTTTATTTGAAAGAATCATGGTGGGTACATCCCCTCTCCAGCAAGGTATTCCTTCCAGGCGGGCATCCACAATCATTCCATTCATTTCGCGTTCATCAATAGGTCGGAAACAGTTCTTTCCACTCTTCTCCCTATATTCCGTAGCTCCTGTCAGATTGTTATAACGGAAATCAAAATTGTCATTCAAATACTCTTTTAATTGCAAAGTCAACGATTGACTCCATTTATTAGATTTACCCGTTTTTTCACCTGCCTTCTCAAGCTCCTCCTTCTTCTTCAGTGTCTTTTGTTCCACGATTCCGGATACCTCGTAATTGGCAACTACCGGCTCCTGCATTTGTTGTTTCTGTGCAAACAATTGTTTTATTGTCTCTACCATTTCTCTAATTATTGTTTTCATACTTGCTGTTTTTTTAATTATTATGAGGTTTGAGACACAAAAATAGACTACCGAATACCGGATTTGCAAATAAGCCGACTCATTCTTTTTTGAAAAATGATCTAACAGAAATAAGCCTTTGGAGTGTTGTTTTTGATTAGAATTATTAGTAATTTTGACGCATCATATTAGGCGTAGCACCATTCGTGCGATAGCTGTCGCACATAATGAGCGACAGTTATTACACAATATGTGAGTTAGCTGTTGCACATAATGTGAGCCAATCAATAGAAAGGCACAAAATAAATAAAATGACTGCGTAAGTCTGCTAATTGATACGCACAAAACAACTAAAGCAATGAATGCACTTTATGATTTCTTCCTGACTCCCCAACCTAAAGATTCCAATAAAACCAGATATCACGCCCGACTGGTTGTACGGGACACCATCACACTGGAAGATATAGCCGAAACGATTGAATCCAGAAGTAGTTTAAGACAAAGCGACGTAATAGGGTCTTTTATAGAGTTTGCCAATGTTTTCAAACAAGAATTATCCAACGGGAATAGTATTCACATTCCGGGAATCGGTTCATTCCGTATCAAAGCGGAATCACCCGAAGTACGTTCTCCCAAAGAAATCCGTGCCGAAAATATCCATTGCAGCGGAATCGTTTTTACTCCGGAAAAAGATTTGCTTCGCGAATTAAAGGCTACGACTTTTGAAAAGGTTAGTGAGACCCGCAGGTCACAGGAATTGAGCGATATAGAAATAGACGGGAGATTAGCTGAATTCTTCAAAGATAACCCTTGTATTACCACACAGCAGCTTTGTTCATTATGTGGACTTCGAAAAGCCACTGCACTCCGCAGATTACAAAAGCGGGTGGATGAAGGAAAGCTGACTCATCCGGGCTATATCCGTTCTCCTTTTTATTTTCCTGTGCCGGGATGGTTCGGAGTATCCAGAAATAGATAATGCAAAATAAACCACTGATTCACAGATTATAATATCCATATATGATTATGACATCATACAATTTGCATGATGTCATAATCTTAATAATCTCACGTCACAATGACATGATAAAAAACACTAACCTAATTTATTTGTTTTTCTTCCAGAGCTTACTCATATCTTCCAGCGTCTTCCCTTTAGTCTCGGGTACCCAACGCCAGACAAAGATAGCGGCAGCGACACAGATGATTCCGTATAAGCTATACGCAAACATCGGACTGAAGTCATACAATGCCGGGAAAGTAGAAGATACGATGTAGTTGAATATCCATTGGAAAGCCACTGCAATAGCAACCGCTTTACCACGAATCGTATTCGGGAAGATTTCTGAAATCAAGACCCAGCAAATCGGTCCCCATGACATCATGAAGAAAGCAGCGTATACGATGATGGAAAGTACCGGAAGAACACCTTTGATTGCCATACTATCACACATTGCCACTGCAAATGCTCCTACAGCCATACCAATAGATCCGATAATCAGCAATGGTTTACGACCAAAGCGGTCTACCGTAAAGATAGCAACCAGCGTAAAGATAATGTTCACAATACCCATAATCACTGTCTGCATCATGCCACCACCTTCGGCACCTGCATTTTCGAAAATACGCGGAGCATAGTAAAGTACTGCATTAATACCGATCGCCTGCTGGAATACGGACAATAGAATACCGATCACAATCACTGTTACTCCATAAGTAAAGAGTTTCTCTGTTTTTTCCTGAGCAGTAGCCTTAATATCATTAAGAATTTCCTGAGCTTTATTCTTACCGTTAATTTTCTCCAGAATAGTGTAAGCCTTTTCTTCCTGCTGTACAAGAACCAAATAACGAGGAGTCTTTGGAACAAAGAACAGCAACAGACCGAAGAAAGCAGCCGGGAAAGCTTCCGAACCAAACATATAACGCCATCCTTCCTGAACTGTCCACATATCCGACTCAGCACTTACTGACAACACACCGGCAGCATCTTTCAGAATAATCGGATTCTGATGGTCACCCATAATCAGATAATTCACAAAGTACACAACCAACATACCAAAGATAATGGCAAACTGGTTGCACGAAACAAGGGTTCCACGAATATTGGAAGGAGCAATTTCAGCAATATACATCGGACATACCGCTGAAGCCAGTCCTACTCCGATACCTCCCAGAACACGATACAGATTGAATGCTATCAACAAATCCATATTCGGTTTTCCGTATTCGAAGAATAGAACTTCCGGATAATAAGAACCGAGAGCCGAGAGGAAAAATAATACAGCAGCAAGCCGCAATGAGTTACGACGTCCCAAACGGGAAGCAAAGACACCGGATAAAGCACCACCCAGCACGCAGCCTATCAATGCGCTGGAAGAAGTAATGCCATGCATTACCTTATTATACTGAAAATCGGAAGCGGACAGGAAGAAGGCTTCGAGCCCTTTTTCCGCGCCGGATATAACCGCCGTATCATAACCGAAGAGCAAACCGCCCAAAATAGCAACAGAAGTAATCGAATACAAGTAGAGTTTACTTCCTTCGTTCGTTGTATTATTCATAGTTTTAAAAAGTGGATAAAGTAGTGTAGTAGTTGGATTAGAAAAAATCAGGCGATAAAGCAGCAGCCCTACCGCTGCTTTACCGCCTGTTTTAAATATTAATTAGCAATACATATTCAGAATTGCTTCATAAAGTTCTTGCTTGCCGCTAGTCTGTTTCGGTTCGCCTTTTGTTTTTGCATAAGCAACCACATCCTCCAGAGTCAGCTTGCCGTCTTCAAATTCTTTACCTTTGCCGCCATCGAATGAAGCATAACGGTCAGCCAGCATCTTCTTATAGGGAGATTCGTTAAGCAGAGCCGCTGCACTTTCAAGTGCACGGGCCATAGCGTCCATACCTGCAATGTGAGCAATAAAGATATCTTCCAAATCAGTAGAATTACGACGGGTTTTAGCATCAAAGTTCGTACCACCGGTACCAAGACCACCATTACGGATAATCTGCATCATAGCCTGAGTCAGTTCATAATTGTCGATCGGGAATTGGTCTGTATCCCAGCCATTCTGATAGTCACCACGATTGGCGTCAATTGAGCCCAACATACCATTGTCTACAGCAACAGCCAATTCGTGTTCGAAAGTGTGACCTGCCAAAGTTGCGTGATTCACTTCGATATTTACTTTGAAATCCTTATCCAGACCATGAGCTTTGAGGAAGCCGATTACAGTTTCCGTATCTACGTCATATTGATGTTTAGTCGGTTCCATCGGTTTCGGTTCGATCAGGAAAGTACCTTTGAAACCACGGGCACGGGCATAGTCACGAGCAATCGTCAACATCTGTGCAAGGTGTTCTTTTTCACGTTTCTGATCTGTGTTCAGAAGAGACATATAGCCTTCACGACCACCCCAGAATACATAATTCTCTCCGCCAAGCTCAATCGTTGCATCAATCGCATTCTTAATCTGAACAGCGGCACGAGCTACTACATCGAAGTCAGGATTGGTAGCTGCACCGTTCATATAACGGGCGTGACCGAATACATTAGCAGTACCCCACAGTAGTTTGATACCGGTTTCTGCCTGTTTCTGTTTTGCATAAGCTACGATTTCTTTCAGGTTAGCTTCGTACTCTTCTACACTAGCACCTTCCGAAACCAAGTCTACGTCATGGAAGCAATAGTATTCGATACCCATCTTCTGCATGAATTCAAATCCTGCATCCATCTTATCTTTTGCTGCCTGTATAGCATCTGCATTACCATTCCATGGGAATTGCTTTGTTCCGCCACCGAACTGATCACCACCTTCAGCGCACAATGTATGCCACCATGCCATAGCGAATCTCAGCCAATCCTTCATCTTTTTACCATTAATCACCTTCTCTGCATCGTAATAACGGAATGCCATCGGGTTCTTACTATCTTTACCTTCAAATTTAATCTTTTCAATTCCCGGAAAAAATTCTTTTGTTGCCATAATTCTTGTTATTTAAAAAGTTATTATATCGTTATTTATATTATATTTCCATCTGGCGTATGCGTCGGCGTATTCCTGACGTTTAGCTATATTCGGTTCGATAACATCCAGTTTATCAAGAGTTGCAAATGCCTCATTATTATCTTTATAAATGCCTGCACCGATACCCGCGCCCTTCGCTGCTCCTACAGAACCGTCCGTATCATAAAGTTCGATAGTGGCTCCGGTCACTCCTGCCAATGTATCACGGAAGATGGAGCTAAGGAACATATTTGCATGTCCGGCATGAATCTTTTTGACCGGAATTCCCATTTGTTCCATGATGTCAATACCGTATTTAAAAGAAAATACAATTCCTTCCTGTGCAGCACGAATAATATGATGTTTGCCATGTGCATTGAAGTCTACCCCCCGAATACTGCAACCTATCTCCTTATTATTCAGCATACGTTCCGCACCATTACCAAAAGGCAGGATGCTGATACCTGCGCTCCCGATCGGCGCCTTGGAAGCCAACACATTCATTTCATTGTACGAGATACCTTCGGGAGCTATATTTCTTTTTACCCATGAATTGAGAATACCTGTTCCGTTGATGCAAAGTAACACTCCCAGACGCGTCTGTTCCATCGTATGATTCACATGCGCAAAGGTGTTGACACGGGATTGAGGATCATAATTCACTTCACCATTCACCCCATAGACAACTCCCGATGTTCCTGCCGTAGAAGCGATTTCACCCGGATTGAACACATTCAAAGAAAGCGCATTGTTCGGCTGGTCACCGGCACGGTAAGTAATCGGTGTTCCTTCCTTCAATCCCAGTTCTTTCGCAGCAACTGCATTCACATGCCCTTGTTCTGCAAAAGTCGGTTTGATATCCGCAATAAGTGAAGAGTCGAAACCATAGTAATCCATCAGGAAATCGGCTATACGATTATTTTTGAAGTCCCAGAACATTCCTTCCGAAAGACCGGAAACAGTTGTGCAGATATCTCCGCTTAACTTCATGGCAATATAATCCCCTGGAAGCATGATCTTATATATCTGCTCATAGGCAGCCGGTTCATTTTGTTTGATCCAAGCCAGTTTAGACGCTGTAAAGTTACCGGGCGAGTTCAGCAAATGAGAAAGGCATCTCTCCTCTCCGATTGTTTCAAATGCTTGCTGCCCAAAAGGTACCGCACGAGAATCACACCAGATAATAGCAGGACGTAATACTTGCTGATTCTTATCTACACATACCAGTCCGTGCATTTGATAGGAAATACCGATAGCTTTAATCTCAGCAGCACTCACTCCTGACTCCGCCATAATAGCTTGAGTGGACAACTTCAGGTTTTCCCACCAACTCTCAGGATCTTGTTCTGCCCATCCGGGATTAACTGCGATAATCTTCGCTTCTGTTTTCGGGAAAAACGCTGACGATACACATTTACCTGTTTCAGCATTGACCAGACTCGCTTTAACGGACGAGCTACCTATATCATAACCTAATAGAAACATGATGATTTTTAAAATTTTGAATTATATATTTGAACAGACAGCCTGTTCACTTATTACTTATTACCTACTACCGTCTCACCTTATTATATATCTTCTTATCAAATTTATAATAACGTGCTGCACGATGGGCTACCCCCTGCTGTTTTTCTTCCAAAGGAACTACATATTCCATCATCGCTATTTTCTTATGGAAGTTGCGTACATCCACAGGCTTGTCATATACCAACTCAAAAAGAGTCCTCAACTGGGCAGCGGTAAATTTACGTGGAAGCAACTCAAACAGCATGGAAGGATTGAACTCCACAAACTGACGGATATAGGTCATTGCCTCTTTAATAATCAGATTATGGTCGAAAGCCAATGTCATCACATCTTTCAAGGCAATCCAACAGGCCTGATGATCATCCAGATTCTTGTCCAGTGCCCGGTCTATTTTCACCATCGACAGATAAGCAATTGTCACGATACGTTCAACTTTTGACTGCATAGCCCGTTCCAGCCAGCGTACATCCTTTGGATTGCTGGTTCTGTTTTTAGAGCCGAATGCCTTGAATTGCATCAGGTTTACATTTCTGAGCCCCGTCAATTCATACAGTACACGTTGTGCTGCTTCATCCAAATCTTCATCCATATAGATAAGGCTACCGGGAAGTTTCATATCGTGATATACTTCACCATTATCTTCGCCCGCACGTTTTACAAGTAACACTTTGAGTTGTTCTCCGTCAAAACCAATCACTACACAGTCTACTGATATGTGATTGTTTGCCAAGGGTGCTTTTTTCTGTATACTTTGCATATCCTTTTCTTTAATACGATGCAAATATAGGGGCGCTTTATGATTCGAACAATAACAAATGATATGCTATAAAACATTGTTTTTCATAGATATACATATCATACAATCTACAATATGAGTACTTAGTGTTATCTTCTGAATTACAATATGTATTTTACCCGTTCCGGCAACGAGTAATTGTATAAAGTACAAAAAGTGGAATGGCTCTTTATTATCAGTACTTTTCATATTCACCCTTTGTCTTCTCTGACAACGGACTTATTGTATTTTAAACGATATCCCATTTTGTATCTTGCCGTTTTTATTCTATCTTTGCCGGATAAATATTAAAAAATCTAAAATGGAACGTCATCCCGTCATTTTATCCATTGCCGGTTCCGATTGTTCGGGAGGAGCGGGCATTCAAGCAGATATCAAAACAATCTCGGCATTAGGAGGCTATGCGGCATCTGCCATCACCGCTGTCACCGTGCAAAATACTTTAGGGGTACGCGCCGTCCATGCAATACCACCCGAAATTGTTTGCGGACAAATCGAAGCGGTGATGGAGGACTTGCAGCCTGTCGCTGTAAAAATAGGTATGGTTAACGATATTCAGATCGTTCATGTCATCGCCGACTGTATACGGAAATATTCACCGGAGCACATCATTTACGACCCGGTGATGGTATCTACCAGCGGCCGGAAGCTGATGACAGATGAAGCCATCGAAGAGATTAAGAAAGAACTTTTGCCGCTTGTTACATTAGTCACCCCCAATATCGATGAAGCAAAGGTGCTGACAGGCAAGAGCATCCAAAATACACAGGATATGCTGGAAGCTGCCAAACAACTCTCCGACAGTTATCAGACCCATATCCTGATTAAAGGCGGACATCTGGAAGGCGATCAAATGTGCGACCTCTTATATTCTCCGGGGCACACCTATTATATATATGAAGAGAAAAAGATAGAAAGTAAAAACCTGCATGGGACCGGGTGTACCCTCTCCTCCGCTATTGCAAGCTATCTGGCAAAGGGATATTCGATGAAAGAATCCATCCGTCACGCTAAAGAATACATTACTCATGCCATCATTGCAGGCAAGAACTTGAATATAGGCCATGGCAACGGACCTCTGTGGCATTTTCCCGACTCCATTGCACAAATGTGTACATTTTGTGCGGTCGTATCATAAAAATCTGTAACTTTGCACCCGCATTTAAAAATCAATTAAATAATAAAGATATGAAAGCATTTGTATTTCCCGGTCAAGGTGCTCAGTTCGTAGGAATGGGTAAAGACCTGTATGAAAACTCAGCTTTAGCAAAAGAAT
The DNA here is from genome assembly GCF_003434395.1 of Bacteroides sp. AM23-12. Classification (NCBI taxonomy): domain Bacteria; kingdom Pseudomonadati; phylum Bacteroidota; class Bacteroidia; order Bacteroidales; family Bacteroidaceae; genus Bacteroides; species Bacteroides sp. AM23-12. Next base: position 56,091 of record NZ_QTLF01000018.1, read on the forward strand.
TGTTTGAAAAAGCAAATGATATCCTCGGATATCGCATTACAGATATCATGTTCAATGGTACAGACGAAGATCTTCGTCAGACAAAGGTTACTCAACCTGCCGTATTCCTTCACTCTGTTATCTCTGCTCTTTGTATGGGCGATGATTTCAAACCGGAAATGACAGCCGGACACTCACTCGGTGAGTTCTCTGCATTGGTAGCTGCCGGTGCCTTGAGCTTTGAAGACGGATTGAAACTGGTTTATGCCCGTGCGATGGCTATGCAGAAAGCTTGCGAAGCAACTCCTTCTACGATGGCCGCTATCATTGCATTGCCGGATGAAAAAGTAGAAGAAATCTGTGCATCTGTTAATGCAGAAGGTGAAGTTTGCGTACCTGCCAACTATAACTGCCCGGGACAAATCGTAATCTCCGGTTCTGTACCAGGCATCGAAAAAGCCTGCGAACTGATGAAAGCTGCCGGTGCAAAACGTGCTCTCCCATTAAAAGTAGGTGGTGCTTTCCACTCTCCGTTGATGGACCCGGCTAAAGTTGAGCTGGAAGCTGCTATCAACGCAACAGAAATCCATACTCCCAAATGTCCGGTATATCAGAATGTGGATGCACTTCCTCATACTGATCCTGCAGAAATCAAAAAGAATCTGGTTGCCCAGCTGACTGCTTCCGTACGTTGGACTCAGTCTGTTAAGAATATGGTTGCCGATGGTGCTACTGATTTTACAGAATGCGGACCGGGTGCAGTATTGCAGGGTTTGATCAAGAAAATAGATGGTACAGTAAGCGCTCACGGCATTGCATAAGCATCCGTAGATATACTTTACCTTTTCTCAATGATAGAGCGTGTCGGCTAGTTTGCTGACACGCTTTTTTTATGCTTATTAGTAAAATATAAAATAATTAATATGCTGTAAAACACATCATTAGTTCTCTCTGTCAGCAAACATTCCGAATCTTTCACTTGTTTTCATTATAGGAATCATTTATTCAAATTCGCGGACCATGAAAATACATGAATATCAAGCAAAAGAAATTTTCTCCAAGTATGGGATCCCCGTTGAAAGGCATACCCTATGTCGAACGGCCGCCGGTGCAGTTGCCGCATACAGGAGAATGGGCTCGGACAGAGTGGTTATTAAAGCACAAGTGCTGACCGGCGGACGGGGAAAAGCCGGAGGTGTTAAACTGGTAGATAATACAGAAGATGCCTATCAGGAAGCTAAAAACATTCTGGGTATGAGTATTAAAGGGCTTCCTGTCAATCAGATACTGGTCAGCGAGGCGGTTGATATTGCCGCAGAATACTATGTCAGCTTCACCATTGACAGAAACACACGCTCGGTCATCCTTATGATGAGTGCGTCCGGTGGTATGGATATCGAAGAAGTAGCCCGGCAATCACCGGAAAAAATCATTCGCTATGCTATTGACCCATTCATCGGTCTGCCTGATTATCTGGCACGCCGTTTCGCATTCTCGCTCTTCCCTCACATAGAACAAGCCGGCAGAATGGCCGCTATTCTGCAAGCACTCTACAAAATTTTCATGGAGAATGACGCATCACTGGTTGAAGTAAATCCATTGGCTCTTACCGCCAAAGGCATATTGATGGCTATTGACGCCAAAATTGTTTTTGACGATAATGCTCTTTACCGCCATCCGGATGTACTGAGTTTGTTTGATCCTACAGAAGAAGAAAAAGTAGAAGCAGATGCTAAAAACAAAGGATTCAGCTACGTTCACATGGATGGAAATATAGGCTGTATGGTAAATGGCGCCGGACTTGCTATGGCAACAATGGATATGATAAAACTTCATGGGGGAAATCCTGCCAACTTCCTTGATATTGGCGGTAGCTCGAACCCTGTCAAGGTGGTTGAAGCTATGAAACTTCTATTACAGGACGAGAAAGTAAAGGTCGTCCTGATAAACATTTTCGGAGGAATCACCCGTTGTGACGATGTAGCTATCGGTCTTATTCAGGCATTCGATCAGATTAAGAGTGATATACCTGTCATTGTCCGGCTCACAGGAACCAATGAGCATATCGGACGTGATCTTTTACGCAGCCATAGCCGTTTTCAAATAGCTACAACTATGCAGGAAGCCGCTTTAATGGCTATCAAATCTTAAGATGAAATCACATAAAAAATGAAGGAACGATGAGTATATTAATAGATAAATCCACCCGTTTGATTGTACAAGGTATCACCGGTAGAGACGGGCTTTTTCATGCCAAGAAGATGAAAGAATACGGAACGAATGTCGTTGGCGGCACTTCTCCGGGCAAGGGAGGTACGGAAGTAGACGGTATTCCGGTATTCAATACGATGTATGAAGCTGTAAAACAGACACAGGCTAATACTTCCATCATCTTTGTGCCGGCCCGTTTTGCAGCAGATGCCATTATGGAAGCTGCGGATGCAGGCATCCGGCTAATAGTCTGTATTGCAGAAGGTATTCCGACTCTGGATGTCATTAAAGCACATCGGTTTGCCGAACAAAGAGGGGCAATGTTGGTTGGCCCCAACTGTCCGGGACTTATTTCTCCCGGAGAAAGTATGGTAGGAATCCTTCCGGGACAAGTCTTTCAGAAAGGAAATGTCGGTGTCATCAGCCGTAGCGGAACACTCACTTATGAAATAGTATATCATTTAACGATCAATGGTATGGGACAGTCTACTGCAATCGGCATCGGAGGAGATCCTGTGGTAGGTCTGCATTTCCTTAAACTACTGGAAATGTTCCAGAATGATCCTGAAACGAAAGCAATTGTGTTAATCGGAGAAATCGGAGGAAACGCGGAAGAACAGGCTGCTGAATATATTCACAGTCATGTAAATAAGCCTGTAGTAGCATTTATTGCCGGACAGTCTGCTCCTCCGGGAAAACAGATGGGCCACGCAGGAGCCATTATCTCGGGAGGTTCCGGCTCGGCAAAAGACAAAATAGAGGCTTTAGAAGCTGCCGGCATACGAGTTGCACAAGAACCTTCGGATATTCCTAAGTTACTGAAAAGATAAATAGAACCACACGGAGAAATAGAGCTTTGGGCTTTTGTTTCTCCGTGTGGTTCTATTTTATGTACCAATATATCCCCGCGATGATAAAGTAATATCTGAAATTTACATTCCCTTTTTCACGCCTAACTTTATTAACAAAGCATTCATCGGATAAGCACAGAAAAAGCCAAAAAGCATAGCCAGCTGCATCATAAACCAAAATATCCATGTATCTTTAGGTAAAGGCTCATTGACAAATAAAACAAAATAAACGATTGCCATCCAGCCATACATTCCGATTTGCCAAGACAACAGAGAAAAGAAATCTGCTTTAAAAGCACGGGACAGTGCCTTTCCCGCCGATATCCTTTCCATCTCCCGAATAGCATAGAATTGAAAATAAACTCCGATGATCAGCGCCAATATAAAATCAAGTACCCAGTTTCCTATAAGCTGACTTCCTGCAACGGTTACCGGAATATAATTAGTGAACCACTCTCCTATTATATCAGCCAATGTGCAGCCTGCTCCACAATGTAAAGCCGATAAAGCCACAGACTGCCAATGAGGACGGTTCATGGACATATCTCCCATTGACATATCCATATTCATGTCTTTCATACCGGACATGCTCATCCCTTTCATATCAGACATCTCCATCCCCTTCATGTCCGACATATCCATTTTCATTTCACCACCTCCCATCTTCATAGGAGCACCTTGTCCGAACTTATTATAAGCCCATAAAGCTAAGTAACTTCCCCACAATGCAGTCAATATCCATACTGCATTCATTATCTTCATTGATTGTGGACGATGTGTCAGATCGATTGCTATGTGAACTGCAATTCCGATACCTGAACAGACTAAAAACACGGCTAATAAATTGAGCATAATTGTATATTTAAAAAGATTTTAGACTACAACAGCCCTTATTTATAAATAGTTCATCCCGTCCATTTTTAAATTCATCCCATCGAACTATTCTCCTTACTGTTTGTTTATAATTTTATTAATTAAATATTGAATTGTATGAGCAGACGTAGTCAATTAGAGCATGAAGTATCTGTTGCTCAGGAAAGAATCAAGAAGGCAGCCAAAGATACACCGAAAGATATCATAAAGTTATGGAAACAAGACTTGGTAGACTTGGAACTTGAACTCAATAACCTGGTAGATGACGAAGAAGATAACAATGAAGATTAAATAAAAGAGGGTGCCACCGCGATTGTGAAGTGCACCCTCCTTTATTTGTAGTATTTTTATAAGCAGAATGCTTTTATTGCTTATCCACAGTGGAAATACTTATGTACCAGTTCCAGCATTTCTTCCGGTTTGCCTTCCAGATCGGCACGTAATGTTTTGTCCTCATAACTACGGAGTTTGCGTATAATACCGTCAATCATAGCCGGACTAAATACATTATATTGCTCGAAGACAGCACGTTGTTTTTGCAAACATTCGGCAGATGCCGCACAACTATCCGGCAATTGAGCCAATGCTTTCAGCTTGTCCTCATTCTCTTTCTGATGGATATTTACATTTACATACGTTCTCTTTGCAATGTCCAAAGCCTGTTCTATCTCAAAACCATGACGGCAGGCAACAGCCAGTCCCGCAAGCAGCTGATACAAATCTGCCGAACCATCCGGAGAACGCATTTCTACCGTTTGTTTCTGGCTGGTATCAAAATGACTTTCGCTTTCCAATGGATTTGCCAAAGTACACATATCGGTCTTGGCAGCCCAGCCCAACGGTACACGCACTAATACAGAACGGTTGCGATCTCCCCAGCAAACATTGGTCGGTGCTTCCTGATGAGGAACCAAACGGAAGTAAGAAGTAGGATTGGTATTTCCAAAGGCTGTAATAGAAGGAGCAAGTTCCATCATTCCGGCGATTGCCTTACGGGCTGTTTCCGACAATACACCGTCTTTCAGCATCTGATTTTGTCCGTCCTTTACAATACGCATATGAATATGTAAACCCGATCCGGCTTTTCCAGCCGTAATCTTAGGCGCAAATGTCACATTATACCCATATCTGTATCCCAAGTTACGAATCACCCATTTGGCAATCATCAATTGATCTGCCGCATCTTCGGCACGAACAGGCAGGAACTCTATTTCGTTCTGTTCATAAATCATGCCATCCAATGTAAAATTACCAACCTCGGAATGACCATATTTTATCTGCCCACCCGTCTGAGCTATATACGACATACACTGCGTACGGAAATCGTTAAACTTAGCATACGGAGCAGATTCATGATAACCACGTTGATCTGTAGCCTGAAACATTCCTGTATCCGGTGAAATAACATAGTATTCCAGCTCACCCATCGCCTGAAACTCCATACCTGTGACATCAGTAAATGCTTTACACGCTTTATGCAAAGTATGTTCCGGAGAACTTTCCAATGGCTCACCGTCTTTATTGAAGAAAGAACAAAGCATCGAAAGTGTCGGTATTTCTGCAAACGGATCGACAAAAGCGGTACGGAAACGAGGCACTACATACAGGTCGCTACTCCCCGCCTCTATAAAAGGAAACAGGCTGGAACCGTCCACCCGCTCTCCACAAGTAAGGATCGCATCCAGATAAGCCGCATTATTAATTACAAAATTCAATGTTTTCAGTCGCCCGTCAGCGGCAGGATACATGAAATTGACCATACGGATATTATTCTTCTGAATAAAAGAAATAATATCTGCCTTAGTAAACTCGGCGGCAGGCTTTTCCAAAGCAGCCACCAGACAGTTAGGATTCATTAAAAGTTCTTGATTCATCTTCTATCGGTTTGTTGTTAGTGAACCAAAGGTAAGAAAAAAATAACCGCAGACAATAAAAAGAGAGATAAATTCTTTGGACTTTAAGAAATAGTCCGACAGGATTCTGCAGAAACGAAAGAAGGTGTGTTAGGATCACCAACACACCTTCTTTTTATATACTGATTGTTATTCAGTCAATTAGTTCTTCGGCAAAGCCTCTTTAACTACCATCGGACGGCCTACATATTCAGCACCATTCAATTCTTTGATAGCGTTAGCTGCTTCTGTATCATCCGGCATTTCAATAAAAGCAAAGCCTTTTGATCTTCTTGTTTCACGATCTGTGATTAATTTAACTGAAGCAACTGCTCCATACTCTTCCATTACGTTTCTCAAGTCTGATTCCTTAACGTTATAGTTAAGATTTCCAATGTACAAATTCATAAAATACAAATATAAAAAATTAATAATTTCAATAACAAAGTTCTTTGGAAGTTCTTAATCAGAGATGGATATGCTCAATAAATGAGAAGATTCATGTGAAATAATCAAATCGAAATAAACCTTTTATTGTTTAGTGAGTGCAAATAACGGCATTTCGCGGGAATAATGCACTATGTTCTCTCCTTTTTCTTTTGCAAAATACCCTTTTTTATGAAATAAGACCAAAACTTAACGTATGGGTGTTCCAGTGAGAGTCTGTAATAAAGTCAGAAGCCATATTGAATGCTTTGCGCAAACTCTATCCCGGTGATACCGGGCACCTGAATATCAAGGATATGATCAGAAATACCCCTATGACTTTTAATGCTGAATATAATGTTCGTTTCACTGACATGGCGATAAAGTTACTACTTTTTCAAAACTTATACTTCATTCCCATCGAAACATATACAGCCAGTTTGAAATAAGGGTCCGTATCTCTGGACATATCTTCGAAAAAGGTCTTCAGTGTACGTGTTGTGTAATAAACAATCTGGTTGCACGATAATCCTCCGGTAGCGGTTATGGCGAAAGAAGAACTAAGATTCAGTTCCAACTGTAATCCTACAATGATGTATTGCTGAGAGAACATGGCATCTTTCCCTTTCCACCAGTGCTAATGCGCCATTCATCTCTGCTACCAAACTTAGTTTCAGACATTTATTCAGATTCATTCTTGCCGATAGTTCCATCGCATTCATCATAGAAACTTTGATCTGATAGCGTCCCTCAGTGCTCCATTGCTCCGTATACCAAACGTATATTTTCGGACTTTATTCTTTGCTCCTTGCTTTTTTAGTTTAACTTTGTACGTAGATAAAATAACCAATTATGGAAATAAAAAAATTCATCGAAAACTATCGGGAAGCTTTTGGCGAATATGCTGAATTGCCTATCGTATTCTGGTACTCGGACATTCTTGAAAATGAAACGGTGAAAGTGAACGGATGCTTCTTTAAAAGCATGAGTAAAGTCAGAGAAGGTAATACCATCAGCCTGAATGCGGAAACAATTGGTTGCGGCGGCGGTAAGTTTTATACCGGATTCACCGATATGCCCGAGCACGTGCCGACGTTCGTATCTCTAAAGGAACGATATAAGCAGACACCGGAGATGGTAAAAAGCTTTATTGAGCAACTGGGAGTACCAAGGGCAGAAAAGGAATATCTGCATTTTGCCCGTATAGATAAAGTGGAAACGTTCGATCATTTGGAAGGAATCCTTTTTCTGGTCAATCCCGATATATTATCCGGACTGACCACCTGGGCTTTCTTCGATAATAATAAGGAGGATACAGTGATTTCCACTTTCGGGTCGGGATGCAGTTCTGTGGTCACACAGACGATTCTGGAGAATCGTAAAGGCGGATACAGAACATTCATCGGATTCTTTGATCCTTCTGTACGCCCTTATTTTGAGGCTGATATACTGAGTTATACCATTCCGATGTCGAGATTTAAGGTGATGTATGAGACTATGCGCAGCAGTTGCCTGTTTGACACACACGCATGGGGAAAGATTCGGGAAAGAAACCATAATAGCTACAAAGAATAAGAATATGGATTTTATACTTCGTCCCTGGAAAGAATCGGATGCCAAAACCTTAGCAAGGCATCTGAATAATAAGAAGATATGGGATAACTGCCGTGATGGGCTGCCTTTTCCATATACAGAAACAGATGCTGATACCTTCATTAAATACGCTTCGGAACAAGTGGAACAGAATGAATATTGCATCGAGGCGAATCATGAGGCAATCGGCAATATCGGATTCGTCCGCGGAACGGATGTCGAACGCTTCAATGCAGAAGTCGGTTACTGGATTTCGGAAACATACTGGAACAAGGGCCTTGCAACAGCTGCTTTGAAAAGAGCCATAGAACATTATTTTCAGCGTACAGACGTAATACGCCTATATGCTACGGTCTATGAACACAATGCCGCATCAATGCGTGTGTTGGAGAAAGCAGGATTTCAGAAAACAGGAATACATCATAAAGCTTGCTTCAAGAATGGCCAGTTCATTGATGCACATTATTATGAATTACTTAAAAATAAGTCGTAAGCCTCCTTGCTTTGTTACTATATATATTACTACCGACTATATTTTACAGAACCTAATACATCGAACGAAAGGTCCCGATTCATCACGAACCGGAACCTCTCTATGAGTTATTACTTTCGAAGTTTTACTTTATCTCTTTAACTTCTTCTCCTTTTTCATTCAGAAGTACGGTTACTTCCTGAGCGTCTTTTGTAGTAAGAATTACTTTATAAACCTTACCGGTTTCTTTTTCGGCAACATACGCTTCCTTGATGGTAGCATCTTCATAGCTTTTCGCTATTGCCTGTGTCACTGCTTCCGGCAAATCTTTCACTTCAATCTTTGTATACTCATCCTGTGGAGCTTGTGTCTGAGTTTCCACTGCCGGAGTGTTACTTACTTCCTGTGCGAATGCTACAGAACTGCCTAATCCCAATACCAATGCTACTGCTACTAATAACTTTTTCATAATCGTAATTTTTTAAGTGTAAATAATAGAACTATTGTTTTTATTGTTTCTTGTACTTAATATATGGCAAAGCAGATGCCAAACGTTTCACTCTGATATACACAACTGATAATCAAACACATAAACAGCAGACGATATAAATATAACTGTGGAATTAGTGTGGAATTATGTAGAATCTGTTGATACATAATTGGGGAATTACTATTCAACACTCTTAATTTGGCAAGAACTGATTTCTTTATTCAACTGTTATATACCTATAACAACCTAATTATACAACAATGAAAAAAGAAGTCTTAAAAGAGCTTACAGCCAAACCGGGCAAAGAACATCATGTATCCGATTTCAATCCCTCATTTACTGCTGATATGTCCAAACAGGATGCCAAAGAACAATTAGTCCAAAATATAGAAAAGCTATCAGAACTGCAAAGTATGCTTTATGCACAAGACCGCTACTCAGTTCTGGTTATTTTTCAGGCGATGGACGCTGCCGGAAAAGACGGAACGATCAAGCACGTAATGTCCGGTATCAATCCGCAAGGGTGTCAGGTGTACTCCTTTAAGCAACCTTCTGCCGAAGAACTGGATCATGACTACTTATGGAGAATCAATCGTTCGCTCCCCGAACGGGGACGAATCGGAATCTTCAACCGTTCCCAATATGAAGATGTACTGATAGCCAAAGTGCATCCCGAAATCCTGTTATCCAGCAAGCTACCCGGAATACTAAAAACGGAAGATATAGACAACGGCTTCTGGAAACGCCGCTACCGGCAGATTAATGATTTCGAACGTTATCTGACTGAAAACGGGACGGTCATCATCAAATTCTTTCTGAACGTTTCGAAAGCCGAACAAAAGAAACGATTCATGGAGAGACTGAACGATGAATCAAAGAACTGGAAATTCTCTTCTGCCGACGTCAAGGAACGCCAATACTGGGACGACTACATGAAAGCCTACTCGGATGTACTGACAGAAACTTCAACAGAGATTGCCCCGTGGTATGTGATTCCGGCAGACAACAAGTGGTTCATGCGATATGCCGTCGGGCAAATTATCTGTGAACGCATGGAAAAACTGGACTTACATTATCCGCAGTTATCCAAGGAGGCGCTGGAAAGACTTGAAGAATGCAAGAAGAACGTATCCGATATTAATTTCTAAACAGGATACTTTTTCAGAGTTTAACGGGTTATTACTGTCAGGACTTGACAAAGCCTTTTTAATGTTGTATATTTGTAAGCAGAACAATAATAAACCTATAAAACCGTAACCAATGAAAAGAAGTCTGTCTTTCAACACACCTGCTGTAATGTATCACATGAACGGCAACATACAGTCAAGATTGATCAGTCCGTAAGGAAAGTACAATATTACAACAAGACATATCTATTTCCCTATAACGAATAAGATATGAGTCATCGGTATACAAGCTGAAGGCTGCGACTTCCAATGGAAATCGCAGCCTTTTTTGTTGCCAAATTTCAGCACAGAAAGCCATAAACGGGATTACATCGTTTATAATAAACTCAGATACCGTTTTACTAAAACTATCACAAAGTTTATTATAAACACAAACACCGATGATTCATAAATCATACATTTTTTTCATTGTCACCGGAAGGAGAAATCCACTGTTCCGGTTCACGCACTTCAATGAATAAACAAAAAGCGATAAAATAATACGTTTCATTGAAAATTTGTACTACTTTTGTAAACATCAAAGCCCAATCATGATTTGACCGGCCAAGAAATTATGAGACCGATTAAACTTTTTCAAACGAGAATAGTCTAATCTTTAAGATATCATCAATCTAAACATTAAAGTCATCAATGAAAATGGAAACATCCGCCAAACTCTATTCGCTGAATTACAGCAATGTGAAAACTTACCTGTTCGCCCTGTTATTCGTAGCAGGCAACATCGCACTTCCACAACTGTGCCACCTCGTTCCTTACGGTGGACCGACTTTATTACCAATTTACTTTTTTACCTTAATTGCCGCTTATAAATACGGCTTTCGGGTAGGATTGCTGACAGCTGTTCTTTCTCCTGTCATCAATCATGTCTTGTTTGCCATGCCATCCGAAGCCGTTCTCCCGATTATACTGATAAAATCAACCTTGCTTGCCGGTGCTTCCGCCCTTGCTGCGCGTACCGTGAAAACCGTTTCTTTGTTAGCCGTCCTTGGAGTAATTCTCTCCTATCAACTCATAGGAACCGCTTTTGAATGGATGATCGAGGGAGATTTCTATATCGCAGTACAAGATTTCCGTATCGGCATTCCGGGGATGCTCATTCAATGGTTTGGCGGATACGCCCTGCTAAAGGCAATTGCAAAACTCTAAACTAAAAAAGAAAGATGGACAGAAGGGATTTTTTAAAGACAGTAGCTATTACTGGTGCCGCCATGACTATACAGCGTTCAGAGGCGATGGAGATACTGACTCAGACAATCAATAAGGCAAATGGTGATAAACCGGACCTGGTAGCCGTCATGGGCGGCGAACCGGAAGCCATGTTCCGTCGTGCTATCAGCGAGCTGGGCGGTATGAAGCAATTCATCAAACCCGGACAGAAAGTGGTGGTAAAGCCCAATATCGGATGGGATAAAGTGCCCGAACTGGCAGGAAACACGAATCCGAAACTGATCACGGAAATCATCAAACAATGTTTTGCCGCCGGAGCCAAAGAGGTCACCGTATTCGACCATACCTGCGACGATTGGCAGAAGTGCTACAAAAACAGCGGTATCGAAGCGGCAGCAAAAGAAGCCGGAGCCAAAGTTATGCCGGCCCACCTGGAGTCTTACTACAAACCCGTTGACCTGCCAAAAGGACAAAAGATGAAGAAGGCGAAAATACATGAAGCCATCCTGAATTGTGATGTATGGATTAACGTCCCTATCCTGAAGAATCACGGAGGCGCCAACCTGACTATCTCCATGAAAAACCATATGGGTATCGTCTGGGACCGCGGCTTCTTCCACCAGAACGACCTGCAGCAATGCATTGCGGACATCTGTACACTGGAAAAGAAAGCTGTGCTTAATGTCGTAGACGCCTACCGTATCATGAAGACCAACGGACCGCGAGGGCGTTCCGCTTCGGACGTGGTGCTGGCGAAAGGTCTCTTTATCTCACCGGATATCGTAGCCGTAGATACAGCCGCAGCCAAATTCTTCAATCAAGTACGCGAAATGCCGCTGGACACTGTAGGTCACCTTGCCAAAGGAGAAGCACTGAAAGTAGGAACGATGGACATCGACAAACTGAATGTCAAGCGAATTAAGATGTAAACCACCATGCTAAGAAAGATACGTATCGGAATATCAGTTGTCCTTTTTGCACTGATTACTTTTTATTTTCTCGATTTTGCTAATATTCTGCCGAACAGTTTTCATCGGTTGGCACATATACAGTTTGTCCCTGCCGTGCTATCTCTCAGCATAGGCATACTGATTGTGCTGATTGCGTTAACCCTGTTGTTCGGACGTATCTATTGCTCTACCATCTGTCCGATGGGAATATGGCAGGATGTTATAGCACGCATTTCAAAGTCTGTGGGAAAGAAGAAAAAAAGATATCGGTACAGTCCTGCAAAGAATATACTGAGATGGACCGTGCTCGGAGTGACTGTAATTGCCTCCGTATGCGGCTTCTCAGTGGTATTGGGATTGCTGGACCCGTATAGCGCATACGGACGCATTGTAGTACACATCTTCAAACCGGTGTATATGCTGGGAAACAACCTGCTGGAATCCGTATTTTCCAGATTCGACAACTACACGTTTTATCAGGTAGACACCTCGGTATTAAGCCTTTCTTCCCTTCTTATAGCGATACTGACCTTTGCCGCCATTCTTATATTGGCATGGAAACACGGACGCACGTGGTGTAATACCATTTGTCCGGTAGGTACGGTATTAGGATTTTTGAGCCGTTACTCTTTGTTCAAAGTCCGTATCGATACCGCAAAATGTAATGGTTGCGGACTTTGCGCTACCAAATGCAAAGCTGCCTGTATCCACAGCAAAGAACACGCTATTGACTATAGCCGCTGTGTAGACTGTTTCGACTGTCTCGGTGCCTGCAAACAGAAAGCGCTGGTTTACGCCCCTGCTTCAAAGGGACAACAACGTTCTTCCGCTACAGAAAAACAACCGGTGACAACAGAATCATCTTCCGTTGCTGCAGATTCTTCCAAACGTCGTTTTCTGCTTGCCGGACTGGCTACTGCCGGAGCAGCTCCCACGCTTCTTACGAAAGCGCAAGAGTCCATTGCGACGATGGAAGGCAAAAAGGCATACAAAAAAGAAAATCCTATTACTCCTCCGGGATCTGTTAGCCAGAAACGTTTCCAGCAACATTGTACATCATGCCACCTTTGTGTCAGCAAATGCCCGTCACATGTACTGAAGCCCGCTTTCATGGAATACGGTCTGGGGGGGGTGATGCAGCCAACGGTCAGTTTCGAAAAAGGATTCTGTAATTTCGACTGTACCGTATGCAGCGATGTCTGTCCCAACGGTGCCATCCCTCCGTTGACGGTAGAACAGAAACATCTCACTCAGATGGGCTATGTCGTCTTTATAGAAGAAAATTGCATTGTCCTCACTGACGGAACCAGTTGCGGAGCCTGTTCAGAGCATTGTCCTACGCAAGCCATTGCTATGGTACCCTACAAAGACGGACTGACTCTTCCCCACGTCAATACAGAGATCTGCGTCGGATGTGGCGGCTGCGAATACGTCTGCCCTGCCCGCCCGTTCCGTGCCGTATATATCGAAGGAAACCCTGTGCAGAAAGAAGCGAAACCTTTCAAAGAATCAGAAGAACATAAAGTTGAGATAGACGATTTCGGATTCTAGCCGCATCAGCCTAAATATGGATAGCTTTCAGAGGATTGTATACAATTCAAAAAAACTATCCATTATATTCCTCCTACTTTCAATAAATTCACTAAATTCGTGGCGAACTAAAAAAGAAAGTAACTCATGGAGGTATTCACAAATAACTGGAATAGCCGTAAATATCAGATAGGCTATGCTTTAAGCGGAGGATTTATTAAAGGATTTGCGCATCTGGGGGTGATGCAGGCTCTGCTGGAGCATGACATCAAACCGGACATTATCTCCGGAGTAAGTGCCGGTGCGCTTGCCGGAGTTTTTTATGCCGACGGAAATGAACCTCACCAAGTGATTGAATACTTCTCCGGCCATAAGTTTCAGGACCTGACAAAGTTAGTCATCCCCAAGAAAGGACTATTTGACCTCTGTGAATTTATTGACTTTCTCCATACCAATCTGAAAGCCAAGAATCTGGAAGAGTTGCAAATCCCCTTAATCATCACGGCTACCGATCTGGACCACGGACGTATGGTTCATTTCCACCGTGGTTCCATAGCCGAACGTGTGGCTGCTTCCTGCTGTATGCCTGTCATGTTTGCTCCGGTCAATATCGACGGAACCAATTACGTAGATGGCGGATTAATGATGAACCTTCCGGTCTCCACCCTCCGCAGAATATGCGACAAGGTGGTAGCCGTTAACGTAAGTCCCATCATGGCGCAAGACTATAAAATGAATATCGTAAGCATTGCCATGCGCTCCTTCCACTTTATGTTCCGTGCCAATACTTTCCCCGAAAGAGAAAAATGTGACTTGCTGATCGAGCCATACAACCTCTATGGATACAGCAACACCGAACTGGAAAAAGCAGAAGAAATCTTTGAGCAAGGCTATAAGATAGCCAATGACTTACTTGACCAGACACTGGCGGAAAAAGGGAAAATATGGAAGTAACTCCGTACTTTTCCCGAAAATATTTATGATATGAAATAAAATCTACTCTATATGAACAACGAAAATAAAATGATTATCTATCAGGTGTTTACACGCCTGTTCGGAAACAATAACAACCATTGTGTCTATAATGGAGACATTACCGCCAACGGATGTGGTAAAATGGCCGACTTCACCCTCAAGGCACTTGGAGAAATCAGGAAACTGGGTGCTACCCATATCTGGTATACAGGCATTATCGAGCATGCAACGGAGACGGATTACCGTCGCTTCAACATACGGCCCGACCACCCCGCCATCGTGAAAGGCAAAGCGGGCTCTCCCTACGCCATCAAGGATTATTATGATGTAGATCCGGACTTGGCAACCGATGTGCCGGAACGAATGAAGGAGTTCGAGAATCTGGTACATCGCACTCACCGTTCCGGACTGAAAGTTATTATAGATTTTGTCCCCAACCATGTAGCACGCCAGTATCACTCGGATGCACAACCGGACGGCACTACCGAACTGGGAGCAAACGATGACCCAAACTACGCTTTCAGCCCGTACAACAATTTCTACTATATACCGCAATCCGAGTTGCGTGCCCAGTTCGATATGAAAGAAGGTGCAGCAGAGCCTTACCATGAATATCCGGCCAAAGCGACAGGTAACAACCGTTTTGACGCTACACCGAACATCAACGACTGGTACGAAACCATCAAGCTGAACTATGGAGTAGATTATCTGAATGGCGGCACTTGCCATTTCTCCCCGACTCCGGATACCTGGATAAAGATGCTGGACATTCTTTTATTCTGGGCCTCAAAAGGTATCGACGGTTTCCGCTGCGATATGGCGGAAATGGTTCCTGTAGAATTTTGGGAATGGGCTATTCCACAAGTAAAGGAAGCACATCCGGAAATCCTTTTCATTGCCGAGGTCTATAATCCCAACGAATACCGCAATTATCTCTTCCGTGGGAAATTTGACTATCTATATGATAAGGTCGGTTTATACGATACACTCCGCAATGTAGCTTGCGGCTACGAATCCGCGGTATCCATCACCCACTGCTGGCAAAGTCTGAACGGAATAGAAAAACAAATGCTGAACTTCCTGGAAAACCATGACGAACAGCGCATCGCTTCCGATTTCTTTGCAGGAGATCCACGTAAAGGAATCCCTGCTCTGATCGTTTCTGCTTGTATGAACACCAATCCTATGATGATTTATTTTGGTCAGGAGTTTGGAGAACTGGGAATGGACAGCGAAGGTTTCAGCGGAAGAGACGGACGGACTACGATATTCGATTACTGGAGCGTGGATACTATTCGTCGCTGGCGCAATGGCGGTAAGTTTGACGGCAAAATGCTGACCGAAGAGCATAAACGCCTGTACAGCATTTACCAAAGAGTACTTACGCTGTGTAATGAAGAGACATCCATCGCCAAAGGAGTATTCTTCGACCTGATGTACGCCAATAAAAACGGATGGCGTTTCGACGAACATAAGCAATATACTTTTATGCGAAAGTATAAGAATGAATTGCTGTTCATCATCGTCAATTTCGATAGCCAACTGGTTGATGTAGCAATCAACGTACCTTCTCACGCGTTTGATTTCTTACAGATACCACAAATGGAAAAATATCAGGCTACAGACTTATTGACCGGTGCCAAAGAGGAAATCTGTTTATTGCCTTACAAAGCCACTGAGGTTTCCGTTGGGGCCTATAATGGGAAGATTCTGAAGATTACATTCTGATCTGCTCCGATTGAAGGCAAATGATAAATCAATAGTATCTTAACTCTCCTCCTTCCCGAAGGGAGGGGAATTGATGATACTATTGACTTTTTAGGCAGCCCCAATGGAGATACTACTGATTTATTCCCCCCAACTGAAAACAAAAATTCTCAAAGGCTGTTTAGTTAGATAAATAATTTCCTAAACCAGAACCTTATGAAGAAAATTAGTTTTTTGGCAGTCATATTATTATTGTCTGTATCTGCCTTCGCAATCTTACCTCCCGGCAATATACAGACTGCCTTCAAAAAGATGTACCCCAAAGCCAACGGTATAGCATGGTCGCAGGATGATGGCTATTATTGCGCTAACTTTGTTATGAATGGATTCACTAAAAACGTCTGGTTCAATACGCAGGCTCAATGGCAAATGACACAGACGGACCTTGTCAGTCTCGACCGGGTGACACCTACCGTATACAATGCCTTTGTATCCAGTCCTTATGCCAGTTGGGTAGTAAATGATGTAACCATGGTGGAGTTTCCTAAATGGCAGGCAATCATCGTCATTAAGGTAGGACAAGATAATGTAGATATCAAATACCAGCTCTTTTATTCCCCGCAAGGAATGTTGCTAAAAACCCGCAATGTCAGTTATATGCACGACATTCTCGGTCCGGGAACATTCTTATAAAAAAAGCCCTTGCCAAACATTAAATGCTCGGCAAGGGCTTTCTTATTTTTTATTCCCTGAGTTATTTCTTCTTTCTCAAAACAACAGCTGTACGTGCAGGAATATAGAGTTTCAGCCACTCTTTCTTTTCCTTCTTATACAACGGATCGGCAATCGTGAAATGAACTACTGAATCATCTGCAAGACCATTTCCGCCAAATGCAACATTATCCGTATTCAAGATTACTTCATAAGCTCCCGGACTAACGAGGAAACCATAATCTACAAAAGACTGTTTCGGATTGAAGTTAAATACAAATATCAGATCCTTACGTCCATAAGCCAATACCTGATCACCATCATTATGCCAGATCTCCTGGACCGGAGTCGCCTGGAAATCTTTCACACTCTTGATCACTTTCAGCATCTCAGCATCAAAGTCCCCCATATAGTGATAAGCCAGATTCTTGTTATCTACCAAATCCCACTGACGACGGGCATACTTACAAGACCATCCATTACCTTCACGCGGAAAATCGATCCATTCGGGATGCCCGAACTCATTACCCATAAAGTTCAGATAACCGCCATTGATCGTCGAAGATGTCAGCAAGCGGATCATCTTATGTAAAGCGATTCCGCGATTGACTACATAATTCTCATCGCCTTTCTGCATATGCCAATACATATCGGCATCAATCAGACGGAAAATAATAGTCTTGTCTCCTACCAATGCCTGATCATGACTTTCCGCATAAGAGATCGTCTTTTCATCCTGACGACGGTTGGTTACTTCCCAGAACATACTGGAAGGTTTCCAGTCCTCATCAATCTTTTCCTTGATAGTCTTGATCCAGTAATCAGGGATGTTCATAGCCATACGGTAATCAAATCCGTAACCGCCATCTTCTACTTTGGCCGCAAGTCCCGGCATACCGGAAACTTCTTCAGCAATAGAGATAGCCTTCGGATTGACCTGATGAATCAACTCATTCGCCAATGTCAGGTAGCAAATGGCATTGCCGTCCTGATGACCATTGAAGTAATCTCCATAATTACAGAATGCTTCTCCCAACCCGTGGCTATAATACAACATAGACGTCACACCGTCAAAACGGAATCCGTCAAACTTATATTCTTCCAGCCAGTATTTACAGTTGGACAATAAGAAATGGATCACTTCATTTTTGCCATAATCAAAGCATAGTGAATCCCATGCCGGATGCTCACGCCGAGGAGCCGGATAGAAATACTGGTTCGGATCACCGGCAAAGTTGCCCAAACCTTCCACTTCGTTTTTCACCGCATGAGAATGGACAATATCCATAATAACGGCAATCCCCATCTCATGAGCAGCATCAATCAGCGCTTTCAGTTCGTCAGGCGTACCAAAGCGGGAGGAAGCAGCAAAGAAACTGGATACATGATAGCCAAAACTACCATAATAAGGATGCTCCTGAATGGCCATAATCTGAATACAGTTATAGCCTTCCTGTGCTATGCGTGGAAGTGTTTTTTCGCGGAATTCATTGTATGTGCCTACTTTTTCCTCCTGTTGTGCCATTCCAATATGACATTCATAGATCAACAAAGGATTCGTAGTAGGCTTAAATGTCTTTTTCTTGAATTTATATGGCTTTTCCGGTGCCCAGACTTGTGCGCTGAATATCTTGGTCTGCTCGTCCTGCACCACACGTGTAGCCCATGCAGGAATGCGTTCACCTTGTCCGCCATCCCAATACACATTCAACTTATATAAGTCTCCGTGCTGAATGGCATCTGCCGGAAGATTGATTTCCCAATTACCGTTTTTCAGTTTTTTCAGCTTATAAGCAGCTTTCTCTTCCCAGTTGTTGAATGTACCTACCATATAAATATGAGTAGCATTCGGTGCCCATTCGCGGAACGTCCATCCTTTGGGAGTACGGTGCAGACCAAAATAAAGATAGCCTGATGCAAAGTCCGAAAGAGTTTGTTTTCCTTTATTGGTCAACTCGGCTTCCTTGTTCAGTGCATACTGGTGACGACCGGTAATGGCATCTGCGAAAGGTTCCAGCCAGGGATCGTTTTTGATAATGTTGAGTGTCTCTTTCATATCAGAATTGAATTAGGTTTATGCTTTTACTTTTACGATCACTTTCTTCACTCCATCAGGAGTAATGCCGGGAGCATGTCCGTCTTGCGGGAAGAAGATGGCAAACATTCCCGGTTTCACAGCTACATATGTCTCTGCCAGTCCTTCGAAGAAAGTAATATCTTTTTCGACATTATAAGGAGCGTCGGCAGGCACACAATCTTTGGCAGCAGTATACCCCATCACTTCTGTTCCCGACAATGGGATCTGAATATCAATAAATTCATTATGCGTTTCCAATTTCGCCTCTTCCTTAGTCTTAGGCTTTGTCTGTGCGATATTCACTAGCAGATCTTTTCCTTTCAGTTCAGTCTTGCCTATTTCCATGGCTTGGAGGTCATGAGATTTCAAGAACTCAATAGCTTGTGCAAACAAAGGATTCAAAGACGCGTATTTTTCCAGATTTTCTAAAGTATCTACTACCATATGAGTTTAATTTTTAAGTTTATATTTTTAGGTATTATTTTTAGGTATTATTTTATTCAAAATCATCAATTGTGTAATTGATGAAATCGGCAAATCTCTTGAACTGTCGGAATGCTTTCTCTATCTGCTCCATCGTGTCTGCCCGAGTGAAAAAATCATCGGGAACAAGATAAGAACAGACAAACTGTCTGCACTTCAGATAATCAATATATTTAAAATCTTTCGAGAATCCCTTGGGAGCTGTTTTCATGAAGTCCTCTCCCACTACAGGAAAATATTTTTTGAATTCGGGGTCTTCTACAATGGAGATATACTCTTCCACATTGTCATAAATGGCTTGGCGGACAGCTTTCAGTACATTGGGAGGCAAACACAAGCTTCCTCCGGCAAGCATACTTCCGTCAGGCTGCAGATGCACATAGTATCCGCAATGATCGGACTTCTTGCCTTTGGCATTGATATAACCGCCAAAATGTATCTTATAGGGTGTCTTATCCGCAGAGAAGCGGGTATCCCGATAAATACGATAGGTACAATCTTTGGGCTGGATTCCCCGGATTGTTTCATCGAACAAAGAAATGCGGGCGATTACTGTTGCCAGAAAGTTATCAAACTCGGCACGGGCTACTTCATATTCTGACCGGTGCTCATTAAACCACTCACGATTATTATTCGCAGAAAGATCTTTTAAAAACTGAAAGATAACGGGTATGTTCATCTTCATCATTTTCTATTATTACCCTACAAACGTACAAATTTTATTTCATATAAACTACAAAACGCAACAAAAGGACATAAAAAAAGCATCGGCCTGGTAAAACCGATGCTCTAACACATTTATCAAAAAAACAGACTCTTCTGCTTCTGATGTACTCTAAGCTTTCACAAGTGAAGTACAATCTCTTTTAATTAATCTTTATCTAATACTATGAAAAACACATAAATATAACAGATTAAAAAGAGGCTTTGTTCAACGGTTCTGTATATATTTCCGTTAATTTTAGTTATAGAATAAAATATTTTTCATTGACAGGTATGATGAGCCGTTTCCAGTCTATCATCGCATTGAACAACATGATATGGGAGTAATCGCCCAATTGCGCCTGCCGGATATCTTTCTCCACTATGAACCGATTATCCAACAGTTCCGCACGCTTCGTCCCCTGAAGCAAGGGATGAGCCGGAGTATACCATGTATGTCCGTCATACAGCGCTATGTTGGCAATGGAGGTATCAGTCAGATATCCGTCTTTCACTATCAGAATATCGTCTGCCTTCCCTCTCCGGGCAAACAGATCATTCAATTCTTCCCGATTGGTACTCTTGTAACTATAATCAATAGTGTCCGAAGCAACCGGACGCAAGGAAGAAACCATTCTCATTTGATAAGGAGTGTATCCGACCTCTTCGATTTCCTTATCGTACACAATCCGGCACTTCCAGATACCGGACAGAGACGGAGGAGATATAAAGCCGGACAAATCAATGGGAGCCGCTTCTTTCCAAAAGGCGGCACGAGTCCGGTTCATGCGCGCTGTGTGATACGACAGATTATAAACCTGTCCGTCTTCTATGCGAATCGTTTCAATAAATTGGCACATATACTTTTTGTTTCATTTCATGATATTCACT
Organism: Bacteroides sp. AM23-12; assembly: GCF_003434395.1. Taxonomy (NCBI): domain Bacteria; kingdom Pseudomonadati; phylum Bacteroidota; class Bacteroidia; order Bacteroidales; family Bacteroidaceae; genus Bacteroides; species Bacteroides sp. AM23-12. The sequence goes on from NZ_QTLF01000018.1 coordinate 77,258, forward strand.
TTCCACTTCACTACGGCAGGTTATTCCGCCTCCGCTCTTAAAATACATTCTGTCGCCTTCCTGCTCCACAAAACGTATCATAACGGCACTATCAAGGCTACTTCCGTCGAAATACCCCATCACACCCGTATAGAATCCTCTCTCATACGTCTCGGCTTCACTGATAATCTGCATCGTCTTTTTCTTGGGAGCACCGGTGATAGAACCGGCAGGCAAGAGTTTGAAAAGAATGTGTCCCAGATTTTCCCGATAATTATCCGGCAAGGTTCCCTGTATTTCAGAACTCGTCTGAAGAATAGTTCCGCGATTCGTCTGCAACTTATCAATATACCTGTATCGGGACACAGATACCCGATCGGCCACTATACTTAAATCATTGCGGATCAAATCTACGATAGTAGCATGTTCGGCAGCCTCTTTCGGATCATCCATCAGTTGCCGGACAGCCGAAGGCAATGATGCATCAAGAGTACCTTTCATCGGATAAGAACTGATTTTTCCCTGTTGGATTCTGACAAATATCTCGGGAGAGAAAACTGTGAACTGATCCCTGACCCACAATTTATACATTGCTTTTGAACGGAAGAAAATATCTTTCAGACTAAGGTTCGTCTCTATCGGCGTGCGGCATGTCAGATTGGTCAGAAAGCTGTTTCCGGCAAATATATTCCGTTGAACGATATCAAATGACCGACGGTAACTATCGAAAGATTCGGGATAAGAATTCCAGCGGACAGGCTTTTCAGAGCAAGAAAGCACATCATTCGAGAAAGATTGATTGGTAAACCCATTCAGGTTATACACTACTTCAGAAGGGTCAACAGAAGCAACTTCTTCTACATAAGAGGCATCCTGCAAATAATTAATGATAAAAATAAAAGGCCTGCAGGATTGCCCTAAATGGTTTATTCTCCGAATCGTTTCTTCTCTTGTATATAATTGCATAAAGTCTTTCTTTTTGGGAAAGCAAAAGTACGCAAAAAGTAGATCATTCAAAAAAAGAAGCAATAAAAAAGGGTTGCCAAAACGTTCCCCGGCAACCCTTTCTATCTGGAATTGGTAGTTTACTTCATAGCTGCTTGCACTTGAGAAAGCATAGTTTTAGACTTTGTATCTTCCGGAGAAACTTTGGTAGCTTCTTCCAAGTAACCTATGGCTTCTTTAAATCTGCCATCTGCCTTTTCCTTTTCTGCAGCATATTTGTCTGCATCAGAGTTTGCCAGAGGAGCAGCCTTTTTCAGGATATTCGCACCGTCGTTATAGCATAAAACGCCCAGGCTATACAAAGCATTGGTTTTATATGTTTTATGATCCAAAGGAATCACTTTCTTAAAGCATTCTTCTGCTTCTTCCGCTTTTCCGGCTTTCTGCGCAGCGATACCTGCTTTCAGGTAGTGGAGACCATAGTTCTTAATCATTGTTTTATTGTCCGGGTCTACTTTCAGACCTTCTTCCAAGGTAGCAACATACTCGTCAGTCTTCTTCATAGCATCCAGTGCCAGCGCTTTACGGGCATAAGCATTACCTATATTGAATTTCTTTTGAATAGCAATATCAAAGAAAGTCACAGCTTCTGCATACTTTTTCACTTCATCTGCAGCCATACCACAGTAATAAGCGATTGCAGAATCCTGGTTATTCGTTTGTTTCAGATACTCGCTGAATTTAGCATAAGCTACGGGATAGTTCTTGGCATTAAAAGCGTCGCTTCCTTCTTTTTTCAATTGGCTAGGGTCAGTTTGAGCGAAAATGTTAGTCACAGTAAGGCAAAATGCAAATAAAAAAATCAATTTCTTCATAACTTTATTGTGTTTTTTAGTTGTTAATCGTCCAAAAGTATAAGTAATAACAGAGAATCGCAACATCATTTTACCTTTTTTGAGCTTTTTGAAACCTATATAACGTTCGTTATTCTTCGTAAAAATAGATTTGCGAGTGTCCGGCAGGGAGGAAAAAAGACACTCCTTCCGCCTCAATAATTCAGCGAAAGGAGTGATATTCAAATAGTTTAGTTATTGGTCAGATAGCGTTTTTATTAGCATATTCGGAAAACTCACAGCCAAAAGTATCCACCAGATAATTATCCAGATCATCTGCCTTGAAAGCCAGATGGGTCAGATTCGTCTTGACATTTTCCGAATAATCGGAGAATATATCAGATATATGCACACGATAAGAAAGATAAATCTGATTTCCATCCAGTCCGAAACGATAAGGAGCAATCTCTGTCTGAAGTAAATAGGTCAGCACAGGTTCCAGATTCTTTTTTGGCAGAATATTCAGCGGAGAGGTGGCAAACAAATAAGAACGGTCGTACACAAACATACGTATCTCCGAACTTCCCTTATAGAATTTCCAGCCTTCGTATCCCACACGTGCCAATACCGGATTGATTCCCATCGCTTCAACGGCTTCTTCGCAGAATACAGCCAGATCGGTCAGTCCCCTCTCTTTAAAGATTTCTTCCGGCAACTTGTCACCGCAACAAGGGCAATATTCATCTTCTTCGGAAATGAATTCATCGCAACTATTACACTGCACATTAAAAACAGAGCGGTCCAGACTTTCTATATTCTCCAGTACCTTTTTCAGTGTATCCACAGGGATACCAAATCCCATATTATCCGCATCGGTGATCTTACTGGCGGTAATGGCGATCAATTCACCACGTTCATTGAACATGGGACCTCCGCTATTTCCCGGATTGACCGCAGCATCTGTCTGAATATAATAACTGTTGTTAATCAGCTGTCTGGGAGAAGAAACCGTACCTTCAGTCACTGTGAACGGCATACCAAACGGATAGCCGGCCACGTTTATCTTCTGTCCGATCGCGACTTCTTTCAACTCCGATAACCGGATATCCGGAAGAGCAGAAAAATCCCCTTCCACCGACAGCAAAGCAATATCCAATACGGAATTTACCATAACGACCCTGGCCAGAAACGAATTCTTATCATTATCCTGGATCGCTACCTGACGGAATCCCTCTACTACATGATAATTGGTAACAAACAGATCATATTGTTTCAGATAAAAACAACTGCCGCAGCCACCGGCATGATTCACTTTATAAATGGCATTGTATATATTCTGTTCCATAGTCTTGTTCTTTATTTGTTAGTGTCCTCTTCCGTATTGTTATTGTTGCCATACATACCGGCCATCATCTTTTGCATATTCTCCATAGCAAGTTGCTGCATCTTCTGTATTTGCTCCATATCAATATTCTGCATCGCCTGCTGCATCATTTCCTGTTGCATCTGTTGAAGCTGTGACGTATCGAAGCCCATTGTTTCTCCGTCTTCGTCACCACCTTCTTCGTCATCATCTACATCCAGTTCTCCTTCCATGATATTATCCATCGCTTCATATAATATCGGAGCAGCTTCTTCCCATGACATGGCAGAGGTAGCCTTCATTGCTTTCACAACTACCGCATTCACATCATTCTGCACATTATTATAATAGTACAATTCATAGAATTTATTAATAATAAGCAGGCAGCAAACGATGAAGTCACCTGATTCCAATGCCGAGCCGGCTTTCTCGTATGTATCTTCAAAGTTATCCTGAATGTTTTTCAGTACGGAACGGCGTCTGTCCGAAATGAAAGTTTCAACAAAGTAAAGATCGGCAGCCAGTTGCTCCTTCGTCATTTCCTGAAGGCGTGTGACAACAGATTTGGTACGGGATACGATCTCCGGCAACGGCATATCCTCCCGCCCATGATCTGTAATCGCTTTATCAAGATCATTCAGCAGTTGCCCTTGCGGACAGACAAAATAGCATATTTTAAGAAGCGTACTGGATAATATATTCCAGGCATAACCATATTTTCGTTCTGTCTCGAAGTATTTTACAGCGTCCATACATTCCTTACAGCTCTGCTGGAGGGCTTCGTATACCTTATCCACCGTTTCATTGTCGTATGGAGTAATTTTGGGCTCATAAATGCGCTCGGCCTTGAACTTAGTCACAAATTCGTCATCATACTTATCTCCTATCCGGCAGATTTCCTCAAGCACATAGTATATCTTGTAAGGATTGCATAAAGCCACCGGACAATGAAAGTCAAAGAACAACTTATCATTCTGCAAAGAGATACATGCTAACGTCAGTTCTGTCAGATTCAAAGCTGCCACCTGGCGCAGCAAAGGAATCCTCCCCTTTTCCGGCAACAACAGAAATGGAGCTGTAATATTCAGCTGGTCACCCTCCAGCCTCAGATAGACCATAATGGAACCATGAGGTACGGCAAACTCTGTCCCTTCTGCATTACCAAATTTGCTGCGTAACTCCGGATCAATATAATCCAGCAACAGATAAAAAGACTGTAAGTGCTCTCCCTTTTCAAAAGCATCTGTACTCTTCTCAAAAGCTTCTACATCCACCTTGCTCTGTGTAGAAGCAATGATCGGACTATGAAAACTCAGTGTTTGTTTCATAATTCTAATGTTTGGTTTAACAAATTATTTCATTCTCATTCTTAATCATTTAAAAGTCCCGAAGCACAGCCTCCAATGTTGTTTCCTGCGCTATCCCCATCTTTTCGGTACGAATTCGTTTCAGTCTTTTCTTCACCGAATCTTTCTCCAGATGCATGATCTTAGCAATATCAGTCTGCGAAAACTGCATTTTCACCATACAGCAATACCGCAAATCCTCCTCATTCAGTGCAGGATACTGATTCTTCAGACGTTCTGTAAAATTCAGGAAGATACTGTTGGCATTCTTGAATATTACTTTCCAGTCCTCATCCTTGAGCATTATATTCTGCTGGGTTTTCGGATTTTCAATCACAGGAATACAAGTTTCATTCAGGCGCTTAAAAAACTCAACCTTTAGTAAAGCCTCTTTCTCCCGAATCTGCGCTTCCCTTTCCTTAGCTTCCGACAAGTCTTTTTCTGCCTGTAGTTTTTCTATTTCACGGTACTTCAACAACTCCTGCTGATGGGCAATCTGTCCTTTCTGACGCAATACTTCCTGTTGTTTCCTTTTATATAAAAAGAAGTAGATGCATACCCCTAACAAAATCGCCAGGCAACAAACAATAGTCACAACGTACAGTTGCAGCTTCCTTTCCACCGCCTGTTGCCAAAGACGGGTATTGGCTTTTTTCAATTCATCATTGTGATAATTCCGGTGCAAAGTCAGTAAACCTTCCTTATCTCTCTCCTCTATGAGCCTATCCCGCAAGTCAGCATGTCGGTTCATATAATAATATGCCGAATCCATCTGCCCGGTAGCAGCATAAATTTCAGCCTTAGCCAAAGACTTTCGAGTTGTATATTGTATATCTGTTGTATCTTCCACCGCTTTATTAATGTAGTAGAAAGCAGAATCATACTGATGCAGTTCAGTCAGTGTGTTTGCCTTATTTATATAATGATCATAGATATATTCATTTTCCTCTCCGAAAAGTTCAAATAGAATAGCCAAATCTTTATCGCGATACATCAACGCCTGTTTATAGTCCTTCATTGCCATGCAAAGATGGGCATGCTGTGAATAAATATGTGATAATGTCCGGACCAGATTCTCTTTCTCAGCCAGCTGTATCGCTTGCACAGAATATTTATAGGCGCTATCCAGTTGATTTGTCTGCATAAATCCGTGAGTGATATATGGCAACAGTGCACAAATATACAAAAGATTACCAATCCGTTCGGCATAAGGTAACGCTGCCTTCCCCAACCGTAGTTCCTCGTCAGGAATCAGTCGCAAGTTGAAAAGACGACTCATTTTATACCTGACCATGAACTGAAGTTCATCGTTATCACTCTCTCCCAACCAATCGATTGTCTTTAGGAAATTATGCAGGGAAGCTTCCGAATCTTCATTATCCATTGCTACCAGACCGGCATTATAATAAGCCAGTGCCGCATGAGCAGAGTCCTTCGTACCTTTATAATAATCGATTGCAACAGATATAAGTGAATCACTTTTATGCCCCTCATCAGATGACTGATTAATCACTTGCGTCATTAGCAGCGCATATAAAGCGCCATTTGAATCCGACAGCCTCTCCGGATACTGAATTTGGCGAAGCAAAGAAAGGGCGCTGTCCGGTTTCAGCCTGATTAATTGTTCGATAGATAACAATCGGTCGGCTGTATGACGACAAGCACTCAATAAGAATCCTAATAATATAAAAAGTAAAGTTTGTCGTAAATGCTTCATGAACAAAAGGTTTATGTTTCCCAACTAAAGAGACGAATCTCTGAATGCAAATGTAGGAATAATAATGGGAGTTGCTTTATAAAATAGGGGGTATAAATATATTCTTAATTAAATCAAATATTTGCCTGTTTATCAAATCAATATAGTATACAGTAAAGGGGGACATAGGGGGACATTTACTGTTTTATAGGGGATAATCGCAATATGAAACCACTCAGAATTCAATAAAATTGATGTACCCCAAACAAAAGAAAAACGTTGACTATTATTAAATAATCAACGTTTACATCAGTGATTCCGAAGCGATTCGAACGCTTGACCCACGCCTTAGAAGGGCGTTGCTCTATCCAGCTGAGCTACGGAACCATCCTTATTTGCGGATGCAAAGGTAGTGCTTTTTGCGAGAACTCAAAAACTTTTCGACACTTTTTTATTCATATTTTTCTTTATAGCTAGAAATCAGTAATTTATAAAAGTACTATTCAGACCCCTGTTCTAGGGTTGAATTATTTTTTCTTATCCCGATATCCCATATATCATATATCTTATTTATCTTTGTACACCGTTAAATATAAAATCAAAAACTATGTTGAGTCGTATTATCGTATTGGTCATAGCCGGAGTTGCTGTCGTTTATATCGTCCGCTTTATAGATAACTTCTTGTCCCAGCACAGAAGAAAATATTAAATAAGATATATACCTATCAGGAGAAGTTCATTTAAAACTTCTCCTTACGTTCAAATTCACCTTCCTCGGTGTAATACTTCCATGTGCCTTTAGGCTGATTATTTGAATATTTCCCACGAAGCTTGAGCTTTCCATTTTCGTGATATTCACGATAACGTCCGTGACGTTTTCCTTCTTTCACTTCCGCTTCGCTTTTCAGTGCTCCTTCCGGATAGAACTCACGCAGAACATTTCCTTCAAACTTCTCAATATAGAAACGCTTTAACTCGCTCATCTGCTCCTTTTCGGTCACAGCCTCTTCGTCCATATCCTGATCTTCCTCATCGCTGACAACGGCAACTACCTCTTCCGGCTCGTATGGACGGTAATCCATCACATACTGCAGAGAAGCCAGATTGTTATCTCCGATCACCTGCATCGTCCAGTAAGGGAATGAATACAAGACATCTTTATTCGATTGTATTTCATTCCATGTAGCAGGATTCATCATAGGTTTCAATTGTGAGTAGAACTTGTGCATATCTGTATACAAGAAGATTGTGGAACTTGATTTCATATACGAATAAGCATCCTTAAATCCTGCATTATTCTTCAGTAAATTCTTCTGCTCATAGTCTTCTACAAAAGAAAGCAAGGAAGCAGCTTTATTACTGAAAACGACGTAATCATCCACATAAGTATAATATGGCTTCTCAAATTTATCAAACAGCTTTCCGAAGAACAGACGGAAGAAACCTTTCATTTCAACATAATTGATTTCAAAGTCCTTATAATTAACAGACTTTATCTTAACCGGAGACCGGCGTTTGATCTTCTTTTCAATAAACTCCATATTTTTACGGGCGTCTTTGATGCTTTTTGCCCGAATAGCCAGAATCACTTCAGGATCATGTCCTAATAACCCCGGTTCGGATTGCGTTATGGCAAACTCTCCGGACATCCAGCTCAGGAAGTTCTCTTCCAGAGAAATACCAAACAGGCTTTCTATCTTTTTCCGTGAACTCTGATAAGAGTCATACAACAGTTTATCATGAACAGACAGAGCATTCTCCAGTTCCTTCACGAAAGTTACCGGACTATCAAAGCCGATATTTGTATAAAGAGCCGTTCGCCCGGACAAAATCTCGTGAGCTTTCATTTTATGCTTCCCCGAATTCAGCAAGGCAGTGATATAAGGATCCACCGAATCTTTCTTCAACGTATAACCTTTCACCTCCATCCGGTCTTTATCCATATTCAGGTAAAGGCCCGCAAAATTCATAGAATTACTGAACAGATCGACATATTCATTTCTCGCTCCCAGATAAATGGACATAAACTGAGGAATACGGGCATAGTTGATAAATACCCTGACAAGCCCTTTACCGGAAACTAATTTTTCCGTTTCAATAAAAGACTGGTCAAGTCCGATCTTAGGCTTATTACGGGAGTTGATGGCAGATTCAACGAGTCCGGAAGTATAAGAACCTACCAGGTGATTATCTACAAAAGCAGTATAAAAGACATCACGGGTATCCGGATCACGCATTTCAAGAATGTTAATTCCATTATGCATTCGATTAGTGACGGTAAAGCCGGACATTGCCAGCACTGTTTCGACCTGATCTTTCAATAAATCCATTTTAGAAGCTTTCTGCATATCTACTATAAGCAGAAAATCCCAATCGGTAGCGCGGGTCTTATGAAGTGAGATAAGCAGATCCCGCTGACCGACCAGTGATAACAGCACTTTATTGCTTTTGACAACCGAGTCAAGCTTTTCTACACTCTTCGCAACTTCTTCAAATGATTTCGCTTTTCTCAGACATTGCCAGGTTTCGCTTCCACTAAACTTTTCCCAATCTTCAATCGGAGCAGATGACTGAATAATAAATGCCGCATCCTCCGGCACCAGATAGATCTGCTGAATATTACGGTCGGGCGAAATAAACAGATAAACGATGGAGTATACCATGTATACAGCCAAAGCTAGTCCTGCCGTAAGCAAAGTCCTTTTTACAATTTTTCGTGTATTATTTTTCTTCTCATTTTTCCCGGGTTCAACATATTGCCCTTGTTCCCCATTGTTTAATTCATCCATTATTTATTTGTTATTGAGTTGATTGGGCAAAATTACTAAAAAAAGATGGAAGTTGAAATTCACAGGTCGGTTTATACTTTAAATCTTCTCATCCATCTACATCCACCATAAATCAGAGCTATTCCCCCCAATATAAATATCCCTCTTTTCCACCTATTGACACGTTTCACAGAAACAGTTTTCTTCACCTCTTCACTCGTTCTGAACTCTACCCCGGACTCCAAAGACAGAGAATCTTCTTCCGCTGACATACTACCGGCAACCACCTGCTGCAGCTTCCCTGTCCTTCGGTCAAGAGAATTCTTCATGATCTTCACAGAAACCTGCGAAGCCGTATCCACAGGATATATGAAAACGATCTGTTCCAAATGCTCTTCCACTACTTCCGAATCACTTCTCGAAATGAAAGCCTGCTGAAGCAAACTGTTCCTGCGTCCGACCGTAGAACTCGAATCAACTTTAATCTCCCGGCTCTTACAGACAATCTCCTTCTTACCTCTGCACCCCAAGCACAAAAAAGGAATCATTAAAGCCACCAACCATACAAACAAGGCTTCCCTCCCACTTCTCAGAAACTCCTTCACATCAAAACAAGGACAAACCTTTACGTATTCATTAGCCTCAATTACCCCATCTTCATTCAAATCCGGCGAAGTGTCCCGATGTCCCAAAACCTGAAGGATACCATACTCTTTCTGCAAATCCATGATCAATTGATAAAGCACCCTTTTCTGAGCCTTCGTCCGAGTATCCGCAGGATGCCCGTTTACATCCAGCCCACCAATATAGCATATCCCGATACTATGCTCATTCCAGCCTTTGCAATGAGCCCCCGCCAAAGAAATATCCCGCCCTCTCTCCAATCTTCCGTCCAGACAGACAACATAGTGATACCCTATACCATTAAATCCACGTTCACGATGCCAACGGTCAATATCTGCTGCTGTAAAATCCTGCCCGACTTTTGTAGCCGAACAATGTATAATAATAGAATCTATTTTTCTCATGATATTCATATATTAGTCATTATTTAATAATCCGAAGGTGGCATTCTTTGGGTACATCCTCTGATCTCACACTTTTTCACTTCAGATTCCTTTTGAATCAGCTCCACTTCATGACACTTATGTATCCAATTTATTTTCTCCTCCTGTTCCTTACGCAGTTCGATATAGAGGCCATCTATTTTTTCATCCCGCTGAGTCAGGCGATCTTCCAGCCAGTCCACCTTCTTACGTCGGTTTTCTTCTTCCAGATTACAGACCGAGGCTTCCTCTTTTCTGGCATCCGTCTTACGACAGGAGATGTATCGTACTATCCATTTCACTGCTTCCAGACCGCCCATAGCAGTAATAAAAGCAAGTATTGTTGTTATTTGCATACTCTTATTTACTTATAGTTAAGTTGAGACTTTATAATTAGCTTTCGAAAAGCTTATAAGAAAGAATGAGGCCGAAGCCCCATCCTTATAATCACCCTGTTATAATGAGCTACCTTACTTTTCATATTATACTGTCGGATCCGGTGCTTCATCATCGTCACCCGATCCACCACCCGGATTCGGGTTTTCTCCATCATTCCCGTCATCCGGATTTCCTCCGATAACATCCGATTTATTAATATGATCCAGATCCTTGAATTTCAAGCCATCCGAACGAGTTGATGTTCCGGTAGACAGACGAATATCCGAGTTGGCACGAAAACAGATGCGTAATCCTTGAATATCAGCTGAGGTAAAGTCTTCCGCTTTCTCTGTCCCTTTGCTTTGGGCAGACAAGAAAAAGTAACCCAGTCCTTCGATATTTACTGAACGCCCCGCCAGTAATGTTTTTCTCAATAAAGTACGAAAGTCCTTTAAAACACTAATTGTTTCACCCTCACTTACTCCCGAATTGGAGGAAATCTCTTTTGCAATTTCTTTCAAAGTTGCACTCGTATCGTATTGATAAGAGATTACCGGATACACTTTCTTTCCTAATTCTTTGTTGGTAGGGTCACACAAACGAGACACTCTTCTAAATCTAATTGCCATAATTTTGGTCCTTTCTTTTTAAGATAAATACTAATGATTATTACTTCGCTAACGTTAACGATGCAAAGATGCGCCATCTTCATTAGGAATGAAAGGACAAGATTAAATCATGATTAAAGAGTACTGGGAAGAGATTTATAAGAAAGAAAAGCTAGTTAAGACGAAAAAAGGGACAGGAAGAGGAAACGGGAAGCTAAAATAATCAACCTTGGACAAGTTTTTTCTCCATATATATAAAAAATTTGCGAAAACATGCCTGGCATATCTCCGCACTACAACAGCCATCGATCTATATTCCTTTTCTCCGCACTGAACTCCACTCCCACTTTCACCACTTCACGGTCGTCTGCCTGATAGGGAATTAAATAACCTTTCTCATCAATCTGCTGCAAAGCTTGTTCAGCGGTTCCATTCAGTTTAAATTCGAACACATAAATATATTTAGGCGTTTTCACCACTGCATCGGCACGTCCACGAGCACTACGGACCTCAACTTCGGTGAATTGCCCCATTAACTTGAACACTAAATAAAACACGACCTGATAATGACGTTCGGTCGAATCGCTCAACTCATAAGGAAAATCTGCGAAGAAAGCCTGAAGACGGGTAAGGAAGGCATCTACCTCTCCGGCACGTAATTCCTGAACGAATTTGCCTATATAGAAATTCTGTTCATCTTCATTGACCGGTGTATAATAAGGAACCAGAAAATTGAGAAAGCCATAACGCACTTCATCATTGGGGAAAGCCAGACGATAAAGTTGAAACTCTTTGTCATAGTCCTTGATAGTCAGATAACCACTCTGATAAATCAACGGAATCGGATTGTTGGCATCCACCCGATATTCCATAAATGAAGATGCACTGGCTTCTATCCCATCAATTAAAGTGCGCAGGTCATAATCACTCTCTTTGAGCAACTCGACAAGGAAAGTAGGTGTTCCGGTCTGAAACCAGTAACTACCAAACTCCTGTTTTGAAAATGAGTTGAGCACACTGAACGGATTAAACACACCCGCACCTTTCGGATGAAAATGATAACCATCATATCGTCGTGTCATCATTTCCATAACCGCTTCTGAAGTCATATCATTGACTGCCGCCTGTCGCTCCAGTTCAGGAACAAAAGTTGAGCCAAGTTCTTCCTTTGTAATCCCACACAATGTAGCATAAGCAAAATCCAGGCTAATATCATTCAACTGATTCAAATCACAGAACACACTGACTTGTGCAAACTTGGTCACACCTGTCAGAAATACAAAACGGAGATAACGGTCAGAACTCTTCAATACTCCATAAAAAGCCTTCAGAGTCCTACGGTAATCATCCAATAGAGAACCATTACCCAAAGCCTGCAACAGAGGTTTATCGTATTCATCTACCAATACCACTACTCCACAGCCTGCCTGTTCACTGGCGCGACGGATCACTCCTGCAAAACGTCCGGAAAGAGTTTCCTCATCCTCTCCTTTTCCATATTTCAACTCCCATTGCGTCAAATGCCGGCTAAGAATCTCAACCAAAGCTTGGGATGAATCATATTTTTCTGCATTCAAATCCAAATGAAACACCGGATACTTCTTCCATTCCTTCTCAAGTTCGGCAACAGCAAGTCCTTCAAACAATTCCTTCCTGCCTTCAAAGTATGCTTCGAAAGTGGAAAGAAGAAGACTTTTTCCAAAACGACGGGGGCGACTTAGGAAATAAGGAGTCTCTGTAGAAGCTATTTTCCATACAAAAGCCGTTTTATCTACATAAAGATATCCCCCTTCGCGGAGTTTCTCAAAAGTCTGTATCCCAATTGGAAGTTTACGCATTATGCCATCCATCATTATTCTTCATTTTTTGTGATTCAAAGATAATCATTATTTCTATATTCCATTACTATAACTTTCGATTTTTAATATCGTTCATTAATCAATGCTTATTATATATCTCTTCATCCACCTATATCCGCTACCGGCAACCACCTGCTGAAGCAAACCTTTGGGTGCATCCTCTAATCTCACACTTTTTCACTTCAGATTCCTTTTTAATCAGCTCCACTTCATGACACTTATGTATCCAGTTTATTTTCTCCTCCTGTTCCTTACGAAGTTCGATATAGAGGCCATCTGTTTTTTCATCCCGCTGAGTCAAGCGATCTTCCAGCCAGTCCACCTTCTTACGTCGGTTTTCTTCTTCCAGATTACAGACCGAAGCTTCCTCTTTTCTGACATCCGTCTTACGACAGAAGATATATCGTACTATCCATTCACCGCTTCCAGACCGCCCATAGCAGTAATAAAAGCAAGGATTGTTGTTATTTGCATACTCTTATTTACTTGTAAATAAGTCGAAACTTTAATTAGCTTTCGAAAAGCTTATAAGAAAGAATGAGGCCGAAGCCCCATCCTTATAATCACTCTGTTGTAATGAGCTACCTTACTTTCCCATTATACTGTCGAGTCCGATGCTTCATCATCGTCACCCGATCCACCACCTGGATTCGGGGTTTCACCTTTACTTTGGGCAGACAGGAAAAAACACCCCAATCCTTCGATATTTACCGAACGAAGGTGCATATTTATCACCTTTTAATACATATAAGTACAATATAATATCAAATATTTATATTCATATTTTAAAACAAAAACCAGTCATTCCATCTTACATATAGAATTTCCAACATTTCATATACAATACATTTAGTATTAATCTAAATCTATTATACAACTTTCTGCTTCGATTAATCAATTAAATAAATAATTCTACAACAATTCGTCAAATCACACAAACAAAACTATTGTTTTTATGTTATTACAAGTTACATTTACATCGTAAATACAATTTCCTACTTTATCAGAAGGGGACAAATGTATTTTATTTGATATTAATTCATGATTGAGCACAAACAAACAGCTATTGAGACATCATGGTCCGATAGCATACTTAATATTAGACCACCTCCTTCCCTGATTATTCACCTGAGGCTAGTTTACTACGCCTAATACAAATAAATGAAAATAATTATTGTTACTTGGGGGACATTGCTTTTTTATTGATAGTTCAAGACATTTAGAATCTGAATTCTCAATAAGCATAACTCATAACCAAATATTGACCTCCCCCAAAACAAACAAATTAGAGATCATATTATTTGAGTTTATGGATGTGCACAATTATGGAATCATAGTTGGCACATAATCTTTCATGTCTCTTGAATCAGAAAGAAAAAGCAAACTCCATCGAGTGACGTCATTTAAAATATAATAACATGATGTATTTAAAGACAATATCTATTGCTGCATCTTTCTTAATAGCAACAATATTTGAAAATCAATCATATTTAGTTTTATTGCTGATAGTAGCAGGTTTCTTTCTCTACTGGCATTTATTTCATTATCTTTCCATACAAAAAGAAAGAAATTTCCTCAAAGAAGAGAACCAGTATTTTATAGATTCTTTCCAAAGTATTCGAAATCCAATTACATTAGTTCATGTTCCTTTACGAACGATCTGTAATGATAACTGTCCCGAGAACATAAAGAATGATTTGTCACTGGCTATTCGAAATATAGAATGTTTAAATGAGAATCTGGACAAATTGTCCGGATTAAAATATTTGCATAATCATCCCGAAGTCCTAAACATTACCGAACATGAATTAGGAAACTATTTAAGAAACAGAATTTGCTCCCTACAAGGTTATGCAACGAACAAACACATAAAAATAATAATCAAGACAGAATTCACTTATGCCAGTGTATGGTTGGACAAAAACAAAATCTCACCTATTATCGATAAATTCATAACGAACGCGATCGACTGTTCTGAGCCGGAGTCAAACATAACATTGCTAATTTCTATCAGTCAGGAACATTGGGAAATAAGTGTACCCGATTCAGGAAATGGTAAACTAACAAAGCTTTATAATCAGAATAAACACCGGATGATAAGACAGAAAGCAGAATTTGAATGCCATTTTTCCAAAAGCATGTTATTGAAGAAACTAGCAGATTTGTGTAATGGCAAGATCTTAGTAAGCAATATAAATCATACAGTCACATTAAGATTTCCTGTGAAATGCTCTTGTGAAGACCAATCAAATCATTCGCCGCTGTGTTTCACCAATCATACTGAAATTGAAAAGATAGACCGTTTGCTCGTAAAGGCTCCCTGCAAAAGAAATTCCCACAAACCGACAGTCGTACTTGCCGACAGTAATGATGATTTCCGATCCTATCTGACAAGTTGTTTAACGGAAGAATTTACTATTAAAAGTTTCAGAGATGGCGGCGAAGCTATGACCTGCATAAAAAATGAATATCCTGATTTAGTGATTTGTGATACAGAACTTCAGAACATGGATGGTGTCGAACTCTCGTCAAGATTGAAAACATCCTGCGAAACATCAATCATACCTATCATTCTTTATAGTTCGCATATAGATATTGACCAATACAATAGAAGAAAGACTTCTTTAGCTGATACATTCTTGCAACAGCCCTTTAGTATAGCAGATTTAAAGATTGAAATGTCAATCCTTATCAAGAACAATCGTTTTCTTCGAAAATCATTTCTACAACGATTGTTTGGAGAAGAGTTTTTGGAGATAAAAGCGTCAGAAATATTGCAGGATGGTGAACACCCTTTGATAAGTAAAGTTACTAAAATCATTCTGGAGAATCTGAATAATGAAAAACTAACCATAGGCTCCATTGCCAAAGAGCTTGGAATTAGCAGGACCAGTCTTTACAACAAGTGGACGCAATTAACAGGTGAAGCACTTAACAAATTCATTCTCAAAATCCGCATGGAAAAAGCACATGAAATGTTAGAGAGTGGGAAATATCGCGTAAACGAAATACCAGAGAATATCGGAATGAAGGATATGGATCACTTCCGCGATAATTATAAGAAGCATTTCGGAAAAACACCTGCTCATACCATTAAAAACGTTTGAGATATTTACATTGAAAAACGGGTTTAAATAAAACAACCTGAGACCGATAGAAGAACTGTTGACGCAATCAACCAAACTTCTTTCTATCGGACTCAGGTTTATATTTACGATAACGACACATAGCTAGTCAGGCATAACATTCCTTAACTATCGGTCTATATTCCTTTAAGGAAAGCATCAACCTCTCCGACACGCAATTCCTGAACGAATTTGCCTATATAGAAATTCTGTTCATCTTCATTCACCGGTGTGTAATAAGGAACTAGAAAGTTAAAGAAACCATAACGAACCTCATCATTTGGGAAAGCCAGACGATAAAGTTGAAACTCCTTATCATAGTCCTTGATAGTATAGATTGCCAAATATCTACTTCTTCTTTTCTTGACCATACCCATAGCCGTATCCATAACGTTTACCATAACCGTAATGCTTACCATACTTGCCATAGCCATAGTAGTAGCCATATTTTCTCCTCTTCAGGTCTACACCATTAATGATAGTACAAAGATTAGGCAATTTCTTTTCGTGATACAATTCATTGATCAATGTGTATTCCGCTTTATGTGTATAATCAGTACGACATACGTATGCTGATAAATCCGCCACACGACCAATTAATAAGGTATCAGTCACCATACCAATAGGAGCAGTATCAAGAATGACATAATCAAAATTCTTCTTCAGAATCTCAATAGCCTTGTCCAATCCATCACGTGCCAATAGTTCGGTAGGATTGGGAGGAACGGTACCACCCGGAAGGATATACAGATTCTTATTCACATCGGACTGTTGTATCAAACTCATCAAATCCATTTCCGGATTGGCAAGATATTGAGTTATCCCTTTCTCCTTGCTCGAAAGATTAAATACTTTATTCAGTCCCGGCTTACGAATATCAAGACCTACAATCACCACCTTCTTTCCCAAAAGAGAAAGACTGATAGCCAAATTCGACGAAACGAATGATTTTCCTTCGCCACTGACAGTTGAGGTCACAAGGATCACCTTCTGATCATTATCGAGCATAAACTGAAGATTGGTCCGAATATTACGGAAGGTTTCACTCATTAGATTATTCTTGTTCTCGAAGACAGCGATAGAGCCATTCTTATCATTCTTCTCATCAGTTAATGGAATATCACCGACAACAGGAACACTCGTTAGTTTCTCCACATCGGCACGACCTTCGATCTTGAATTTCGTCAGTTCAATCAAATAAATGATGCCAACCGGAATTCCAACACCAAGCATCAATGCAATCAAATAGATCATAGAGTGTTTGGGGGATACCGGAATATCGTCAGCTATCGCTTCATCAATGATCTTCGCATTATTCGCAGTGGCAGCAAGCGCAATAGCATTCTCTTCACGTTTCTGTAACAACATCAGATACAATCCTGCTTTGATTTCTTGCTGACGGGCAATACTTACATAAGCACGTTCCTGTCCCGGAGCGTTACTGATACGACGAGAATAGCGGCTCGCTTCACGGTCAAGGTTTGATTTAGTGATCATCAACCCCTGCAAAGTTCCTTCAAGAGTAGCTTGCACATTGGCTTTCATAGCACGTATGCTTGTATCCAGATTCACAATAGCAGGATTATTCTCAGTTGATGTACGTAACAGACGTTTACGTTCCACAAGCATTTCATTATAGCGTTCAATCGCACCGATCAAAGCAGCATCTTGTAAACCTACATTGCTCGGCAATACTTCATATTCATTGCTTCTCAAATACTTACGCAAGTCATTTACCAGGCTGATTTGAGTACGGTTCTCCACACTCTTCTTTTCATACTCAGCATTACCGGCCAAGGCGATTTGAGCTTCACTTGTCAAATCCGTGATACCTGCGTCACGCTTAAAAGACTCTAAATCCGCTTCCGTACTACCCAATTCTTTTGAAATAATACCAATACGTTCATCGATAAACTCAGCCGTTTTCTGAGCAATCTCGTTTTTATCATTGTTCGTATTGCGATTATACATTTCAAGCAACTGATTGATGAAATCCTGTCCACGCTGCAAACTAGAGTTCTTCAAGGAAATCACGGCAACAGAAGTAGTCTTAGAAGTAGGAGCAATAGACAAACTGTTACAATAGCCTTTTGCCACTCTCATCGGTTTGTTTATTGTCGCAGTTATATGGCGTACACTCTGCTCTATCCGAGGAACCTTCGTTCCATCCTGTAAAGTTACCGAATCAACTTCCTGAAAGAAAGCCAATGTACCTTCATCAGTTGGAAAAATGGCAGGTAACTTTTCAAAATGCTTCTGATACCCTTTCTCACCTACAGTCACGTTCACATCCATACTACCTTCAGGTTGCAAAGTCATCTCTACTACCATCGGAGAACTTAGTTTCTCAGCTTCTTGAGGAGTCAAACTCACTTGGACAGGAGATGTCTTATATAAACCTTTAGCGGGAAATTCATCCTCATCTGCATAAGTTATATACAGTCCCAATTGATTAACCACCTCTTTAACGAGCGTTTTCGAACGCAAAACTTCCAACTCATTATCAATATTCTTAGAAGAAGTCATCAGACCACTTAATCCCATATCCTCCAATTCCGAAGAAAGTCCTGCACCTCCACCCTTCTTCTCATCTTTCATAAGAACAGTGGCTGAAATATTATAAACAGGTGTAGCCCAATGCAGATAAAACCACGCACCAACAAGGCATAGTAACACTGCCCCTACAAACCAGGGCCAATGAATAATATATTTAAAAAGCAACGCTTGGAAATCGATCTGATCCTCAGCCATTTCACGTTCCTTCACGTTTTGATTTTCTTCCTTCATAACTCTTTCTTTTTATTTCAAGATATTAAACAACAAACTGGCAATAGAAACAAGGATCGAAGTAGCAGAGAGAACCATAAGCTTGTACTAGTTCCGATATCCGAATTTCGAGCTTTCGCCTTATTCGGAGTTACGTAAATAATATCATTCTGTTGTAAATAATAATAAGGAGAAAGAATAGTCTCCGCCTTATTCAGATCTAAAGGAATAATTTCCTGCTTACCATTGGCATTCTCCCGTATCAGCTTAACATCATCACGCAGACCATATACGGTCATATCACCTGCCATAGCCAGAGCTTCCAGGATGTTCACCTTTTCATTGGAGATCGTGAATGTACCGGGACGGGCAACTTCACCAATCACGGAAATCTTATAATTTACCATTCGTACCGTTACAATAGGAGTTTCCGTAATATAAGGCTTCAACTTTTCCACAATCATTTGTTCGGTCGCCTTCTTCGTCAATCCGCCTACATGAAGTTCACCCAATACCGGAAAGTTAATATTTCCCTCATTATCCACTAAGTATTGCTGTAGAGCGGGCTGAGTGGTGGTATAGTTCAAAGCCATATTACCTTGTGTAGCTACCGTCAGGTTAAAAGGAGCAGCTAACTCGGGACTGGTACATGACACTACAATAGTCAACAAATCTTTGGGCATGATCTTTGCATCATACAATTGTGCATCCTGAGTACTATACAGTACCACTTCTGCATCCTGTAAGTAAGGTACTTTTTTATAAGACTGGCAAGCTGTAAAAAGCAAAGTCAACAACAATATTAAGATATTCTTTCCATTCAATTTTTCCATAATATATAAATTATAAAATTTAGACACCTTTCAAATACCATTCATAAAGACGCTCAATTCCTTCATCAATCTCAACCTTATGATGCCAGCCTAAACTGTGTAACTTCGACACATCTGTCAACTTGCGCATCGTACCATCAGGCTTAGAACTATCCCAACGCAAATCACCCTTAAATTGAACTTCTTTCATGATCATTCCGGCAACTTCACGGATACTGACTTCCTTACCTGTACCAACATTGATATGACAGTTACGAATGTCTCTACTACCTTCCGTATAGGTATTCTTGAAATCAACGTTCAATAATACATGAACACTCGCATCAGCCATCTCTTCGCTCCACAAAAACTCACGCATAGGTGTACCGGTACCCCAAAGAGTTACCGATTCAGGAGTAATACCAAATTTTGCCAATTTATCCAATATTTCAGCATCAGAATTACTACCAGTCACACCTTACACAGGACGCAAGTCAATATCTTTACGAACTGACTTCCAATTTCCTTCATTCAGACATTTAGCCAAATGAATCTTGCGAATCATGGCAGGTAGAACATGACTGTTTTCCAAATGGAAATTATCATTCGGACCATAAAGGTTGGTAGGCATCACGGCAATATAATTCGTGCCATACTGAAGATTGAAGCTTTCACACATCTTTAAACCCGCAATCTTGGCAATGGCATAAGGTTCGTTCGTATATTCCAAAGGAGAAGTCAGCAAAGCGTCCTCCTTCATCGGTTGTGCGGCATCACGGGGATAGATACAGGTACTACCCAGAAAAAGTAGTTTCTTTACGTTATGACGAAAACTCTCACCGATTACATTCTGCTGAATCTGGAGATTCTGATAGATAAAATCGGCACGATACTGCAAGTTTGCAAGGATCCCACCAACATGCGCAGCAGCAAGGACAACTGCATCAGGCTGTTCTTCATCAAAGAATTGTTTTACGGCTGCACCATCAAGAAGGTCCAGCTCTTTATGGGAACGTCCTACAAGATTCGTGTAACCACGACTCTGCAAATTACTCCAGATAGCAGATCCCACCAAACCATGGTGTCCCGCTACATAGATTTTCGTATCTTTATCCATTCTTATTCTTCTCTATTCATCAGTTCTTTCATGTGAAGCTTCTTCACAAACTTCATATCATGCGATACCATAATTTTCACCAATTCAGGGAAAGAAGTCTTGGTAGGATTCCAGCCAAGTAACGTACGGGCCTTGGTAGGATCACCCAGTAACTGCTCGACTTCGGCAGGACGGAAATATTTAGAATCGACTTCAACCAAGACTTTTCCGGTCGATACATCAATGCCTTTCTCATCCACGCCTTCACCGTCCCAACGAAGTTCAATACCGACTTCTTTGAAAGCCAGTATCGTAAATTCACGTACAGTATGGTATTCGCCTGTGGCAATTACAAAATCTTCAGGAGTATCATGCTGAAGAATCAGCCACATACACTCAACATAGTCCTTGGCGTATCCCCAGTCACGAAGTGAGTTCAGGTTTCCCAAATAAAGTTTGTCCTGAAGCCCTTGTGCAATACGGGCAGCGGCTAACGTAATCTTACGGGTCACAAAAGTCTCTCCTCTCCGCTCACTTTCATGATTAAACAGGATTCCGTTTACAGCATACATACCGTAGCTCTCACGATAGTTCTTGGTAATCCAGAAACCGTATTGTTTGGCCACTCCATACGGGGAACGGGGATAGAATGGAGTAGTTTCCTTCTGTGGAACTTCCTGTACCAAACCGAATAGTTCGGAAGTCGAAGCCTGATATATCCTTGTCTTCTTTTCCATTCCAAGAATACGGACAGCCTCCAGCATACGAAGTGTACCGATGGCATCCGCTTCGGCTGTATATTCAGGTACGTCAAAAGATACTTTCACATGACTTTGTGCAGCCAGGTTATAAATTTCATCCGGTTGTACCTGCTGGATAATACGGATCAAAGAACTGGAATCTGTCATATCCCCATAATGAAGATTGACCAGACGATCCTTTTTCATGTCACGTACCCACTCATCCAAGTAAAGGTGTTCGATGCGTGCGGTGTTGAAAGAAGAAGAACGACGAAGGATACCATGGACTTCATATCCTTTTTCTATTAGAAACTCGGCTAAAAATGAACCATCCTGACCGGTGATTCCTGATATTAAGGCTACCTTTTTTATTTTACTCATTAATCAAAACTTTTATCTTATTTACAATATATACAACATCTTACTTTCGAACAGACTCTTATTAGTGACTCTTTACAATATCTACAAAATTTTCAATTACATACGCCACATCATTATCTGTAAGTCTAGTATGTAGCGGTAACGTTATCTCATTATGATACATCTCATATGCATTAGGATAATCTTTAATATCAAATCCCAGTGCTTTATACGCTGTCATCATCGGCAACGGCTTATAGTGTACATTGCAAGCAATGCCCCGCTCTGCCATTTTGATGATAATCGCATTACGTTCCTCAATAGTTTTACCCTCCAATCGGCAGATATACAGGTGACCACTCGAAGACGTTCCCTCATCATTATCAGGATAATGATTCAACGGAATAATACAAGTACCCTTCACTCCCTCATTATACAGACCTATTATCTCACGTCTGCGACGTAACATCTCCGGATAACGCTTTAGTTGCGCCAGTCCGATACCTGACATCACATCCGTCATGTTACATTTATAAAAAGGAGCAATGATATCATATTCCCATGCACCCAGCTGCGTCTTAGCCAGTGCATCTTTGTTCTGTCCATGCAGACTTAACAGTTGAAACTGCTTATACAGTGTATTGTTGTCCAACCCCTCACGGTTCACCCAAGTCAACGCACCACCTTCAGCCGTAGTCAGGTTTTTCACCGCATGGAATGAGAATGATGTAAAGTCAGCAATCGCGCCACACATCTTTCCATTACGTCTTGCTCCAAATGCATGAGCGGCATCAGCCATCACAATCACTCTGCCATATGCATTCTGAATATCATTAGCTGGCTTAAAGAGATATTTCTTACTCTCCACCACCTCAAATATCTTATCATAGTCACACACGATACCGGCCAGATCAACGGGAATAACCACTTTTGTACGCTCAGTGATAGCATCAGCCATCTTGTCGTAATCCATTTCAAACGACCCAGGCTTCGTATCCACCATCACCACCTTTGCACCAACGTGGCAAGTAATACTTGCCGTTGCGGTATATGTATATGCACTGGTAATCACCTCATCACCCGGTCCTACACCCAAGGCTCTCAAGATTGATTCCATACAAGCCGTAGCCGAGTTCAAACATACCGCCTTCTCCGTACCACAACACATAGCAATCAGCTGTTCAAATTCCTTTGTCTTCGGACCTGTAGTGATCCAACCGGAACGCAGTGCTTCCGCTACCATCTCGATTTCCGCATCGCTCATATCAGGGGGAGAAAACGGAATATTCCTTAACTTCATATTCATAGTTGAATTATACTTTTATAAAACTATTCACTTTTATTTATCAGCATTTCTGCTTAGCCAAACTAACCTTTCGCCACACTCTTTATAACGTCTATATATTTTTGCGTGCCAATCTCCCTTGTCAGATTTTCCATTACAAACTTTCGACCATTCTCACCATATTTCCGGCACATCTCCCTATTCCGGCAAAGCTCAAGAATTGCATCTGTAAATGCCTGCTTGTCACCGGCTTTCGTAAACACACCACATTCGTTCTCACTAAGAATAGTCTTAATCTCATTCTCATCAAAGTTCGCCAGTACCGGTCTCGATGCTGACATTATGCTCCAAGTCTTGCTTGGCACTGAGTTTTCACCCACACCCGGTTTAGAGATAATAATACCCACATCTCCAAGGCTAAACACATGGCTAATATCTTCATATGGTTGAAAAGGTAAAAGAGTAACATTCTTGATATTATTACGAGTAATAACTTCCTTGACTTGCTCCTTATAAGCCCCCTCTCCAATCAATACAAACTGGATTTCCTCATTGTCTTCCAAACTTCTAGCCACATCGAGCAGCAAATCCATATTCTGGGTCAGACCTATATTTCCACTATAAGTGATATAAAACTTATTTCTATCCAAATGATACTTATCAAACAACTTATTATCCTTTCGGGCAACATTCTTCACTGCATTCTGATCCACCCAATTGTAGACAACTACAATTTTCTCTTCAGGTACACCTTTAGCCATGATATTTCTCTTGAAACCTTCCGAAATAACAATTATCTTGTCCGCATGCTTATAAGTAAAGTTCTCTACCACACGCCCTATCCTCCATATCAATCCATCCTTACGTACCAAGCCGGTACCTGCAAGAGAATCAGGAAAGATATCCTGAAGATTATACACAAAAGGAACTCTTTTGATTTTTTTCAGCAAACAGCCCAATGCACCTTGAATAGGAGGTGTACTTGCTAGATAAATTAAATCAATATCCTTGGCACACAATCCTTTCCCAAATTGTACACACCAGCAAATCCCATATCGCAAAGCACGATTAATGGGATTTTTTCCTTCACTATACATAGGAAAACGATGAATCACTAATTTATTATCGTATTTGTACTCTATTTTACGCTCTTTATACTCAACACGTATTTCTTCAGATACTCCTCGCGTTGGCATTGGAGCATACAGATCTAATATGAAGCCAGCATTACACATAGCTTCACGAATATTGTCTCCTAAATAAGGACTTGCAGCTTGCTCCGGATAATAATATGCAGGTAACACCAAGATTTTCATAATGACATTAATCTAATTGTTTTTTCATTATAAGTTCCTTAAACCTAATTGAACGTTTGGTTCCTACCTCTTTAAAGCCCAAATGTGAATAGAAAGATATTGCTCCCTTACTTTTAATATAAACATCCAAACATATTCTGGAACATCCATTTTTTATTGCAAATTGTTCTATATACAAAAGATTCCTTTTCCCAATTCCTTTTCCTTCATATTGAGGTAAGGTGGCAATCTTTCTTATATAAAGACTACTATCACTATTTTTGTACATTTGAAATGTACTTGTATAATCATTTAATTCCTCATTCCAAACTAAGACTACAGTCTTAGTTTGGCAGTCTCTTCTGATATTCCGTTTTGAATAAGAAGGAATCCAATGAAATAATCTTTTTGTTAAAGCCATGTTGTAGCCACATTTACGTAAAATGTGAAATATTATACCTATATATTCAGAATTGTGACTGTCTACTATGATAAATCTATCCATTTTATCAGTTAGTATAAAGGTTCTCGTGTTTCAATACAGTTTCAATGGTTTTAAAAAAAATCTTCACATCCAATACGAAACTTACATTATTCGCATACCAAGCATCTTTTAATCGTTTTTCTCTTACAGATGCATTATTCCTAAAATATGCTTGACAATAACCAGTCAACCCAGGTACAACTTTTGCCTTGTCTTTCTCATCATCTTCATAAGTGTCAACACTCTCCCAATCGCCCGCACGAGGTCCAATAATACTCATATCACCTTTTATGATATTCAATATTTGAGGAATCTCATCAAGACTAGTTTCTCTTAAAAACTTTCCTATTTTAGTAACTCGCGAATCATTAGCAGAGTTATATGTGCCACCATCAACATTACGTAAATCAGGAGCATTTACTTTCATTGAACGGAATTTGAGCATATTAAATTTTTGAAACCCCTTGCCAACTCTTGCTGATTTATAAAATACCGGACCACCATCATCTAACTTAATTGCGATTGCAACAGGAATTAATATTAAGCCAAAAAGCGGAAAGACCAATAATGAAAATACAATATCTAATAATCTTTTTAAAAAGTGCTTATACATAATTATTTTCTTAATATAGTTATATCGATCATTTGTCTTACTTTTGCTGCAAGTTCTATAGAATGTTCTATTGTGGATGCTTTCGCTACAACATAACCACAACCATCAAGATTAGTTCTATATGGTGTGATAGAGTCTCCAACAT
The DNA here is from genome assembly GCF_003434395.1 of Bacteroides sp. AM23-12. NCBI lineage: Bacteria > Pseudomonadati > Bacteroidota > Bacteroidia > Bacteroidales > Bacteroidaceae > Bacteroides > Bacteroides sp. AM23-12. The sequence continues at coordinate 102,800 of NZ_QTLF01000018.1, forward strand.
GAAGATGATGTTCCACTATTACATTAAATTCAGTCTCGATTTTAACAAAATCAGGGAGAACTTTAACTATCCCTGGTTTTAGAGCAAGAAGTTTCGTAGCGACTGGCTGCGGAGATGTGGCTGGAGTCCAGTTAGTTTCATCACCAACAGCAGCTTTAATCATATTGCCCATGTAATCAATACCTGTACCTGTCGGTATTATATGAGAACCAATCAGATTTCCTCCCATGCGAGCACCAATATCCACAATATGTACTTGACCTTTACTGTTTATCAACAAATCCATATTTACAGAGCCATGATTAACTCCAAGAGCTATAAGAGCATTCTTTACGCATCCTTTTACCTTATTCTCTAAGGATAAGGAAAGACCAGAAGGTATAGCGTGTCCCAGCTCTGCATAATATGGAGGTAATGTCATATCTTTCTGCATTACTGCCAATACATAAATTTTCCCATTATCTACAAATGACTCTACACCATATTCACGACCTACAATAAATGGTTCAGCCACTGCTCTATGGGTTATAGAACTATTTATAGCAAGTTCACAAGCCTCAATCAAATCCTCACCCCTATCAACTCTTGACGCCCCTCTACTACCAGAACCATCACACGGTTTGACCATAACAGGATATTTAATACCATTCTTATACTTTTCAGCTTCCTCTACATTATGTATCTCATAAGAATATCCTGTATCATCAGCTTTTGCATCAAAAAGGCATTTTCTAACAGCTGCTTTATTCCTTATTCTTTTAGCTGCTTCATAATTAATTCCTGGCAGTTCTAGTTCTTGAGCAATATAGCTCATAGTAAGTACACCATAATCAGTCGCCGCTGTAAGCACGCCATCTACATTTTTTCCACGAGCATATGCAAGACATGCTTCTTCATCCACAATATTGATAACTGCATGTTCATTTGCTGACAAAAAGCCCAATGCATTTGGGTCCGCATCTAAGCAAAAAACATAATAGCCCATTTCACGTGCTTTTTTAATAACAAAATTTTGAAGGAAACCACCTCCAAGCATTAAAAGTTTTTTCATAATGATAAAATAAGTGCTCACCATATAGCAATAATATCCTCAAGAATGTTGTAGCATACTTCGGTAAACGTCCAATTTCTACGCTAGTTATTTAAATCTCCTTTATTCTTGGATGTATGCACACTTGAGATAATTAACGCCCATTAAATCTTAGATTTTATTAAATGAAGCCAAAGCAATGCTATCATTTCACTAAGTAAAAATCATTACTTATTGCTCATTCTCCTTTATTATTCTTGCAGGATTACCAGCAATTATTACGTTATTAGGAAATGATCCACACACCACACTGCCAGCTCCTACCACCACATTCTTACCGAGAGTAGTACCTTTCAGAATGATTGAGTTTGCCCCAATGAAGCACCCCTCACCGATGGTAATAGGACGATGTTTGACTAAATCTAAACGTTCAACTGGAGAACGCTGACTATATGATAGAGGATGGAAATCATTATCGATAATCTTACATCCACTACCAATATCAGTATGGTCACCTACAGTTATTGAATCTATGGAGTAGAGTGTGCATCCACTCATACAGACATGAGATCCTATATTTATCTTACCACCCATTCTTGCAACAATGATACATCTTTGCGAAAGACCAATCATATTGCTAAATGGGTGTGAGAATATGTTAGAGCGACCTACCTTACTAAATGTTATTGATGAACCCTTCTCTGCATAAATCACAGCAAATCCACGAAACCAAATATTATCCTTATATTTTAAACGATATTTCAAGTAGTTTAAAAATAAGAATATTGTCCTTAAAAGCATTTCCATTACGATCTTTCACCACATATTACATTATAATATCTCTTATATTCACCACTTGTAATGCTATCCATCCAAGCCTCATTATTTAGGAATGCATTGAAGTCGCAAATATCCATCTTCACAAACTTATAGTTAGGCTTGTCTTCTATTTCTTTCAGATTAGCCCAGCTACCTACATGCGTAAATTTATCCTAATTGATGATGTTATAACTTTAGGGATTTGTTCACAAACAAATGTACAACGAGTGAGCTTATGAAACCGACACTACCAGTGATTACTATATTTTTTCATCTTATTTCCCCACTTTATCAAGTATATTAGTTGAATTAATGTCTTGCTTCATTTCGTCAATAACCTTGAAAAGATACTGACCGTATTGATTCTTAATCATTGGTTGTGCAAGTTCACGCATGCGCTCTTCACTAATCCAACCTTTACGGTAGGCGATTGCTTCGAGACATGCGATTTTCAATCCTTGACGTTTCTCAACAACCTCAATGTAGGTCGATGCTTCAGAAAGAGAATCATGTGTACCTGTATCCAGCCATGCAAATCCACGACCAAGAATCTGAACTTTCAATTCCCTGTCATTCAAGAACCACTGGTTAACTGTAGTTATCTCATATTCTCCTCGTGCTGACGGCTGTATCTTTGATGCTACATCAACAATTTTGTTTGGATAGAAATACAATCCCACAACTGCATAGTTGCTCTTGGGCTTTACTGGCTTCTCTTCGATTGATAGACAATTACCATTACGATCGAATTCAGCTACTCCATAACGTTTTGGATCGTTTACCCAATAGCCAAAGACAGTAGCTTTGTGTTCTTCGTCAGCAGTACGAACTGCATCTTTCAGCATATCCGTAAAACCACTACCAAAGAATACGTTGTCGCCTAAAACAAGACAAACAGAATCATCACCTATAAAGTCCTTACCAATGGTAAAAGCCTGTGCAAGGCCATCAGGCGATGGTTGTTCAGCATACTCAAAATGAACACCGTAATCAGAGCCATCTCCCAAGAGTCGTTTGAATCCCGGAAGGTCAAATGGTGTTGATACTATCAGTATGTCACGAATACCTGCCAGCATCAATACCGAAATTGGGTAATATACCATCGGCTTATCGTAAATAGGCATGAGTTGCTTAGAGATGCCTTTAGTAATTGGGTAAAGGCGCGTTCCTGAGCCTCCCGCTAAAACTATACCTTTCATAATATTGTTACGATTATTGGTTCCTCACCGAGAATTCGAATCTCGCTATACTTATTGTCTTCAGGTAAGGATGTGCTTTTTAGTTCTTTGAGCAGAACTCAATAATGTGTTTAATTATCTTCTTAACCTCCAAGTCTGTCAACTCATAATACAGAGGCAGACGAACAAGGCAATCGCTATAATAGTCACAATTTGGCAATTCAGCACCATAATACTTGTCTGCATAGTACTTACTGCTATGAAGAGGCAAATAATGGAATGTTGTCTGTACATCATTCTCCTTAAGGTATGTCATCAGAGCTGTACGATACTCCAGTGATGGGCAAAGGAGATAGAACATGTGTCCGTTGTTTGTAGCATACTCAGGAATAAATGGAAGACGAACCATATCACCAACCTTACCGTTCAAGCCATTGTAGTACATTTCCCAAATATGCTTGCGCTTATCCTGAATGTCATCCAATTGCTCCAACTGTGCCCATAGAAATGCAGCATTGAACTCAGAAGGAAGAAAACTGGAACCCATGTCCACCCATCCGTATTTGTTGACCATACCACGATAGAACTCTGCACGATTGGTTCCCTTCTCCCAAAGAATTTCTGCACGACGAATGAAACGATCATCATTCACTACAAGCATACCACCTTCTCCACTACTGATATTTTTTGTCTCGTGAAAAGAGAATGCCCCAAGATGACCGATACCACCAAGGGGCTTATCCTTGTAGAAGCTATCTACACAATGTGCTGCATCCTCAACTACAAGAAGGTTATACTTCTCAGCCAATGCCATAATAACATCCATATCGCATGCAACACCTGCATAATGTACCACTGCAATGACCTTAGTTTTTTCTGTAATCAATGGTTCAATCTGTGCGACCTCCATATTAGGAGTCTCTTTACTTGAATCTGCAAAGATCACCTTCGTATCCTCACGAAGAAATGCAAGAGCGGTAGATACGAAAGTGTATGAAGGGATAATTACCTCATCACCTGGCTGGAGATTACAAAGCATTGCGCACATTTCAAGTGCATCGGTACCTGATGTAGTCAACAGACACTTCTTGAAGCCATACTTCTCCTCAAAAAAAGTATGACACTTCTTTGTAAAATCACCATTACCTGACATTGTTGTAGAATGACAAACTTCCTCCATATATTTCAGTTCACGACCAGAACAATAGGGTTTATTAAATGGAATCATAATTATATTTTATTTAAATATTCACCAATTTGCATCAATCTCTCATTGTATTTTTTTGAATCATATCTCGACAATGCATAACTTCTGCACCTTTGAATAATGTCGCTATTCTTCTTTACAATTTTCTGTACAACCTTTTGTAATTCCGTCACATTACGTGCCTCCACAAAGGTGCCGACAGTATTATCTGAAACATAAGGCATTCCAGATATATCAAAACATAATAAGGGAACACCACATGCCAATGAGTCTAAACAAGCATTTGGCATTGTATCTAATAAACTTGGGAAAACAAATAAATCTCCGATAGAAAAATACTCTGCCAGTTTATTTTGGTCACGAATAAATCCAATTGGAATATAATTCTTTGGCAAAAATGATTTATCCTCACACATATATCCTACATGAATAAATATGTAGTTATTATTGCTTTCAAATCTTCTTGCTAGTTCGATAAAGAATCGACATCCTTTACGGTCATTCACTGTATTATTAAATGGCGCAATACAGGTGATAACGATTTTATTATCACTTATTCCAAGTTCACTATACAGATTATCTGTATTTCTAGGATAGTATATATCCATATCAATAGATTCATCTAATTCCACAATTTTAGCATTTTGCAGCAAGGGAGACTCTTTCGCTTTTTCGACAACAAAACGTGGACCGACAAAAGCAGCTTTTGATAACATTTGGTACGCTTTTTGTTTCATTTTAAACACTGCTTTTGATCCATCCAAAATGAGACTAGTTGGATATGAAGCCTTATTTGGGCAGTTACCGCACCCCAAAAAATAACGATTGCAACCATTATTATATGCACACTTGCCACCATAAGCATATTCGTCTATCATTATGTGAACTAAAGCAATATTATTATCTGCCACATATTTATACAATTTATACTCATTCAAATAGTATCCATGAATACAAACTATGTATATTGTGTCAATATTGGCTTTTGAGAAGAATCGTAAAAGTTTGGTTGTTGAAGAACTAGAATAAAATCCCTGTCGTCCTGTCATGCGAACCATCAAAGCATGAATATTAACAGATAAGAAACTACCTATTTTTTTCATAGACGAATTAGTTGGAGATGCACCACGACCATAGCAAAAATATGATCGATATCCCTTAGCTAATAAATTCCGATGGAGATTTAGTGATATCTGTCCAGTGCTACCAAAATCTACATTATTAATAATCGCTATATTCTTCATCATTGTGATTAGCTAATTACATAGTTAATTGCATCTATCACTCCTTCAGCTTTAATCTCATTAGTCGCTTTACTATAATAATAATCCATTGCCCTGCGTCCCATATCGATATATTTAATACGATTTTCAAAAGCATCTAACATAATTGCCGAGAGATCTTCGTCCTTCTCATACATTATACCATTTACGCCATTCTGTATATGATAGATTTCTCCACCAGTAATAGCATCCTTGCGTGAGACGAACGGAACGCCATAACCCATACTTTTTGGAACAGACAAACCGGCTTGTGTCGGAGAAAAGCACAGCAATGACTGTTGGAAGATCTTCAAAATTTCCTTCTCATCATAGATTGCTCCATGAAAAGCAACATTGTCTTGAAGTCCATTATCTTTAACATATTGTTCCAACACTTCTCGTTCAGAACCTGCACCAACAATTCGCAATTTTGTATTGCATGAACTCTGTTTGTAGAACTTATTGTAAGCCTCAAGCAGCAAATCGAGCCCTTTTCCTTTATAAAGCGTCCCTATAAAAAGAAAGTCTTTCTTTAGCTCAGGTTTGAATTCTATTTTCTCTACATCGGTAGTATTGATTGCTTCAAATATATTGTCCATCCGTAAATTAGTGTTCTTCCAAAATTCTCGTGACTTATTTATATAGAAGATATTAGCATCACATGCTGATAACACTTTCTGGAAAAAACGATCCAACAAATTGTGTTTTCTGTAGGTAATATACGGATGGACATAAGACACTCGGAAACCAATACTCCATGAGATTACTTTATATCGTCTATTACCAAATGGCAATAAACAATAAGCTGGTACATGGAAATCTGGTACGAATATGACAACATCAAATTGTTTACAAAGAGATTTTAAGTCACTAACTAAAATTATAGACTTGATCTTTATGTAATTTAGTTTATGTTTTTGAAAACTACATGGAATTGACGATTTATCTTTTGAGTAATATGCAACCGTCAGTTCGTGAAGTTCTGAAATACAATTGTAGGTTGATACATTATACGCAGATATTTCGTTTTGAAGGATTAATACTTTTGCCATTATTCAATATTGTTGCGGTTTATAGATTAAAACGAATACAAGAACAAACCAAAACATACCAGTCATAAGATATGATCCTGAAAATAAAAGATTTACAGACGGATATATAAACAAGGGTACTAGGAACAAAAGATTTCGTTCTATTTTTATTATAAAATATGCTCTTTTTATACTTATAATTAGTATTATTATCCAAAATGCAAAATAGAAAATTCCACCGCCTTCCAGAATTTCTAAAAAGATATTATGAGGATATCCAAATGCACCAATAGTATGAAAGATTCCATAACCAGTATATAGATTTGCCTCAATATTCTTTTGTGCTAATTCAAATACAATATCACGATTAGATGTTTGCGCCATATCAATACCGCTTGAAGAAATATAGGAAAAGGCACGATCCATACCTCTATTAAAAGTATTTTCAAGAACTGAATTTTGAACAAGATCAAATATAATGACAACTCCTAGTAAACCCAACGGAAGGACAAAAAACAGGACCTTAAATATATTTCTTTTCTTGACAAAGATTAAACTAATCAGCCCCGCTAATGCAAATAGAAAGACTACGCCACCTCTTCCTCCAGAAGAAAGACATGTTAAAGGAAGCAGCACACACATTACGATACTTACTAACTTAAAGACTTTGTTTTTTAGAAATTTAAATCTATCTTCTCGTTTCGACAATAAACCATAATATATAGCTCCAAAGGCAAGTGCTGACTGGTAAGAAATGCCATTATAACCTTCTATTAATTCTCCTAGCATCATCATCTTAGGCAATCTTGCTATCATTCCTATACCAAGAATAATCAAGATAACATCTAAGTATTTATACATACCTTCAATACTATTGTTTTTTGCAATTAAGCTAGCAATTAACATTGGTGACAGCGAAAAGAATAAAAAAAACTGATAAGCCTTTTTTGTCCATTCTAAAGGAGGCGATTCAGAACTAATATCAGAAAAATAACATGCAGTAAATATAATTGGGATTAATAAAACCATCTTGCTAAAAGGTTTACCCAATATGAAAATATCATGTACAATTAATAGCATTGAAAATGCAAACAATGATATCATATAATAAAGGTACAACGTACTACCTTCTTCCTGTTTATAACCTGTAATTCCGCAGAAAGCCGAGAACATTTCTGCACCTAAAAAGGAAAGGGGATATATCCAACATTTTAACTTATATAATCTATCCATTTTTACTTCTCCTGATACAGTTTTACCCACTGGTTCCCAATATTATCAACACTAAAAGCTTTAGCTTTCAGTACCGATTGGGTTGACATTTCAAGCAAACGTAAATTATCTCCAATTAAGTATTCAACTATCTTTGTATAACCCTTTTTATCGAATGGCTTTACAAGATATCCGTTCACACAATTATCAATCACATTTTCTGCTGCTCCGTAGCTATTGAAAACAACAGGTACCACACCATAACTCATAGCCTCTACCAATACAAGGGGAAAACCCTCATATGCAGAAGTCAAGCAGAAGATAGAGGCTTCCTTGTAATATGGCTCTGGAGATTTGAAACCCTCGAACGATATATTTGTAAGACTCATTTCTTTTGCCATAATTTTGAGTCTTGGAAGATCTTCACCTTCGCCAACTACCTTAAGTTGCCAATCTGCATGTTGTAGCTCGATATTCTTCCACACATGCAGTAGGAGATCATTACGTTTTTGAGCAAATGAGATGCGCCCAACATAAAGTACAATCTTCTTTTTTTCTATTATCTCATCATCTTTGCATACAATGGTACAAGGATTATAGATAGCACATACCTTGTCTTGAGGGAAATCGGGTAGGAAAAATGCAAGTTCTTTCTTGTATGCATTAGAAAGTAGTACAAATTGATTGGAATACTTAAGAATATCTTGATAATGCTGTTTGTATTTCTTTTTATACATAGCATTCATCACTCCCTTGACAACTGACGTTCTAAGCAAAGGGAGTAGCCATGCGAGATGAAATTTCTTAAATAGAGAATAACGAACAATAGTAAAACTAGTAACGGGAGCAAGGAGAGAATTATGAGCTACCGTAAATATCTTGGCATGACCGTAGCAGCTAGTATGCACAAGTTTAGTCAGATTCTTGTACAATCCATCCTGATTCACAACCACATCTATTTTTTGTTCCTTCAACAATAATTGGATATAGTAAATATTCTGCTCATTCAGCAGTTCTGTATTGGGAAGTACATATTGGTTCTTAATACCACCATTAGTAGGTTGAGAGGAAAGATAGTAACAATTATGTCCTAGAGTGCGGAAGTAGTCACATAGAACTTTTGTCACTCTCTGTACCCCCCCATGCGTAGGATTGATATTTGAACTGTAAATATAAAGTAGGTTCATTTCAATAAATCCACAAATCTATTATACATAGTCTTGTCGGAGAAGACTTTTGATCTTCGCTTTGCAGCAACAGACATTTTGTGGAGTTTTTCGTCATCAAAGCACAGGTCTTCAATAGCCGTTGATAGACCATCAATTAAACCTTCTCCACGATTCACAACTATCCCTGATCTTTCGTCAATCACCTCAAGCGTTCCACCAGCATCGGACACGACAACTGGGATTCCAGCAGCCATTGCTTCGAGTATAGAAAGGGGGAAAGCCTCAAAACTTGTAGATGGTACGACAACAATGGTAGAGAGTTGTAGGTAAGAAGTAATCTCTGAGTAATCTACATATCCAGTAAAAATGACACCATTTCCTATTCTAGAAGCTATAAATTCAAGGTCAATGACGTAATCATCCTTAACATTATTAGAGAATGACTGCCCCCCAACGATTAGTAATTTCGCATCATTATGTTTTGCTGCAACCTTCTCAAAAGCAAGCATAAGCTCTTTAACACCCTTGTTATTTACTAATCGCCCAGTGAATGTAATTACTCTATCAGTAGAACTGATACCATACCTTTTCTGTAGTTCTTGCTTCTTCTGTGTTTCTATAGGCAACTCAAACCGTTGCAAGTCTATACCATTGTGACAAACATCCACTGGAATAGAAGAAGGCACAATAGGTTGCAAGCGAGACTTAATAAAGTTACTCACAGTAAATATCCTTTGGGTATGTTGGAATATTAGATCGTTTATTTTGCTTGATGCATTGAGATAATCGTTATGCAAATGCTGAATAAGTTCAAACTCAGACTTGCGATTTTGATATAGAGCGTATGCAGGACAGTTTTCAAGAATCAATGTCTTGATACCCTGCTGCTTGAAATAGCGATATGCCTTTATCTCATAAAGTGAAGGGGTATTTATATGCAAATAATTCCTACAGATACGTCTGACAACTTTGAGTAAAATATCTATCAGAACGTAGATTCCTGACGGATTGCAATATTTATATTGGGTATTATGATATTGCTTTGCCTCAGCTGCCGCAGCACCATCATATTTTGAAAACACATAGATATCCAAATCATGCCTATCCTCATTATTATCAATAATGAGTTGCGTCAAGTTCTCAACAGCCCCCCCCTTGACAGGAGGAAGAGGAAGAGATTCGACGAGTAATATTCCAATTTTTTTACTCATTTCGTTCTTTTTATTAATGTATTGCATTTGATTATTCCAAGTTTAACAAATTGCAAAAGACTCACATTAAGCTCTTCAAACACCTGTTTTGGCCATTTCCAATCATTGTATGATAACTGAACAACAGCCTGAACAAGCACAACACCGAGTATACCCCACGTTGTCAATTTGAGTACAACAAAAGTGCCAACAAAAATTACTGCACCAGAAATCAATGTAGGCTTAACAAAAGGAACTCGATTGGAAGTAACTATAATTGTTGCAAAATTAGACTGATTCAATTCAAGGGTTGAGAATAGAAAATATAGTAGGCAAATCCATCTTGATGGTAGAGTCGTTTGAGAACCTATTAAATCAAGCAACCAGTTTCCGAAAAAGAACATTCCTATACAACCACAAATCATTAACGCCCAAAATATGATCATAGTGAATGAGAGAAGTTCAGTCAACTTCTGATATTCTCGGGTCACTTGGTAGTTTGAGAACACTGGAAGATACGAAACAAAGAAAACAGACGCCATTGTTACCATTGTGGTGCCAAGCTGAACCATCAATCCATACGACGCAGTTACTTCCAAGGATAGATAGATGCCAACAATAAACATATTCATTTTATTGACAACGTATGCACCAACAAACGTAAGACCAAGTTTCTTTGCGCTATACCCAATAGTAGAGAATGTTTTCTGTATTTCATCCTTTTTAATATCAACAGGTAGTAACTTTTTTAATCCTCTGCCATAAAACATCTTGTATGCATAGAATCTTTGAATGAACGGAGAAATAAAGTTAGCAACAACAATGGAAAGAAGACCACAATTCATAAATATCATACCAAGCGTAATCATAATATATGATAACTTTGATAGGATTATTGAAATGGAATTCTCCTTAATTAACCCTCGACCTGTGAGCAGACTGCTATAGTAATTGAAATATATATTGAAATATACAGATAAGGAATAGATAATCCATATCAAGAGAGTGTTAGGCACTTGACTAAACCCATCGGTAACATAATGGATATACCATGTACCAGCAGTTAACATGATTAGGAGTACCAATAATGATAGCCGCTTGTATACCATCTTTGCCGTGATGATAACAGTAGCAACCAGCCTGTAACTAGGTTTGCTATCAACTTCCTTCTTTGAAAATCCCTCCTTTGCAAGCTCCTTAGCCCCACTAAATACATATGTAATGTTTCGTCCGAATTGAGGTGAAAAGCCAAAGTCCAACAATGACACCATGGATCCTATAGTAAGCATCAAATAATTAAGCCCCATTTCCTCTGCCGTCAATCGATTCAAAATAAAAGGCAGGACTAATAAACCAGATGCTATTCCTAAAAATTTGGCAATATAGCTCCAAATAATGTCAGATTTTCCTACTGAGATAGATTCTTTATTAGGCACAAATTATTATCTAAAAAAGATGAAGGACTCAATTCTTTTATTAGCTCTGATTACCCTGCCAATATATACCGATATGACGGCGATGAGAATAGAAATAGGACTAATAATTAACAATTCTAAGATCAGATAATTATAATTATCGAAATAAGAACACAAAAATGCCATGCTTATACTCCTTACAATAAAGAAATGAAGTACGTATACATCAAGTGTATGTGCACCAATAAACGACAGCAGTTGTGTCATCTTATTATCTAAAACTTCAAGTTTCATAATAATAGATATACTGAGAACTATATAAATCCATGGTAACCAATAACCAATTGCATGTATGTTAAAATTAAAACATTTCAAGAGCTCCGTTATGACAGCAATTAGAAGGGATGCTAACATAATATATTTATTATTGAAAAGCGTATTAACCGCATCGTATTTTCTTAAAAATATTGCTACAAAAAAGAATGGTGCATATCTTTTTACTTGGATTAAACTTAGATAGTTCTGCCAACATGAACTATTTAAATCAACTCCTTTGTTTAACAATTGGAGCATGGAGTATAGAAGAACAATGAATATCAAATCCACAACAAATGAAAACATTTTGCTTTTACACAATAAACTTATGGGATTAAAAAAATAATAAATAAGATAGAGCTCAAATAATACCAGAAGATACTAATAGCCTTGTTTCATAACTGGAGTAATGAATTCACAAAAACCTTGATGAATAAATAACGTAAAAATTGTACCGAACAAGAAAAATGGAACTAAAAGTTGTCTTGTCTTTTTATATAGATGTTTAATTGTTTCTTTTATTGAGTAGTCTTTATGTTTGATAACAATTCCACTTAAAAAGAAGAACAATGGCATTTGGAAAACTGTAAGCCAACTATATATTCTCATGTTGTCAGCATTATTCACATTACCTCTATTTATACAAAATAAACAGATGTGACCTGTAATCACGAGTAAAATTGCAAAGGCTTTAGAGTAATCTATGTAATTATATCTTTCTTTCATTGATAGTTCACTGATAGTTTTTTGAACTCTTAAGTAAAGAATATCAGACTGGCAAGAAGTATCGAACTTCGAACATTGGTTCCACCTGCGTTGCCAGTTATCCTTATAATATTAACATTAGTGTCCCATTAAAATTGGGACGAATTAAAAATTAAACAACCT
>NZ_QTLF01000019.1:0-110882 GCF_003434395.1 Bacteroides sp. AM23-12
CAGTTATAACAAACGAAGTTGTCAACTAAAACCAGTACACATCAATGGCTTAGAGTTTCCATGAATTTCCTGCTTTGGAAACTGCCGTTTCCCGGTGTGGGAACGATCGTTTCCTTTAAAGGTAACTCTCGTTTCTCGGTGAGGGAACGCCCGTTTCCTAACGGGAAACATATCAAGAGAAGGGACCCAATGAAAATCATCTATTATAATGATAATATTATTTAGGCACGGATTGCACGAATTTCACGGTCTTTAATTGTAGAACCGTGTTAATCCGTGAAATCCGTGCCTAAATGAAAATAAATAGTGTTTTGATTACATATTCGTGCAGTCAATTCTTTATTTATATCCGGCAGCTTTAGCTATCCGTTTCGGAATTTCCGTATTGTCAATCTTCTCACCGAACAGTTGAGAACCGGCACCGATGGCAAATACCGGCACATAACCGGCAGAGTGACCGCCGCTTACCCAGCCTACCATAGATATCTGGTCCATTACTTCTTTAGCGCGTGCAGCCATCGGCTCGCTTTTAGAGTACATGCTTTCGGCAAATACCACCTTATTTCTGACAAAGGATTGTTCGAACTCGTCACGCAGCTTCTTTTCCTGTTCCCAAGAAATAGGGAACTGTTTCCAGAGGCCCATTTCTTCACCCAGGAATTCTTTCATGTCTTCCCAAGTCACTTTGTTGCCTTTTGATTTTCTCAGTTCGCTGATACGTTTGGACAATCCGTCAGCAGAATGTTTCTGATATTGCAGTGCTTTCAGATTCAACGCATATTTGCCTGTACCCAGTACGATACCACCGGTTTCGTGGTCGGCGGTAACAACGATCAGCGTTTCTTTCGGATGTTTCTTGTAGAATTCGTAAGCTACTTTGATAGCGTCATCCATATCCTTTACTTCATTGAATACGGTAGCGGCGTCATTAGCGTGGCAAGCCCAGTCGATCTTTCCACCTTCTACCATTAAGAAGAACCCTTTGTTCTTGCCTTTGGTCAGGAAGTCGATTGCGCTTTCTGTGATTTGGGCGAGAGTCAAGTCGTCGCTTTTACGGTCGATAGCATAAGGCAGGCAGGATGGATCTTTGCCTTCTTCCTGTATCAGGATCATTTTGCCGGCATCCTTGCTTTTGGCTTTATAATCGCTGTAGCCACGTGCTACGGTGTAACCTGCTTCTTCGAAAATAGGGAAGATGTTGGGAGCGTCTTTCTTGTCATACGTCTTGTCCGGTTTCAGAAAACCACCGCCTGCATAGAAGTCAAAGTTTGCTTTTGTCAGGTCGACAGCGATTTCATAATTCATATTACGGTCTGCCTGATGAGCGTAGAAAGCGGCAGGAGTGGCGTGGTCTACGCTGACGGAAGTAGTGACACCTACTTTCTTTCCGGCCTTCTTGGCTTTTTCGGCTACGGTTTCAATCGGGTTTTTGTCTTCTCCTACAGAGATGGCACTGTTGTAGGTCTTCTTTCCGGTAGCCAGTGCAGTACCCGCAGCGGCAGAGTCGGTAACAGAGTTTGTCGCGGAGAAAGTGGTTGCCATCGTTGCTACCGGAAATTGGGTGAACAATAAAGGTTCAACGCCGATGCGCCCGTTTTGCAGTTCTGCCTGATACATCTCTGTACCATTTACCTGATTGACTCCCATTCCGTCTCCGATGAAATAGAATACGTACTTTGCCTGCTGACCGTTGGCTGCAACGGAAATAAGGACAAAGAGCAGTGTGTAAATCAACTTTTTCATTCTTTTGTATCTTAATATTAGGGTTAGTGATGGACAAAGGTAATAAAAAACGGTGGAAGTGCCGAAGCAAATCCACCGTTTCTTTATGTCATTTGTATGACATTTATGCTTTTACGCGTCCTACGTAAGAACCGTCACGAGTGTCGATTTCAATTGTTTCACCTTCGCTGATGAACAAAGGCACACGTACTGTTGCACCTGATTCTACGGTAGCAGGTTTCAGTGTGTTGGTGGCTGTATCACCTTTCATTCCCGGTTCTGTATAAGTAACCTTCATCTGAACTTTGATCGGCATGTCTGCATAAAGTACAGTTTCGGTAGAAGCGTCAGAAACAACGTCCAGCACTGCACCTTCGAGCAAGAAGTCTACACCATTGATCAGGTCGTGAGCGATGGGGTGTTGGTCAAAAGTTTCCTGGTTCATGAAGATATAGTCTTCTCCTTCTTTATACAGGAATTGGTATGGACGACGTTCAACGCGTACATCTTCCAGTTTTTCACCGATATTGAAACGGCGTTCGAGAACATAACCGCTTACTACGTCTTTCAGCTTGGTACGCATAAATGTGTTACCTTTACCTGGTTTTACATGCAGGAATTCTATACAGAAATAGAGCTTTCCGTCCATACGGATACAAGTTCCGTTTTTGATGTCTTGAGCATTAATCATACTGCTGTTTTTCTTATTATATTATTGTTATTTAATTGTCTTCGTCGTAATTCGAGTGCAAAAGTAATCTAAATCAGTAAAAAACACAAAAACTTTTGAGCAAAAATGACTTATCGCTTGGTTAATTTAAAAAAAGTCTCTATTTTTGCAGCCCGATTACGTAGAATAATAACATAAAAACAAGATACAGTAATGAAAAGAACATTTCAACCCTCTAACAGAAAGAGAAAGAACAAACACGGTTTCCGTGAGAGAATGGCATCGGCTAATGGTCGTAGAGTATTAGCTGCTCGCCGTGCGAAAGGCAGAAAGAAACTGACTGTTTCTGATGAGTACAACGGACAGAAGTGGTAATCATCACTCAGAAACAAAAAAGGCGGAGTTTTAAACTCCGCCTTTTTTGTTTGCTTCTATTTTCATTAAAGTTGGTTATAACTTCCTTTTTATGATAAAAAGTACAGGACTCTTGGCACAGTAGTTAAATAGAGTATTAAATAATGTTTAATGGAATGCTCTTTGTCACTTTTTAGCTTTCTTTGTCACAGATCATAGACGGAATATATGCGACAGACGGTTGTGCTCAGAGAATCCGGAAGCCGCATCCTAGAATATTAAGGTTGTTGAAATCTATAGGAGTGGGGAATATAGTTGCAACAATTGTGGTGATGACAGGTGTCCTTGCATTTATGCAGGGACATTTTCATTGCCCACTATTCCGAAATTCAACTAATTTGTAGTATCTTTGGCGCGGATTAACAGCAAAGCGTATGACAATCAAAGAATTCTTTTCTTTTAAAACAAATAAATATTTCTGGGTGAATATCCTTGTCATGATTGTGGCAGTGGTGCTGATTGTGTTCGGCGTGATGAAATGGCTGGATGTTTATACTCGTCACGGTGAGGCGGTGGTTGTGCCCGATGTAAAAGGGATGACTGTGGATGAAGCTTCAAAAATGTTCCGCAATCACGGATTGGTATGTGTCGTTTCCGATTCTAATTATGTGAAGAATATGGCAGCTGGCATTGTACTTGATGTCAACCCGGGAATCGGACAAAAAGTGAAAGAAGGCCGCACCATTTACCTGACTATCAATACACTGAGTATTCCTTTACGTGCTGTTCCCGATGTGGCGGACAACAGTTCTCTGCGCCAGGCACAGGCGAAAGTGCTTGCTGCCGGATTCAAGCTGACCGAGATTCAGTTGATGAACGGTGAGAAGGACTGGGTGTACGGCATTAAATATCAGGGGCGCTCATTGAATGCGGGAGATAAAGTACCTTTGGGAGCTGCATTGACACTGATGGTAGGAAACGGAGAAAACGAACCGTTGGAAAGCGACTCCATGGAAAATGTTGAAGGGGCAGATGAACCTGTTTCCTCAGAATCCCCTTCAAGTCAGGCTGATAGTTGGTTTTAATTGATAAATAACGAAACAGATTCACATGATCGAGGAAGAACTTCCGGATGAACTGGAGAATGATTTGGATGATATAGAACCTGTCGGTGACGAATCCCAGCTTTACGAACATTTTCGGGTGGTCGTAGACAAGGGACAGGCGATGGTCAGAGTCGACAAATATCTGTTCGAACGTATTGTCAATGCTTCGCGCAACCGTATTCAGAAGGCTGCCGAAGATGGATTCGTCATGGCTAACGGTAAGCCGGTGAAGAGCAGCTACAAGGTTAAGCCGCTCGATGTCATTACCGTCATGATGGACCGTCCTCGTTATGAGAACGAGATTATTCCCGAAAATATCCCCCTTAATATCGTTTACGAAGATCCATATGTAATGGTAGTGAACAAGCCTGCGGGACTGGTAGTACATCCGGGACACGGAAACTATCACGGTACGCTTGTCAATGCGTTGGCATGGCACATGAAAGATATTCCTGAATATGATGCCAATGACCCGCACGTCGGCCTGGTCCACCGGATTGATAAAGATACGTCCGGTCTGCTGGTGATTGCCAAGACGCCGGATGCCAAGACCAACCTCGGAATACAATTCTTTAATAAGACGACCAAACGCAGATACCGTGCCCTTGTTTGGGGAAATGTGGAACAGGATGAAGGCACGATTGTAGGCAGTATCGCCCGTAATCCGAAAGACCGGATGCAGATGGCGGTTATGTCCGACCCGTCGATGGGCAAGCACGCGGTCACTCATTATCGGGTGCTTGAACGGCTGGGATATGTCACGCTGGTAGAGTGCATACTCGAAACCGGACGTACTCATCAGATTCGTGTCCACATGAAACATATCGGGCATGTACTTTTCAATGACGAACGCTATGGCGGTCACGAAATTCTGAAAGGTACTCACTTTAGTAAATACAAACAATTTGTAAATAATTGCTTTGACACTTGTCCCCGGCAGGCTCTGCATGCCATGACATTGGGGTTCGTACATCCCGTCACAGGCGAAGAGATGTACTTTACTTCCGAACTTCCGGATGACATGACCCGGCTTATCGAGAAGTGGCGAGGCTATATAAGTAACAGAGAAATAGAATGAAACGCACAATTGCTATCGTAGCCGGAGGTGACACCTCCGAATTTCATGTATCCCTGCGTAGTGCACAGGGAATATATTCCTTCATAGATAAGGAAAAGTACACACTGTACATTGTCGAGATGCAGGGGACCCGTTGGGAAGTACAATTGCCGGATGGTGCAAAAGCACCGGTAGACCGCAATGATTTCAGCTTTATGCTGGGAACGGAAAAGATCAGGTTTGACTTTGCCTATATTACCATTCACGGTACTCCGGGCGAAGACGGCCGTCTTCAGGGATACTTTGACATGATGCACATACCATACTCTTGTTGCGGGGTGCTGGCTGCGGCGATCACCTATGACAAGTTTACCTGCAACCAATACCTGAAAGCCTTCGGAGTGCGTATTGCAGAATCGTTGCTATTGCGTCAGGGACAATCGGTTTCCGACGAAGATGTGATGGAAAAGATCGGTTTGCCTTGTTTCATCAAGCCGAGTCTGGGCGGTTCGAGCTTCGGTGTAACAAAGGTTAAGACGAAAGAACAAATACAGCCGGCCATTGTTAAGGCCTTTGAAGAAGCCCAGGAAGTGCTCGTAGAAGCATTTATGGAAGGAACGGAGCTAACCTGCGGCTGCTATAAAACCAAAGACAAGACCGTCATCTTCCCGCCTACGGAAGTGGTGACACATAATGAGTTCTTTGATTATGATGCAAAATACAATGGTCAGGTAGACGAGATTACTCCTGCACGCATCTCGGACGAACTGACGAATCGCGTGCAAATGCTGACCTCGGCCATTTATGATATATTGGGCTGTTCCGGTATCATCCGTGTGGATTACATTGTGACAGCCGGCGAAAAGATCAATCTGCTGGAAGTGAATACGACTCCGGGGATGACCACTACAAGCTTTATTCCCCAGCAAGTGCGTGCTGCCGGTCTGGATATAAAGGATGTGATGACTGATATAATAGAAAATAAATTTTAAGTAATAGGTAACAGGTAATAAGTAATAGATATTAAATATTAAATTTGTGTGGGCATAGCGCAGCCTATTACCTATTACTTATTACCTATTACCTGCCTCTAAACTTCATAGCTTATGGATACTACAGAGTTTGATGAGATTCGTCCTTACAATGATGAGGAACTTCCTCAAATCTTTGAGGAGCTGATTGCTGATCCTGCTTTTCAGAAGGCGGCTACTGATGCGATACCGAACGTCCCCTTTGAACTTTTGGCGCAGAAAATACGCGCTTGTAAGAGCAAGCTGGATTTTCAGGAAACATTCTGTTATGGTATTTTATGGAAAATAGCGGCGGACCATACGGATGGGCTGACTCTGGATCATACGGCTGTGCCGGATAAAAGCAAGGCTTATACATATCTCTCCAATCATCGGGATATTATATTGGATTCGGGCTTCCTCTCTATCTTGCTGATTGATCAGGGAATGGATACGGTAGAGATAGCGATTGGTGACAATCTGCTGGTTTATCCGTGGATCAAGAAGCTGGTTCGTGTCAACAAATCGTTTATTGTACAACGGGCGCTGACCATGCGGCAGATGCTGGAATCTTCGGCACGGATGTCCCGTTATATGCATTATACCATTAGTGAGAAGAAGCAGTCCATCTGGATTGCCCAGCGCGAAGGGCGTGCCAAAGACTCGAACGACCGTACTCAGGATAGCGTACTGAAGATGCTGGCGATGGGTGGTGAAGGCGACTTGATCGACCGTCTGATGGAGATGAATATCGCTCCTCTTGCCATTTCATACGAATATGATCCCTGTGACTTCCTGAAAGCGCAGGAGTTTCAGTTGAAAAGAGATATAGAAGGATATAAGAAAACCACTCAGGACGATTTGATCAGTATGCAGACTGGTCTTTTCGGATATAAAGGGAAGGTTCATTTTCAGACGGCTCCCTGTATCAATGACAGGTTGGCACAGCTGGACCGTTCATTGCCGAAGCAGGAACTGTTCTCCAGCATATCTGCCTGCATCGACCAGAGGATTCATAGTAACTACCGGATCTATTCGGGTAATTACGTTGCCTATGACTTGCTGAAGGGTACATCCGAGTTTGCCGGTCATTACACCCCCGAAGAGAAACAACGATTTGTTACCTATATCGAGCAACAACTGGGCAAAATAAAGATTCCGAATAAAGACGAAGACTTTTTGCGTGGAAAATTGTTATTAATGTATGCCAATCCGTTGGTGAACTATTTAGCTGCTTGCCAATGAATAAAGTAAAGTTACATACACTCTGGCTTTTGGGTATGCTTTTCCTGATGACTGCCTGCGGGGATGATGATGATTACTATTATCCTTCTGTGAAGTTGGAATTTGTCACAGTGAAGGCTGGGGCGGATGGTCTGATACAGAGTCTGCTTCCTGACAAGGGAGAGCTGTTGACTGTTGCGAGAGACCGTACCGGATCAACCATTTCTCCGAACTCGGCTAGGCGTGTAATCAGTAACTATGAAGTAAATCCGGAGGATGCTACGGCTGTCATATACTCATTGCAGTCGGTGGTGGCACCGGAGCCAAAGGGGGCTGACGACCCGGCTTTTGAAAGCGGACTGAAGTATGATCCGGTAGACGTGACCAGCATTTGGCTGGGGCGTGACTATTTGAATATGATTCTGAACGTGAAGATCAATATCAATAGTGGCAAACAGCACGTGTTTGGTATGATAGAAGAGAGCGTTGAGGCGGAAGGGGATGAGACAGTCGTTACTTTGTCTCTGTTTCATGATGCGAATGGGGATGAGGAGAACTATAATCGTCGTGCTTACATTTCTGTTCCTCTGACGAAATATGTGGATGAAGAAAATCCTCATCAAACCATAAGGATAAAATTCAAGTATCATACCACAGATAAAAATGGTGTGGTGGTAGAATCAAGCAAGTATTGTGATCCGGGATTTGAATATGTTCCGGGCGTGAACTGATTAAGATAGTACATATGTTTAAAATGAATCAATTAGTCGTGGGATTATTTTTATTTCTCTCTTCTCTTTTCTCCTGTCAGCAGAAAGGAGACTTTAAAACGGTGAATGTAGAGGATTTCGATTCTATCATTCAGGATGAAGAAGTGCAGCGTCTGGATGTTCGTACACTGGCTGAATATTCAGAAGGACATATTGCAAAAACGATTAATATTAATGTGATGGATGACTCTTTTGCCTCGATGGCGGATTCATTGTTGCAAAAGAGCAAACCGGTTGCATTGTATTGCCGTAGCGGTAAACGGAGCAAGAAAGCTGCGGCGATCCTTAGTGAAAAAGGATTTAAGGTTGTGGAGCTTGGTAAAGGATTCAATGCCTGGCAGGCGGCAGGAAAGGAGATAGAATACTAAGGTTGTTGCTGTACGGCTTTTTTCTATCTATTCTAGAATAAATGGTTGCGCTTTACATAAAATTCTGAAGGGACGCAATCGTTATCGTGCTAGTATACGGTTAAATAGATGTTGCTATATTCTCAATGTATTCTCATGCTTATGAGAAAAAGTTCTCACCACAATGAGAAAAAATTCTCAAAGGCATGAGAATCTTTTCTCATAGGTGCGAGAATAAAAGCAAGGTTTCATTCACAGATGTTCCGTTTATTCCAATCCCTCAATCAATCTCTTCAAAACCACCGTAGCCGAGATTTCACGGTTGGCAGCTTCGGGGATAACGATAGACTGGGGACTTTCGATTACATCATCCGTGACGATCATATTTCTGCGAACAGGCAGGCAGTGCATAAAGAAAGCATTGTTGGTTACTGCCATCTGTCGGTCGCTGACTGTCCATTCACGGTCTTTGCTTAATATCTGGCCGTAATTGTCGCCTGTATAGGCAGCCCAGTTCTTGGCGTATATAAAGTCTGCTCCTTCGAAAGCCTTCATCTGATCATATTCTACCTTGGCATTTCCTACGAATTGAGGTGCCAGCTCATATCCTTCCGGATGAGTGATAACGAAATCATAGTCAGTGGCATTCATCCACTCTGCAAAGGAGTTGGGAACAGCCTGTGGCAATGGACGGGGATGTGGCGCCCAAGTCATTACGACTTTGGGACGTGCCGTCTTTTTATATTCCTCAATGGTGATTAAATCGGCAAAGCTCTGCAATGGGTGGCGGGTAGCTGCCTCCATCGAGAAGACAGGACGTCCGGAATATTGGATAAATTGATTCAGAATAGTCTCCTGATAATCAAAATCGCGATCTTCGAAACGGGCAAAGGAACGTACTCCGATGATGTCACAATAACAACCCATCACAGGAATCGCTTCCAGCAGATGTTCCGGTTTGTCACCATCCATGATGACGCCACGTTCTGTTTCCAGTTTCCATGCACCTTGGTTGATGTCCAGCACCATTACATTCATTCCCAGATTAAGAGCTGCTTTCTGTGTGCTGAGGCGGGTACGGAGGCTGGAATTAAAGAAGATCATCATCAATGTCTTGTTTCGTCCCAACTCTACATATTTGAAGCGGTCTTTTTGAATTTCAAATGCTTCTGCAAGGGCTGATTTTAAATCGCCGATGTCCTGTACACAAGTAAATTTCTTCATTTTATCTATCATTAATCGTTATTGTCCAATTGATCATTTGTCGTTTCCTCACTTTACCATCTGGTCTGTCCGTCGCCTTCGATCACCCATTTGTAGGAAGTGATTTCCTCTAATCCCATAGGACCGCGGGCATGCAGCTTTTGAGTACTGATGCCTATCTCGGCTCCCAGGCCGAATTGTGCACCGTCGGTGAAAGCGGTAGATACGTTAGTATATACGCATGCCGCATCTACTATCTTAGTAAACAAGGCGGCACGCTCTTTGTTTTCGGTCACGATACATTCGCTGTGCCTTGAACTGTTTTCCTGTATATGCCCCAGTGCGTCTTCAAAACTTTTCACCGTTTTGACAGCCATTTTGTAATCCAGAAACTCTCTTCCGAAGCTTTCCGGGGTGGCAGGTTGCAGCAATTCAGCCGGATAATGTCCTTCCAGTGCCTGATAAGCCTGTGTATCTGCATAGATAGTAACCTTGCTTTCTTTCAGTTGATCGCAGAGCGCAGGCAAATCCCCCAGACGTTTCTCATGAATGATGGTACAGTCGAGCGCATTGCAGACACTGACACGGCGTGTCTTGGCATTATGGATAATATCCGCTCCTTTCCGGGTATCTCCGAACTCATCAAAATAAGTGTGACAGATACCTGCTCCTGTTTCAATGACAGGAATCCGCGCATTCTCGCGCACGAAATTTATCAGATTGCTGCTTCCTCTCGGAATAATCAGGTCTACATAGCCTGTCGCATTCAGTAATGCTGCCGTAGCCTCTCTGTCTGCCGGGAGCAGTTCTACTATATGCGGGTTGACATGAAACTTTTCAAGTACCTTGTGAATGACGCTGATGATGGCACGGTTGGAATCGTCCGCATCACTTCCACCTTTCAGGATGCAGGCATTTCCGCTTTTCAGGCAAAGGGAAAAGACGTCGAAGCTGACATTAGGACGCGCTTCATAGATGATGCCTATTACTCCGAAGGGGACACTGACTTTGGTCAGCTTCATTCCATTGGGGCGGGAGGTTTCCTTTAATATCCTTCCCAGCGGGGAGGGGAGAGTGGCTACATTACGTGTGTCGGCAGCGATGCCTTTCAGCCTCTCTTCCGTCAGTTTTAACCGGTCGTACTTCGGGTTACTCTTGTCCATCCGTGCCAGGTCCTTTTCATTTTCTGACAGGATAAAGGGTGTTTCGGCAATGGCAGCATCAGCGACCGCATTCAGTATCTGATTGATGGTGTCGTCACTCAGCAACGCCAATTCCCGGCTGGCAGCTTGTACAGCAGCGAAAGTTCCGTTTAAATTTGTAGTCATTTGCTCCTTTTTACGTTTTATATTTTTTATTCGATATACAGATAGTCGTAATGTACTACAGGCTTTTTGCCATGTTTGCCCATTGCTTCCCTGGCCTGTGCGGAATCGCAGTTCGCTTTTCCTACACCAACCTGATTGCCCAGGAAGTCCATGATGCGTACAATATCGTCCTTCTCAAATTCGCCTTCGATGTGGGTGATTCCGACCGGAAGAATGCTGGCTGCCTTCTCCGAACTGAGTATATCCGTGGCACATTCGTTAATATGAATTTCCCCTTTGGCGAATCCTTCGCTGTGGGCAATCCATTTCTTTACACTGGATACCGCCTCGGTGGAAGGGATAAAGCGCGTGCAAACCGTATCGTCCGGTTGTTGTAACAAGTCTACGAGAATATTATCCCGTTTTCCGTTGGCGATAATGACTGTAATCCCTTCGTCGGCTACCTTGCGGGCGATATTCGTTTTCGTCAGCATACCGCCACGACCGAAACTCGATTTGGTAGCCTGGATATAGTTGGATAAATCCTTTCCATGCTCGATCTCCCGAATGACAGCGGAGGCAGGATCGGAGGGTGAACCGTTGTAGATTCCGTCTATGTTACTCAGGATAATCAATGCCTGCGCATCCATCATGGAAGCGATCAGTCCGGAAAGCTCGTCATTGTCCGTGAACATAAGCTCGCTGACCGAAATCGTATCATTCTCATTGACGATGGGGATGACGCCGTTTTCGAGCATCACCGTCATACAGTTCTTCTGATTCAGATAATGGCGGCGGGTACTGAAGTTCTCTTTGGTAGTCAGTACCTGACCTACCGCAATGCCGTGTTCACGGAAAAGCTCATAGTAGCGGTTTATTAATTTAGCCTGTCCTACGGCGGAGAATAACTGGCGCTGGTCTACACTGTCGAGCTTTTTCTGCGGGTGTATCTCGCTGCGTCCCGAAGCAACAGCTCCCGAAGAAATAAGAATGATCTCTACTCCGGATTTATTTAATTCTGCTATCTGGTCAACGAGTGCCGACATACGGGTGACGTCCAATGTACCGTCACGGCGTGCCAATACGTTACTGCCTACTTTTACTGCTATTCGTGTAAACTCTTGTTTCATCCTTACTAACGATTTGAAAGTACAAATATAGAGCTTTTTGTCGATATGTTACAAAAACAGGCTGAAAAGAATTATCTTTGCAGCCTGACAGATAAAAGAAAAACAATGAAACATACGAATCCCCAAGTAGAACAAATGACCTCCTTTATCGTGATGGATGTATTGGAGCGTGCAAATGAATTACAGAAACAAGGTGTGGACGTTATCCACCTGGAAGTCGGTGAGCCGGACTTTGACGTTCCGGCTTGTGTGGCGGAAGCTGCTAAGGCTGCCTACGACCGGCACCTCACACATTATACTCACTCTTTGGGGGATCCGGAGTTGCGTCGTGAAATAGCCGCTTTTTATCAGCGTGAATATGGAGTCACTGTCGATCCGGATTGTATTGTCGTCACTTCCGGCTCTTCTCCGTCTATCCTTCTGGTCTTGATGTTGCTTTGTAACTCGGACAGTGAAGTGATTCTCTCCAATCCGGGGTATGCGTGTTATCGTAACTTCGTTTTGGCCGCTCAGGCAAAACCTGTCTTGGTGCCTCTGTCCGAAGAGAATGGTTTGCAATATGATATAGAAGCGATCCGTAAGTGCGTTACTCCGCATACGGCTGGTATTTTTATTAATTCGCCGATGAATCCGACGGGTATGTTGCTGGATGAGAGTTTCCTGAAAAGTGTGGCATCTTTAGGTGTTCCTATTATTTCGGATGAGATTTATCACGGACTTGTATACGAAGGATGTGCGCATAGTATTCTGGAATATACGGATAAGGCTTTTGTCCTGAACGGATTTTCCAAACGATTTGCGATGACAGGGTTGCGTTTAGGTTATCTGATAGCACCGAAATCCTGTATGCGTTCTTTGCAGAAGTTGCAGCAGAATCTGTTTATCTGTGCGTCCAGCATCGCCCAGCAAGCGGGGATTGCCGCATTACGGCAGGCTGACTCGGATGTGGAACGGATGAAGCAGATCTATGATGAACGCCGCCGGTATATGATCAGTCGTCTTCGGGAAATGGGATTCGAGATCAAAGTTGAGCCTCAGGGTGCCTTTTATATTTTCGCTGATGCACGTAAGTTCACTACCGACTCTTATCGCTTTGCATTCGATGTTCTCGAAAATGCGCATGTCGGCATCACTCCCGGTATAGACTTTGGAACGGGAGGCGAAGGATATGTCCGTTTCTCCTATGCGAATTCGCTGGAGAGTATCCGGGAAGGACTGGACCGTATCAGTCAGTATCTTTCTCGTTGCGGCTTCTGATCAGTTCAGTAGCGGCTTCGTACTGGTCTTCAGTGACCAGAACAGATACAGATGGAGCAATATAGGGGGCTAATGTCCCCATGATACCATCTTTAATGACGCAGCGGATGTCATTACTTTCCAACAATCCCTTGATAATTTCTGCTTCCCATGGAGAACCGGAGAATACTTCTATGGCCCTGCTATAATCTTCTTCTTTCATAATCTTATGCTATTTGAGGTTATGTATACAAATATAACAAAAAAGAAGGAAAGATTGATCTGCTTTCCCATATTTATTCGAGAGAAATTCTTTTTACGTCGATTTGCTGGTTCAGGAAGGAAGAGGCCGATTCGACAAACTTCTCTTCCGCTTCTGTGGTGTAAAACAGACAACTGCCGTTTTGGGTACATTTAGCATTCATCTCCGGATGTCTGCTCAGGTAGTCCTTCAGACTTTCGGCTACATATTCTCCTTGTGCGACAATACGGATATGCTTCGGAGTGTATTTTTGTATCTTAGGGAGCAAGATAGGATAATGCGTACAGCCCAGAATCATCGTGTCAATTTCAGGATCTTTGGATAGCAACTGGTCAATGTATTTCCGGATGAAATAATCGGCCCCTTCGTTCTGTGATTCATTATTTTCCACTAGCGGCACCCACATGGGGCATGCCATTCCGCTCACTTGAATATCCGGGAATAGCTTATGTATCTCTAATGGATACGATTCGGACTTGATGGTACCTGCTGTTGCCAGTACTCCGATATGACGGCTTTGAGTAATGTCGCCTATACACTCAACGGTAGGGCGGATAACTCCGAGTACACGGCGTTCAGGGTCAATGCCGGGCAAGTCATTCATTTGTATGCTGCGCAATGCTTTGGCAGAGGCTGTATTGCAGGCCAAGATAACGAGATGACATCCCATTTCAAACAATTTATTGACTGCCTGCAAAGTGAATTCGTATACGATTTCAAAAGAACGTGTGCCGTAAGGAGTGCGTGCATTGTCTCCCAGATAGATATAATCATATTCCGGCAGCGCCTCTCTTATCTTGTTGAGGATAGTCAGCCCACCGTATCCGGAATCGAAAACTCCGATTGGCCCGGGTGTATGAGATAGATGTTGCTTCATGACGAGTGCGGTTTTATATACGCAAAGTTACATGAAAAAAGGGAAAGAGAAAGAAGTATGATCTTCTTTTCTCTTTCCCTTTCGGTATTTTATAGCTTATAGCTTCTTATTTGATGCCGAGCTGTGTCTTTACCTTAGGAGTCAGATTAATACTTTGTGACTCATTAACGTAAGCAACCGGTGTTCTTGCAAGGTCGAAGATGTAGATTACGCCTTCGGCAGCACCTACAGCTTTAATTGCGTCGTCCAACTTTTTGTAGATAGGAGCCATTGCGTCAGCCTGAGCTTTTTGCATCTGCTGTTGAGCTTCCTGTTGGAACTGCTCTTGTCTTTGCATCATATCCTGCAGTTCTTTTTGTCTTCTCTCAGCGATGTTAGCAGGAAGAGAGTCCTTAGCGATAGCTTGCTGGAATTCCTGATATTTCTTGTTGAATTCTTCCTGAGTTCTTTGTAATTCGCTGGTCAGTTGTTTGTCTAGTGCTTCAATATCAGATTGTGCCTTAGCAAATTCAGGCATTGCTGAAACGATTTCTTGGGCATTAATATGACCGAATTTCAGATTTTGTGCAAATACACCCATTGGGAGTGCAAGCATCAATACAAGTGCAATTTTTTTTAGCATAGTTCTATAATTTATTTGAATGATTTTTAGTTATTTTCGATGCAAATGTATGAAATTAATTTGAATATCCTAATTTTCTCAGCACTTCATCACTAATATCAATACGTGGATTGGCAAAAATGATGCCTGCAGCAGAGGCTCTGTCGAGTACAAGGTCGTATCCGTGTAGTTGCGACAGTTCCTTTACAGCACCATATATTTCATCCTGAATAGGATTAATCAGCTTCTCCTGCATCTTAGCCAGTTCGCCTTCCGGACCGAAGTATTTGCGCTTCAGTTCGGCAGCGGATTTCTCTTTCGCTACAATCTCATCTTCCTTCTTAGTCTTCTGAGCCGCAGAGAGAGTAGAGGACTGAGCTTGATAGTCCTGGAACATCTTCTGTGCTTCCTTGGCAATTACCTCCACTTCGCTTTGATATTTCTTTGTAGCTTCCTGCAATTGCTCATTAGCGCTTTGATATGCCGGAATATTTTTCAGAATATATTCCGTATCGATCAATGCAAATTTTTGTGCACTAGCTGCCATACTGATGGCAAACAGTAACATAATGGATAGAACAGACTTTCTCATGACGTTTAGTTTTTAGTTTTTATATTAGAATTCTTGTCCTAAAATAAAGTGGAATTGACTTCCGCCGTAGTCTTTGGTACTGCCTATTCTGTCGAAACCATAACCCCAGTCGATACCCATCATACCAATCATCGGCAAGAAGATACGAACACCGACACCGGCAGAACGTTTCAAATCAAACGGATTGAATTTAGAGATATCATGCCAAGCATTACCGGCTTCCAGGAAACCTAACACATAAATGTTAGTACTTGTTTCCAGCATCAACGGATATCTTAATTCGATACCAAGACGGGCGTAAGCATATCCTTCTTCTCCATACGGTGTCAATGAACTGTTTTCATAACCACGCAAGGCGATACTTTCCGTTGCATAGCTTGAGTAACCTGTCATACCGTCACCACCTACGTCGAATGTACCGAACGGTGATTTCTTGTATTTATTATAGTGACCTAACAAACCGAACTCTGTACGTGTCATCAATACCAGACACTTAGGATGTGCTATATAATCCATCAACGGAGTATATGTTTTGGCTTTAAATTTCCATTTGTGGTACTCAACCCATCTATGAAGTTTATTCATATTATCCTGAGTGATGCCTCTGTCGCTTTCGGGATTATAGAAATAACCTTTATAGTCTTTACCATCAAACAATGAGTACGGAGGAGTAAGCTGAACTGACAGCGAGAAGTCCGAACCTGTACGTGGGAAGATCGGGTTGTCAATAGAGTTACGTGCCAAAGTTAGTGAAAGGCTGAGGTCATTACATTTACCGTTGGTTACCGGGAAATACTGCCAGTCTTTCAGGTTGTAGCGTTGGTAAGCCAGCTCTGCAGACAAAGTAAAGTAGTCATCCGGCCATTTCAGACGCTTACCCCAACCCAGAGAAAGTCCCCACATCTTGATAGACTTGTCGGGGTCATAGTAGTTCTCATAGTTGTTGTAGTTACCGTAGTTGTATGAGCCGTAGCCACCATAGCCTGCATAATAACTATTGTAATAGTTGTTGAAATAGCTTGAGTTGTAGTAACGGCTGCTGATGTCAGTCTGAACTGAGAAGAAAGCCGATACGGAAAGTGAGTTCGGGCGTTTACCTCCAAACCAAGGATCGAAGAATGAGATGCTATATGACTGATAGTATTTAGCATTCGTCTGACCGCTGATGGTCAATGTCTGTCCGTCACCTTGCGGCAGGATACCACGGTAGTTTTCACCCGGACGCAGCAAGTTGGCAACAGAGAAGTTGGTAAATTTCAGACTCAGCTTACCGATGATACCTGTTTGTCCCCAACCGGCAGAGAATTCTACCTGGTCATTGGCTTTAGATGTCAAAGGCAGACCTATATCAACTGTTCCGTTTACAGGGTCCGGCTGAATATCCGGCTGCAGTTTTTCAGGGTCAAAGTGTCCCATCTGCTGGATTTCACGTAATGAACGCATCAGGTCATCCTTGCTGAACAACTGTCCCGGACGAATGCGAAGCTCACGACGAACTACGTTTTCATACAGACGGTCGTTACCGCTGATGTTGATCTTATTAATCGTAGCCTGACGGCCTTCATAAATTCTCATTTCGAGGTCGATGGAGTCACCGACGATATTTACTTCTACCGGATCAAGATTGTAGAACAAATAACCGTTATTGTAATATAAGTTACCGATTGCGTCGTCATCTGTAGAGGTACGTTCTCCCAGCAACTTCTGGTTGTAAACATCACCCTTCTTCATGCGGAGCAGGAAGTTCAGCTGTTCTGAAGGATACAGTGTGTTACCTACCCATGTTACATTACGAAGGTAATATTTCTGACCTTCGTCTATATCCATATATACATCTACCGTCTTTGCATCGTACTGTGCTACACTGTCTTTTACGATCATTGCGTCACGATATCCCAGCTCGTTATACTTATCTATGATCAGCTGCTTATCTGCTTCAAAGTTTTCCGGAACAAATTTCTTGGTGCGGAACAGGTTCAGAAGTTTGCCTTTTTCATTGGTCTTCTTCATCACTTTCTTCAGCTTGGATGTTTTGATGGCCGAGTTTCCGGTGATATGGATAGCGTGCACTTTAATCTTTTCCTTCTTGTCGATATCAATGTCAACAATCACCTGATTTTCGTTAGATGGATCGTCCTTTTGCGCGATAATCACTTCTGCATTCTTAAAGCCTTTATCGTCAAAATAACGTTTGATCAATGTCTTTGCACGGTCAACGGTATTCGGAGTGATCTGCATACCTTTTACCATACCCAGTTTGCTTTCAAGGTCTGTACGTTCTGACTTCTTCACACCATGATAGCGTACATCCGCAATACGGGGACGTTGTGTCAGACTGATTTTTAACCAAATCTTGTTGCCTTCTATCTTTTCGGCAGTAATCTGTACGTTAGAGAACAAACCATGTTTCCAGTAGCGCTTGATTGCTCCGGTAATCTCATCACCCGGCACGGTAATCGTCTGTCCAACGGACAGTCCGGATAATCCGATTAACACATAGTCTTCATAATTCTTCACGCCTTCAACCTTGATGTCTGCTATCTCATACTTTTTAGGCGTTCCTGAGTATAAGATGACTGGCTTAGAGTCTTCGTCAGTGTTGGTATTCTGCGTAAAGCCCGTGGCTGCAAAGCAGAACAGGCCGATAAACGTTACGAATATAAAGGAAATACGATAATGCATTTATGTTATAATTTGAAGTTTCGAATTATGTTAGCTGATTTGTTCACTCGTTTTGCCGAACCGGCGCTCTCTTTGCTGATACTCATAAATGGCTTTACAGAATTCTTCTTTATCGAAGTCCGGCCAGAATGTATCACAAAAATAAAGCTCCGAATAAGCACATTGCCATAGCAGGTAGTTGCTTAGTCGGATTTCTCCTCCCGTGCGGATCAGTAAATCCGGGTCGGGCATAAAGTTTGTGGTCAGATGAGCAGTTATGTATTCATCTGTTATTTGTTCAGGAGATATTTCTCCCGTTTTCGCAAGCGTTGCAATCTGTCGGACTGCTTCAGTCATTTCCCAGCGGGAAGAGTAGCTGAGTGCCAGTACCAGACAGGTTCCTGTATTATTAGCTGTGTGTTCTATACATCTTGACAGACCTTCCTGTACTTCGGCAGGTAATTTCTTTATATCGCCAATAATGCGGAAACGGATATTGTTCTTCATCAGAGTTTCTTCTTCGATAGAATCCAGCAATAGATTCATCAAAGCTGCTACTTCTTCCTGCGGACGGTTCCAGTTCTCAGTGGAGAAGGTATATAAAGTCAGATATTTGACCCCCAGACGTGCAGCATCCTCGATAATTTTATGTACCGTTTCTGCGCCTGCCTGGTGACCGTAAGTTCGTTCTTTTCCCCGCTGTTTAGCCCATCTCCCATTCCCATCCATAATGATGGCTATGTGCTGGGGAATCCGATTTTTGTCTATTTTCTCTATATAGGACATGTTTTGATTATAAGGTTCGTATTTAACTACTTCTTATTATTGTATTAGAAATCCGAGTTTATTAACTCTACCACGCCAGATTTTGTCAATACCTTGACCGCCTACCATCCATATATAATGGTTTCTGTCAACTACCATTGTGTAGTTTGCTTCTTTTCCCTTGAAGCTAAACTCGGAATAAGGATATTGTATTACTCCTCCTTCAAGTTTCACCGGAGGAAGAATTCCGGGAAGCATGAACATTCTGTCTACCCCTTTCCATACAAGTAATGTCGGGGAGGTATAGAATTTCTGGAATCCCTTAGCATCATCTTTTGTCTCTTTTCCGCAAATGTAAAATGCGTCATTATAATGTATAATAGACGGGTCTACTAATTTCGGACAGTTATTATTTGATGGAATCTCCATTGGAATCCAGGCTTTACCATCTTCTGAAGCCCAAACGACTGTAGCTGTGTCATTGTCTAAACCGTCTTCAGTATTACCTACAACGATTGCATTCAACGTTCCGCTTTCAGTTGCATATACATCGGCTGACAGATTGTTTATCGGGAACTCAGCAGGGACAGCTGTTAATTTGTCTATATCTTTCTCCCATGTTGCATCTTTCTTTGCAAAACTGAAATATTTCTTTCCATTAATCTCTACTATACCTGCTATTCCATTTATCTTTTTATGGTTACTGCCATCACTGTCAGAAAAGCTGGTTATCAGATTAGTA
The DNA here is from genome assembly GCF_003434395.1 of Bacteroides sp. AM23-12. Classification (NCBI taxonomy): domain Bacteria; kingdom Pseudomonadati; phylum Bacteroidota; class Bacteroidia; order Bacteroidales; family Bacteroidaceae; genus Bacteroides; species Bacteroides sp. AM23-12. The sequence goes on from NZ_QTLF01000019.1 coordinate 19,637, forward strand.
ACGGAAACACCATCGGAATTGAGTACTTCATCTTTTGTCCAAGTCAAACCGTCATTAGAATTATATACTTCCTTATTCTCAGCAAGTAAATATAACTTGTCAACGAATCGGATAATGGATGTAATATCAGCACCAACAGGAAGTTTTCCTGTCGTTTCTTTATCCCATTTTTGACCATAGTTTAAACGATCAGTAGGAGAGCCTGCCGGTATTGCTGTGCTATAAATATCATCACTGTTTTGAGTGAATAGTAATATCTTATCCCCAAGCGTTACTATCTTTTGTTTTTCAGTAGTGTTGCTCATAGGATTATTCGCTATCGGCTCTTTTCCCCAACTGAGTGAATCGGGAACCATCGTATGCATCCGTATATTAACTTTGTACTCATTCTGAACCTCCATATTCGGTGCCCATACCTTCAGTACCAGAAAGTTGTTTTTCTCGGTTGCATTTACATACTTAGTCAGGTCAATAGAGTCGTTAATATTAACGATTGAATCCTGATCGTTCTGATCTTTCATCGTCACGATACCGGATGCTGTTGTCAGCGTCTTGATCAGAATACTATTAATGATCGTGTCAGCATTGACAGGCAGTGAATCCACATTATATATTAAACGACTAACTTGGTCAATTGTGAATTTATAGTTTACCCCATAACCTATAGTGTCAAGTTCAAATGCGCGTATAGTCGCATCCGGACTATAATTGACTTCGTTATCATTGTCAAGGCAAGACGTAATAACGAATGACACCATGAAAAAACTCGCAATGATTGATAAAAACTTTATTCTCATTTGAAAGATTGTGTTTATTTACAAGTTGCAAAAATAGGAACATTTTTTCCGATATAGAACATTAAGGGGAAGTTTTATATAAAATTATAGATAATAACGCTGTTTTTATCGACGTAGAACCCCTTGAATAGAACTATTTTAGCTATTTCTCGAAAACATAATGCCAAATCTGTCTGTCGAAGTGTTTTTCAGTCGAATAACTAAAATTATCGCTTATTTCAGGTGCTTTAACACCGGAATTCAGCTTGCACGGACATTTCTCAATATATACTTCATCCCATAGTTCGGCATCAATAAATGATTGGAGCAGCTGACTTCCTCCCTCTACCAGTAAGGACTGTATTTTTTGTTGATATAGCACTTTCATGATCTGTGGCAGAATATCCTGTGTGAATTCAATCGTGCGGTATGTGACGTTCTTCTTGTCCGGATGTTTTTCTGCTGTAAATACGATGGTGGGTACTTCTCCGTCAAACAGACGCAGGCTGTGGGGAAGAGACAATGCACGGTCCAAAACGATGCGTTCCGGATTCCGGCCGTACCAGTTGCGGACTGTCAGCGACGGATTGTCCAACAATGCTGTCCGCCTGCCTACCATGATTGCATCAGTTTCCGCTCTCTTTTTATGTACAAGCATGGAAGTAAGAGGGGAGGACAGTACTACGGGATTGCCGTCTGTTCGTTCTACATCAATGAAATGATCAGCCGATTCTGCCCATTTTAGTGTGATAAAGGGGCGGTGCAGCGTATTGAAAGTAATGAAGCGCCGGATCAGATACCTGCATTCTTTCTCCAGTACGCCTACTGTCACTTCTCTTCCGGCGTCCCGCAACTTCTGAATTCCTCGTCCGGCGACCTGTGAGAACGGGTCTTGACAGCCAATTACAATACGGGGAATCTGCTTCTCGATAATCAAGTCGGCACAAGGAGGCGTCTTTCCGTAGTGTGAGCAAGGTTCCAGGCTGACATAAATGGTGGAACGGCTCAATAAAGACTTGTCTTTGACGGAACGAATCGCGTTTACTTCGGCATGCGCCTCTCCGCAGCGGATGTGATATCCTTCGCCGATAATAAGTCCGTCACATACGATAACAGCCCCTACCATCGGGTTTGGAGCGACATTGCACAGTCCGTTTTTTGCCAGTTCAATGCAACGTCTCATGTATTTTTCTTCTTCCATTTTGGTGCTCTTCGCTATATTATTCTTACTTTTGCACTCCGAAATCGTAAAATATGAACCGCATCACTGCTTACATTCGTCAGTCACTACAGGATATTTATCCGCCGGAAGAGGTCAAAGCTCTTTCGATGTTGATCTGTTGCGACATGTTGGGGGTGGATGCGCTTGATATTTACATGGGCAAAGATATAATTTTATCTGCATGCAAACAGCGTGAATTAGAAAACATTATATTCCGTTTGCAGAAAAATGAGCCAATACAGTACATTCGGGGATATGCTGAGTTCTGTGGAAGGAACTTTCGGGTAGCTCCCGGCGTGCTGATCCCTCGTCCGGAGACTGCCGAACTGGTGGACCTGATTGTAAAGGAGAATCCGGATGCTCGTCGCCTATTAGATATAGGTACAGGAAGCGGATGTATCGCCATCTCTCTGGATAAAAATCTGCCGGATGCGAAAGTGGATGCCTGGGATATTTCGGAAGAAGCGTTGGCTATTGCCCGTAAAAATAATGAAGAGTTGGATGCTCAGGTCACCTTCCGTCGACAGGATGTTTTTTCTGCTGACGGAATACAGGGGGCATCTTACGATATAATTGTCAGCAATCCGCCCTATGTGACGGAAACTGAAAAAACAGAGATGGAAGCCAATGTGCTTGACTGGGAGCCGGAACTTGCCCTGTTTGTTCCTGATGAAGACCCTCTGCGTTTCTATCGCCGGATTGCGGAACTGGGACGAGAACTACTTCGTCCGGGTGGCAAACTCTATTTTGAAATCAATCAGGCATACGGACAAGACATGATACGCATGATAGAAATGAACCAATATCGGGACGTTCGTGTTATAAAAGACATATTTGGAAAAGATAGAATACTTACAGCTAACCGATGAGTGCACAATTAACAGATGAAGAGGCGTTGAATCGTGTTGCCTCTTATTGCTCCGCTGCAGAACATTGCCGGGCAGAAGTAAATGAGAAATTACAGCGTTGGGGTATAGCCTATGAGACCATAGCGCGTATCCTTGAACGGCTGGAAACCGAAAAGTATATTGATGACGAGCGCTATTGCCGTGCTTTTGTGAACGATAAGTTTCGTTTTGCCAAATGGGGTAAAATGAAAATAGCACAGGGACTCTACATGAAGAAGATTCCTTCCGATGTGGCATGGCGTCATCTGAACGAAATTGATGAAGAGGAATATCTCTCCATCCTGCGTGACTTGCTGGCTTCCAAACGGAAAAGCATTCATGCGAAAGATGATTATGAACTGAACGGAAAGCTGATGCGATTTGCGGTGAGCCGTGGTTTTGAACTCAAAGATATACGTCGTTGTATCGAAATTCCGGAGGAAGAGGAACAATTCAGTTAAAAAATAAACGGATTCTTCTTTCTATTCTCGTTCAATTTCTGTACTTTTGCGGCAAATAATTAATAGTTAGTTTAGTTATGAAAAACTTAGAGAGACTATTTGGGGAGAAACTTTTGAAGATTAAGGCTATTAAACTTCAACCCGCTAACCCTTTTACATGGGCTTCTGGATGGAAATCCCCCTTTTACTGTGACAACCGTAAAACTCTGTCCTATCCTTCTCTTCGTAATTTTGTGAAGATTGAGATTACACGTCTGATATTGGAACGATTCGGACAGGTGGATGCGATTGCAGGTGTGGCTACAGGTGCTATCCCTCAGGGAGCATTAGTGGCTGACGCGTTGAATCTGCCGTTCGTGTATGTTCGTTCTACCCCGAAAGACCACGGATTGGAAAACCTGATTGAAGGAGAACTTCGTCCGGGTATGAAAGTCGTAGTGGTTGAAGATTTGATTTCTACAGGTGGTAGTAGTTTGAAGGCTGTGGAAGCAATTCGTCGCGATGGTTGTGAAGTGATCGGTATGGTAGCTGCCTATACGTATGGCTTTCCCGTTGCCGAGGAAGCATTCAAGAATGCTAAAGTACCTTTGGTGACGTTGACCAATTACGAAGCAGTACTTGATGTAGCACTTCGTACCGGTTATATCGAAGAAGAAGATATTGCGACATTGAACGATTGGCGTAAAGACCCGGCTCATTGGGATGCAGGGAAATAATATTGTATTATTTGATCGGAAATTTTAGTAAGAAAGAACCATTCGGACAATATCTGTTCGGATAGTTCTTTCTTTGATTTTATACGAATAAAGAATTATGGCTAATTTTGAAAGTAGTGTAAAGGTAATACCTTACAGTCAGGAACGTGTGTATGCCAAGCTGTCGGACTTGAGCAACCTGGAATCAGTGAAAGACCGTTTACCGGAAGATAAAATACAGGACTTGAGTTTTGATTCGGATACACTGAGCTTTAGCGTTTCGCCTATCGGTCAGCTGACGTTGCAGATTGTTGAGCGTGAACCTTGCAAATGTATTAAACTGGCAACTACCAACTCTCCGCTACCTTTTAATATGTGGATGCAGCTAGTCTCAACAGCAGAGGAAGAGTGCAAGTTGAAAGTGACTATCAGTATGGATATCAATCCGTTTATGAAAGCGATGGTACAGAAACCTCTTCAGGATGGTCTGAAGAAGATGGTTGAGATGCTGTCGATGATTAACTATTAAACAGGTAATAAGTAATAAATAATAGGTAATACCCGCGGAGTATCAACGTAACTACGATTATTACTTACTACTTATTACCTAATACTTAAATATTATGGCGCAGAAACTTTGGGAAAAATCCGTGCAGGTAAATAAAGACATCGAACGTTTTACGGTGGGACGTGATCGTGAGATGGATCTTTATCTGGCTAAACATGATGTACTCGGTTCTATGGCTCATATTACGATGCTCGAAAGTATCGGTCTGTTGACCAAGGAAGAACTGGAACAGTTGTTGGCTGAGTTGAAGACTATTTATGCTTCGGCCGAAAGAGGTGAGTTTATAATAGAAGAAGGAGTAGAGGATGTGCATTCGCAGGTAGAATTGATGCTGACCCGCCGTTTGGGAGATGTCGGTAAGAAGATTCACAGTGGTCGTTCACGGAATGATCAGGTTTTGCTGGACCTCAAACTCTTTACCCGTACACAGATTCGCGAGATCGCGGAAGCGGTGGAACAACTCTTTCATGTGTTGATTCTTCAGAGTGAGCGATATAAAAATGTCCTGATGCCGGGATATACCCATTTGCAGATTGCGATGCCTTCATCCTTTGGATTGTGGTTCGGTGCTTATGCCGAAAGCCTGGTGGATGATATGCAGTTCCTACAAGCGGCTTTCAGGATGTGCAATCGCAATCCTTTGGGCTCTGCAGCAGGATATGGCTCCTCTTTCCCGTTGAACCGGACGATGACAACCGATTTGTTAGGTTTTGATTCGCTGAATTATAATGTCGTTTATGCGCAGATGGGACGTGGCAAGTTGGAGCGTAATGTTGCTTTTGCATTGGCTACCATTGCCGGAACGATCTCCAAGCTGGCTTTTGATGCTTGTATGTTCAATAGTCAGAACTTCGGTTTCGTGAAGCTGCCGGATGATTGTACTACCGGTTCGAGCATCATGCCTCATAAGAAGAATCCGGATGTGTTCGAACTGACACGTGCTAAATGTAATAAACTGCAGTCTCTTCCTCAGCAGATAATGATGATAGCAAACAATCTGCCATCCGGTTACTTCCGTGACTTACAGATTATTAAAGAGGTTTTCCTTCCCGCTTTTCAGGAACTGAAGGACTGCTTGCAGATGACGACTTATATCATGAATGAGATTAAGGTGAATGAACATATCCTTGATGATGATAAATATCTGTTTATTTTCAGTGTCGAGGAAGTGAATCGACTGGCTCGTGAAGGTATGCCTTTCCGTGATGCGTATAAGAAAGTCGGTCTTGATATAGAAGCCGGAAAATTTACTCATGACAAACAGGTGCATCATACACACGAAGGAAGTATCGGTAATCTTTGTAATGATGAAATCTCCGCATTAATGCAACAAGTGGTCGATGGCTTCAATTTCTGTGGAATGGAGCAGGCTGAGAAAGCATTATTAGGGCGATAAAATATTTTCTGCCAAACTTTTTTGATCGAAAGTTTGGCAGAAACAAGGAAACTCATTATCTTTGCACCCGTTGAAAAAATGCGGAAATAGCTCAGTTGGTAGAGCATAACCTTGCCAAGGTTAGGGTCGCGAGTTCGAGTCTCGTTTTCCGCTCTCTTTGAAAGGATGCTCGAATGGTGGAATGGTAGACACGAAGGACTTAAAATCCTTTGGCCATTGCGGCTGTGCGGGTTCAAGTCCCGCTTCGAGTACGAGTATTCCTGATTAAAAGCTCTGTAAATCATTGATTTACGGAGCTTTTTGTGTGTTTCTACCGCCATATGCCCTGCTGATAAAGGGGCAATTACAACCTCACCGAATATATTTGATAATTATTGTCATTGAATTTATTTTTAATGTTAAAAAAGTATGTGATAGATCTACTGAGATTTAATTTCATACCTTGATATATTATTTAGATAGTATGTTGATATTTTGTTTGGTGAATACCTTCATATATGCTGGTTGTTTTACAATATTTCTTATGCATTAAATAGATGTTAAATCCAGTCTTTTCCTTCGAACTATCTTTTTTTGTGTGATGTTGTTTATTTTGAGAACGTTTTGATACAATGTAAAAGATATTGCGCAATTGAACAGGGTGAATAGTATCTTATTATAAATCGGGAGTAAACTCTTTTGGGAATGTTTTTGTGTTTTCCATGTTTTTACGTTTTTCTCCCTGCTGTAAGTGTGGAGGAGGATGCAAGGGAGTTTACATAATTCAATATATTATGGACTTACATTCAGGATTGCCCTATTGGGTTGTTAAAAATTCATTGTTAGATTACTTTCATCCCTTGGAGGATGATTTTTCAACAGATATTGTAGTTGTGGGGTCTGGTATAACGGGTGCTTTGATGGTACACGAGCTTTGTAGTGCCGGTTTAAGATGTTGCATGGTTGACAAACGAAGCATTGCAACTGGAAGTTCCATTGCAAGTACCGCTTTACTGCAATATGAAATTGATGTTCCTCTTTGTGAAATGGCAGAAATTATTGGAGAGGATAATGCTGTTTCTGCATATCGCGCATCTTTGGCATCAATTGCTGATATTGAAAAGGTATTAAAGGAAACAGGAGTAGATGCTGATTTTGAAAAACGACCAAGTCTTTTTTATGCTAGTATTCCAAAGGATATAGAATTAATTGAAAAAGAATATGTGATACGAAAGAAGCACAATTTGCCGGTTCGTTTGCTGGGAAAAGAGGAGATAAAAAAACTGTATAATATAGAGGTTCCAGGCAATGCACTGTTAAACCGAGTATCGGCGCAGATGGATGCTTACAAAGCGACTACTGGTCTTTTGCTCTACCATATGAAAAAAGATGGACTGGAAATTTTTACTCATACCGGTGTAACAGAATGTGTTGAAATGCCTGAAGGATATATTATAGAAACAGATAGAGGGCATAAAATAGAGTGTAAATATGTGATCATCGCAGCCGGATTTGAAGCAGGGAAGTTTTTATCTCGGGAAATTATGGATTTGACTTCAACTTATGCACTTGTGTCGCATCCGGTAGATTCTAAAGATTTGTGGCCTGAACAGTGTTTAATTTGGGAAACAGCTGAGCCATATTTGTATATACGGACTACAAGGGGAAATCGTATCATTGTCGGTGGTGAAGATGAAAAGTTCAGTGATCCGGAGCGCCGTGATGCGTTACTCAGAAAGAAAACTCTTGTATTAGAAAAGAAATTTAGGAGATTATTTCCAAGTATTCCTTTTAAAACAGAAATGGCGTGGTGTGGCACTTTTAGTACAACAAAAGATGGGCTACCCTTTATCGGTAATTGTCCAGATAAGGACAGGATGTTTTTTGATTTGGGATATGGTGGCAACGGCATAACCTTTAGTATGATTGGAGCACAGATTATCTGCAAGAAGTTGCAAGGTATAGATGATGAACGCGGTAGGATTTTCGGTTATGAGAGAATTGAAAAATATTGGTAATTTGCAGAGAGTAAAAGTCAATAGTAACTCAAATCTCCTTCTTGAAGGAGGGAAATTTTGGGAGAGTTGCTATTGACTTTTGCTGTACTCTCCCATGTTTAGAATTATATTCATATAAATATTGCTTTCTGATGTAGCTAATATTTTTGAACTCCAGTACCCAGCCATTGCGGCATTCGTGCCTTGCCGTAGAAATAATAGAACAGCAATCCTATCCAGCTGGTAAGAACGATTAAGATAATAGCTATCAGCCGTCTTTCTATTGGTGCATGGATACGCCATATTTCCAGTGCGGCTTTGATAGTCAGTACTAATCCAACAATCCATATTGCAAATCCAACCATAGCTTATTAATATGTAAGAAGTTACTATTTATAGAATGATATACGATTAAGAATTAGTCAAGTTTTTTACTTACATCTTTTTTCACTTCGTTATATCCTTCCTTGATTTCTTTCTTGGTTTTCTCTGCGTTGTTTTGAACGTCTTTTTTGGTGTCTTTCCATGCATCTTTTACGGCATCAGCACCATCTTCGATTTTATCGGATACTTTGTCCACTGCATCATTGACGTTTTCTTTCACTTTTTCAACTTGTTGTTTCGCTTTATCCTGTTCTTTTTTATTACGACAGGACGTGAAGGATATTATAGTTGTAACTACAAAAATCGCAAATAATAATTTTTTCATATTCTTTTAAATTAAAATTGTAAAGTCACTTTGAGAATAAATTGGTGGATTCTTCAGGCAGATTCCTGTCTGCCTGAAGAATGACACAAACTTAACGATTCTGAATGCCTATTTCTTTTCAGTTTTTTTGCTTGAAGTCGAAGACTTGCACTCTTTAGCTTGGGCGGTCTTTTTAGTGCCCTTTGCCTCTTCCTGTTTCTTTTCAGTTTTCTTGTTCATAATTCAAAAGTTTTAGTTAATAATTTAGGTTTATTCAGAAACACTCTAGTGTTCTTAATTGGTTTACTAGAATCTGTTTCATTTTTTTGCATCAGCAGCTATTGTATGCATTTTGCCTTTAAGGTCATCTGCCTTTTCAGCTAGGTCGAAAGTTTTGTCTGCAACTTTATCGGCTACGGCAGCACCTGTATCCAATACTTTTTCCTTTGCAGTATCTAACATTTCTTCGGCTTGCCCACTTATTTTATGAAAGGCATCACATACTTTTTTCTTTAGTTTTTTGGCTTTAGAAGTTCGTGAAAAACGATAAACGAGGGCGCCAATGACCGATCCTATACCAAGACCGAGCCATAAATCAGAAGTTCTATTTTCCATAATTAAGTTGGTTTTAGATAGTTAAAAATAGAGTTTGGTAATAAGTAAGAAACTGTATGTAAGTTAAGTTCTTAAAGTCACATACTTATTAGTGGGTTTATATGTAAATATATAGATATATAATTAGTATTTTATAAAGGAAAAATATTTTGCTTGTTGAATGGAAAAATATTTATTCATATCGCTAGAATATTCTTCTTTACAGTCAGCTTGTTTGCTGTCTCATACTTGATAAACAATAAATTATTGTTCCTATGATAGAACTGACTATTAATCTGATCCATAAATTTGAACTTATACTTTTCATGGCTGTAGATTTTATTGATGAAACAATATTTAAAACTCATTTTTTTAGAAAAATATGTAGGTTTCCTCTATTACACTTCCCCGATTTATTATATTACTTTTGTTATATCATCCGAAATGTACTTAAGCTCCTACTGTATGAAAAAAACACGGGATTAAAAAAAATAGTTCGAAGTTTCAAAATGGAATTAACATCATTTTTTATTTTATGGAAAATTGAAAAGAGGCTTATGGATTTTAAATGCATAATCGAAGGAATAAATATATGATTGAAATTGTCCTAATAATAAGATGATTCCTGTTCGTGTATATTTATGATCTGATGCTGGAAAATCGTACAAAAAATGACTAATATAATTTAGAAAGAACACTTATCTATTTCCGATGTTTTTGTTGGGGAGTATTTGGGGTATTATGCGGTATTTCCGATAGATGAGATAGTTGTGTTTTTTATGTTTCTGTTTTTAACATATAATTATTAATTTATTCAGTTGCTGTTTAAATAATATTTTCATATTTTTGCAAATATATTTTTGAGTGTTTTGTGAAAGGAATGAAGATAATTGTAAAAAATAGAAAACTTTTAGTGTTTATAGTTCTTCTCATTAGTAGTGCTGTGAGCAAGGGGCAAATTTATAAGTACATAGGGTTGGAAGACGGTTTGAACAACCAGAAAATCTACCATATTCAAAAAGACCGACGCGGATATATGTGGTTTTTGACTCAGGAGGGGGTAGATCGTTATGACGGTAAACACATCAAGCATTATACTTTCTCGGATGACAGTATGAAGCTGGACTCACGGATAGCTTTGAACTGGCTTTATATGGATCAGGAAGATGTATTATGGGTAATCGGGCAGAAAGGACGTATTTTCAGGTATGATTCACAACATGATAAATTTGAATTGGCTTATGTACACCCTGAATTGATCCGAAATAAGTTTCAAGCATTTCTTGATTATGGTTATCTGGACAAGAATGATCATATTTGGCTATGTTACAAAGATACAATTACCTGGTATAATATTCGTACTGGAACAACACAACATATGCCAAAGCCTGTCGATGGTGCAATATCTACTATTGAGCAGGCTGATGGCGGTCATTTTTTTATCGGTACGGGAAGCGGTTTGTTTTGTGTCGGGATAGAAAAGGGAGAACTGAAACAAATTCCTGATGAAGTAGTAAAAAGCATCGTTACACCTGTTCACGAACTGTATTACCATACTGTGTCAAAGCAATTATTTGTGGGTAGTTATAAAGAAGGGATACTTATATATGATATTGGTAAAACCCAAAAAATCACTCCTTGTTATGCACCAAACAATGTGGAAGTTAATCAGATTGTTGCTCTGAACGCTGATGAGTTGTTGATAGCTACGGGTGGAAAAGGAGTATATAAGCTGAATGTAAATACTTGTAAGAGTGAACCTTATATAACGGCTGACTATAGCAGTTATAATGGAATGAACGGAAACAATATCAATGATATCTATGTGGATGAGGAGGAGCGTATTTGGCTTGCCAATTATCCTACTGGTATTACCATTCGTAACAATCGTTATGGAAGATATGATTTGATAAAGCATTCTCTTGGCAATAACCGGTCGTTAGTGAATGATCAGGTGCATGATGTGATAGAAGATAGTGACGGTGACCTTTGGTTTGCAACTAGTAATGGAATTAGTTTTTATCAGACCGATACAAGAGAATGGTGTTCTTTTTTTAGTTCTTTTGATCCGGTGCCGGATGATGAGAATCATATCTTCTTGGCGTTGTGTGAAGTCTCTCCTGGTGTGATATGGGCTGGTGGTTTTACGTCTGGAATTTATAAGATAGAAAAGAAGAAAGGGTTTAAAATAAGCTATCTTTCGCCTGCGGCCATTGCAGGAATACGTCCTGACCAATACATTTATGACATTAAAAAGGATTCGGGCGGTGATGTATGGTCCGGTGGATATTATCATTTGAAACGCATTAATCTTGAGACTAAAAATGTTCGTTTGTATCCGGGAGTAAGTTCCATCACCACCATTCTGGAGAAAAATGCCCGTCAAATGTGGATTGGTACAAGAATGGGACTCTATCAGCTTGACAAGCAATCCGGTGTTTACCGGTATATTGACTTGCCTGTTGAATCTCCTTATATATGTGCATTATACCAGAGAGAAGATGGTATCCTGTATATTGGTACTCGTGGAGCAGGTCTTCTTGTTTATGATATCAATAAAAAGAAGTTTATTCATCAGTACCGAACTGATAATTGTGCACTGATTTCTGATAATATTTATACGATTATTCCGCGTCAGGATGAAAATCTCCTGATGGGTACGGAAAATGGTATTACGATTTATTCACCTAAAGATCATTTTTTCCGTAACTGGACACGGGAGCAGGGACTGATGAGCGTAAATTTTAATGCCGGTTCTGCCACAACTTACAGTAACAGTACGCTTGTCTTTGGTGGCAATGATGGTGCTGTTAAGTTTCCGACAGACATAGAAATACCTGAGCCATATTATTCGCGTTTGTTATTACGGGATTTTATGATAGCTTATCATCCTGTCTATCCTGGTGATGACGGATCTCCCTTGAAGAAGGATATTAACGAGACTGATTGTCTGGAATTGGCCTACGGTCAAAATACTTTTTCGCTTGATGTGGCTTCCATAAATTATGATTATCCTTCTAATATTCTTTATTCATGGAAAATCGACGGTTATCATAAAGAGTGGACCCGTCCGAGTCAAGATAATCGGATTGTTGTTAGAAATCTGCCTCCTGGCAGTTATACGTTACAAATTCGTACTGTATCTAATGAGGAGAAGTATAAAACTTATGAAACAAGGAGTATTCAGATCATTATTACCCCTCCGGTGTGGGCCAGTATGTGGGCAATGGTGGGGTATGCAATTCTGGTGGTCTTGATTATGATTATCATATTCCGTGTTATCATGTTGCATAAACAAAAGAAGATTTCTGATGAGAAGACACGTTTTTTTATTAATACTGCTCATGATATACGTACGCCGCTGACATTGATAAAAGCACCGCTGGAAGAAGTTGTTGAAAACCATATGGTGGCAGAGAAGGCATTACCCCATATGAATATGGCCCTAAAGAATGTGAATACATTGCTTCAGCTGACAACCAACTTGATAAACTTTGAACGGATCGACGTATATTCGTCTACTCTTTATGTTTCTGAGTATGAATTGAATTCTTATATGAATGATGTTTGTGCTACTTTCCGCAAATATGCTGAGATGAAGCGTGTCAGATTTGTTTATGAGAGTAATTTTGATTATTTGAATGTGTGGTTTGATAGTGACAAAATGGGGTCTATCTTGAAGAATATTTTGTCAAATGCGTTGAAGTACACGCCAGAGAATGGTAGCGTGTGTATTTGTGCTTGCGAGGAAGGGAATACTTGGAGTATTGAGGTAAAGGATACAGGAATTGGTATTCCTTCATCTGAACAGAAGAAATTATTCAGAAATTGTTTCCGGGGTAGTAATGTAGTCAATTTGAAAGTGACCGGAAGTGGGATTGGATTGATGCTGGTATATAAACTGGTTAAGTTGCATAAAGGAAAGATCCATATTCAAAGTGTTGAACATCAGGGAACATGCGTGCAAATTACTTTCCCGAAGGGAAATACCCATTTGCATAAAGCAAAGTTTATCTCTCCAAAAACGCCGAATGAACGTATGGATGCTGTTGTACTGGGGGGAACTTCTGACTTGCCGGTCTTGGAGGCACCTCAGATAAAAACCTCTTTACAGCGTATTCTGGTAGTGGAAGATAATGATGATTTGCGTAATTATCTTGTGGATATGCTTATGGCAGGGTATAATATCCAGTCCTGTTCCAATGGCAAAGATGCGCTTGTCATTATAAAGGAGTTTAATCCAGATCTTGTTATATCCGATATAATGATGCCTGAGATGAGTGGAGACGAACTGTGCTCAGCTATCAAAACGAGTGTGGAAATGTCTCACATTCCAGTCATATTGCTGACTGCGTTAGGGGATGAGAAAAATATACTCGGAGGACTGGAAATCGGAGCAGATGCCTATATAACCAAGCCATTCAGTGTGGGTATACTAAAGGTTACTATTAAAAACATATTGGCAAATCGTGAATTGCTCCGTCAGGTCTATAATAGTATCGAAAATAAAGAAAAGCATTTACCTGTCAATTGTACTAATACTTTGGACTGGAAATTCATAGCTTCAGTCAAGGAATGTATAGAGAAGAATATGGGAGATTTGGACTTTGGGGTAGATGTACTCAGTAATCAGCATCATATGAGTCGAACAAGTTTCTATAATAAACTGAAAGCGCTGACCGGTTATGCTCCGGCTGACTACATCCGGATGATCCGTTTGCAACGTGCAGCACAATTATTAAAGCAGAAAGAATATACAATAACGGAGATTGCTGAAATTGTCGGGTTTTCGGATGCGAAGTATTTCAGGGAGGTATTTAAGAAGTATTATAATGTCAGTCCAAGTAAGTTTGTGAATTCGGATCAGGAATAGAGTAGACGAGATATCGTTTTATACCATTGTTGTTTCTTATAAACTTTTGGAGAGGATTATAGGACGCTAAATTCGAAAAAGAAGAAGATGTCAAAAGCAAGATAAATGTATCATCCTGCTTTTGACATCTTCTTTTTTTAATAGATTATTTATAATAACTTGTTGGAGCCGAGTATGATCAGCATTGTATATCCCAAGATAAGTCCTATAATTCCCATAATGATACCTACCTTTTCCATATCTTTTTGCTGAATCATTCCTGTGGCATGTGCCAGGGCATTAGGTGGTGTACTAATTGGTAATATCATTGCCAGCGATGATCCGATGGCGACTCCAATTAATAAAGTCTCTACACCTCCCAACGATGACAGGTTTTCACGCATGCTGATTCCGGCAATGGCGAGAATAGGGACGAGTAATGCTGCAGTGGCTGTGTGTGAAATAAAGTTGGCCATAGCATAGCAAATCAGTCCGGAACCGACAATCATCAGTACAGGGGGCCATGTGCTGAATGGGATGGCTTCGATCATATGCTTTGCCAGTCCGGTCTCTTGCAAGGCTACGCCCAATGCGAAGCCGCCGGCTACCATCCAGAGTACACTCCAGCTGATCTCTTCCAGGTCACGTTTGGTAATAACGCCTGTTATACAAAAAACAGCTACCGGAATCATTGCCACTACATTGGAGTTTACTCCTGTAAATTTGTCGAACATCCACAATAGAACCGTTATAGCAAAGGTGATATAAACCACAATGGAGCGCCAGTCTTTCTTTGCTTCACCTTCAATTTGCAGTTCGATGCTCTTTTGTTTGAATGGAAACAGTCGTAAGAGAATAAACCAGGCTATAAACAGTACAATAATAGTGTAAGGCAACATAAAGCTCATCCATTCTCCAAAACCGATATTCAGATTTAATCCTTCCGGATCATTCAAATACTTTAAAGCAATGGCGTTAGGTGGTGTACCGATAGGAGTTCCCATACCACCTACATTGGCAGCAACGGGAATGGCCATAGCCAATCCGATTTTCCCTTTTCCATCTGCCGGGAGTGCTTTTAATACGGGAGTAAGGAAGGTAAGCATCATGGCCGCCGTAGCCGTATTGCTAAGAAACATGGAAAAGACAGCTGTAACGAGGATGAATCCCAATAGCACATATCGTGATTGTGTTCCGAAAGGTCTCAGCATAACTCGTGCCAACAATACATCCAGTCCACTTTTGGTTGCTGCGATGGCAAGAATAAATCCACCTATAAACAGCATGATGATAGGATCGGCAAAGCAATGCAGAATAGACTTATATTTGACTGTCTGTCCCAATTCCTCCGCAGGAGTATTTTGGGTTAAGAACCATAAACTACTGTCGGAAACGGTAAGTAATAATAGTACAACAATAAGAACGGAAGTGGTCCATGCCGGGACAGCTTCGAACACCCACATGAGTGTGGCGAAAATGAAAATGGAAATAAGTCTTTGTTCTATAACGGTCAACCCTTCTATTCCAAAAGTATCAATGGGAAGGAACCATAAAATAAGAGAGAGGGTAATAGCTATGGTTAACTTTATACATCGGGCCACTGTCTGATTCTTTGCTAACCGTTTAGCTTTCTTTAAGTCCTGATAAGCTTCTACTAGGTGGAAGCCGTGAAAAATCTTGTACATAATATTAGAATGAGATAAAATTAAAAAACGTTTGCAAAAATAACTTTTTATTTTGTATTTAGTTAGTCTGACGTTAAAGATTTCTTTTATTCAACATATTTATTAAAATTTTATGCAGATGACTTGCTGTATTGAAAAAAGTAGTATTTTTGCCGCCGCTTTTGGAAAATGCATTTATAAAGTTTCCAATATTCAGTATTATTTTAATCAAAAAAACATGAATTATTCTTGCAGAAAAACCATCGTTCCTATTATAATAGGAACATTACTTTCAGGCGCCTGCTCGAACGATGAACCAACCGGGGGAAAAGGCCATCAACAAACTTATTCAGTGGTATTAAAAGGAATTACGGTAGCAGGAGAAGAATCTTCTGAAGAGCTCAAAGATGTATCGGTTTTCCAGTTTAGTGACGGGAATTTATATAAAGAGGAACAGCTGACTCCCGGGCAAGGCGGACAGTCGGAGATTTCTGCGGTCAGCGGATCTCGACTTTATTTTCTGACCGGACTGGAGATTCCTGCTGGAGAGAAAGCTAAAAGTGAAGAAGAATTTCGTAATACGATTATCGGTGAAGGATTGCATGATAATTCTGCGCCGGATTTCATGGCGGCTGTAGTCGAATTGGAGAGCGGAGTAGTGACACGCAGCAATGCGGAGGTCAATGTAATTATGAAACGCGGTGTGGCGCGCATTGATTTGAACACAACAGCCGACAGCAAAACGCAGATAAAGGAAGTCATCGTAGAGAATGCTCCTGCCGAGACTTTACCATTCCTCGAAAATGTCCGGGCGTCGGATAAAACGGTGAGCTATCGGAAGGAGTTCTCTTCTGCATTCGATGGCAAGCAAGAGGGGGTATTCCGTCTGTTCGAGAGCACACGTCCTGTCAATATCATCTTGCGTGGAACCTATGGTGAAGTCCCTATCAGGTTAAAAGTCGAATTACCAGTTGTCGAACGCAATAAAGTATATGAATTGGCAGTGCTCAATGTGGGAGCTGAAGTGACAGGCGTTTTTGAGATCAAACCGTGGGAAGAAGGGGAAACTATTGTCGGAAAGCCTGATACGAACCAACGTCTTTTGCTTAATGCGTCGAAATCCAGGATTCCGGAAGGGGTGAAGGTAGACTATGAGAATAATATACTGGAAGTGCCTGCTACAGGTGCTGATGACATGACACTGGCGTTCGTTACAGACACTCGTATCGATATTTCTTCTACAGAAGGTGCCGGTAGCGGAACAAGTGTAGGCAATATGTCCGTGTCGGAAGAGGCGGAAGGTATCGTGTCGTCATTTAATGTATCGGTTGCAGCGCAAGGCAGCGGTCGCCTGGGCTATACGGTTTTGGTGCATTTGAAAAATGCCTTGTTGAGTGGAACATATGATTACGTGGAGATACGTGTGGCTCCGAGTGACAAACAGATTGAAACTGTGGAAATCGCAGGAAATGTATGGATGGCATTTAATGCGCGTAGCCGCGATCTGGAAGATCAGATTTATCCGTTGGACGGGGCTACGGTCGAAGATATGTATCATAAAAGTTGGATTAACACGGTGGGTGGTCTGTTCCAGTTTGGACGTTTATATATGTACGTGCCTTGGCAGGGGTATAATCCTTCCAACAATTTAGGTAACCAGACAGCTGATGCACCTTGGGTAAATGATACACATATGCCTTGCCCTGAAGGATACCGGATACCGACTGGTAACGAATGGCAGTCTCTGCTTCCTGCAGACCAAGAGATTCCGGGTAGATATAAGGCAGGAAATGGAGAAACAATTGCCGCTACACTTCACATCGGAGAAGGAACACTGATAACTCCGTCCAGTGGTGTGACGGGAACACAGCATTATGTGAAGTTTACTTCGGAAGACACCGGTCGCAGCCTTATTATTCCTTTGGCTGGCTCGAAGGGAGATAAGTCATCATCCAATAATCCGGCTTTCGGGAAAAGAGCTGTGTTGTGGACAAACGAACGTAACGGTCTTCCGGGCGGTTATGCATGGGCTTACTGGTTGCCGTTCGAAGGAGCCGAGACAGCCGTTATTAAGAAACAGCGGTTACAGATGGAAGCATTTGCATCCGTACGTTGTGTAAAGAAATAGAGGAGGCTGTTTATGAAGATGCTAAGAATCATAATGATATTACTGGGCGCATTATTGCTTGCCAACTGTTCGGGCGATTTTGAACAGGAGACCGGCATTGTTCCTTCCCATTCCGGACAAGTGTCGTTTTTGTTTGGGTTGCAGCAAGACGATGCGTCCGTGGTGCAGACACGCGGAAGCAAACCGGAGCAGATCACTCGTATGTGGTATGCTATTGCCAATGAACGTGGAGAGATTATTAAGCCCTTATATCAGAAGCTGGAAGAAAACTTCTCAAAATTGACTATCGAAGGATTGAGTATGGGGGATTATACAGTCGTTTTTTTGGCTACTACGAGCGAGGAAGAAGATGAGGCTGTCAAAGAACCCGAAAAACTGTCCGATGACTGGTTGATAAATCATGCGGAAAATGCGCCGTTAGATGCGGTTTACTTTTATAAAAAAATAGAATTGCATATCGGCAGAGATCAGGCTTCGGTGTCGCATACAGTGGTCTTGGAGCGTTCTGTAGGGCGAGTGGATATCGATTTGAATGTATCGTCCGATTATATGTGGAGATTCATTCGTAAAATCGATGTAACTTTCGACGATGCCGAAGGAATATATGCCGCTCTTGGTGCAGACGGGAAATATTCCGGAACCAAAAAGATAGAATCTTATGACATTACCGGGAAATACTCGTTTTACTCATTGCCCGGCACAAAAGCATTATCCGGATTTGTGACGATTGAGTCCGATCGCAGTGACGGAACTCAGTTTGTCCGTAAATACCGTTTCACGGATTGTAAGATTGAGGCAGGCCGTGTGTCTCATATTAGTATTGATTATCTGCATCCGGAAAATCAGGATGGTTCACTTTATGTTCGTAAGGAGGACTTCTTTCGGTTTCGCGCGGATACGATGTTTTTGGCCAGTGAGCCACGTGAGGTCTTTTATGACAGTCGCCGTCGTTCTTTTTATGCGAATGCTCCGTTGCAGGTTTCCATTTCAGACGAACATCAGTTGCTTGTCAAGTTCTTTTCTCCTGTAGGTATTCAGGATGTGAAGATTATGTGCCGCTTTAATAAATTTAGCATGGAGTTCTTCGAACTGGCACATTTTGAACAGATTTATCCGTTTATGGAAGCGTCATTCCCCTTGCCGGTTGTAGATTCGGAACGGACATTCACTACAAGTAGTGGACGGAAGATAGTGGTGCCTGCACAGCCCGGACTTTCCAATGACGATGTGACGCTTGTTATTCGTACAGAAGATCCGTTTATGAAGAAAATAGAACAGATAGACAGTCGCTGGTTTATACGTTTTTCTTCTTATTCGGCTGACAATGGTCATGCGTATTGGCGTCATATGAATCCGTTATTGTGCCGTCACGGAGTGGCGTTGGCTGTCAATATGGCTTTCATGTTCTCTTCCGAAGAGTTTAATATGGAAATGAACAAATACGAAGGTTTGTTGAAAGACAATGGAGGAAATCCGATCAATCTGGATGCGTTGCGTCTAAGAATCCGTAATCATGGCGGGCTTGTGCTGGGTTGTGTTGCCGGTGTCGGCGGATTAGGTGGAGGCAATACGTACGGCTTGGCTAATTATTGTTATACCGGTGTTTATTTTGATGCGACTCCTCCGGATGCCCATCCGCATAATTATCCCCGTCAGGCCATGTTTCATGAATACGGGCATTGCCTTGGGTATAGCCATAGCAGTACGATGACATATGGTGACCAATGGACGGTGTTGTGTGCAACGGTTTTTGTGGATATGGGAAAGAATGGCAAATTGCCGGTATGTTCGAAAGAGATAATAGCACAGTTGCCGATGTAATCTGAAATCTTTTTCCTTCTTGCTTATTGCAAGTACAAGAAAAGCCCCGAACCATCACGGTCCAGGGCTTTTTTCATCATTATAAACATGTATATAAGCAATACTAAATTTAAACACGTAAGACATCACGCATACAAACGGCGCTAACTGCCCATTATGGGCTGTCAACATTTGCAAATATATATATTTATAGATTAAGAAAGAATATCGCATCGTCACGAGTGAATATTCTGAGTAAAATGATATTAAATCAGTAGTAATTTCAAATGGTTCCGCCATCACAACGAAACGACATTTGTAATAAATTCAATATTAAACATGTCTAACTTTGTACTTTGACAAACTTTCAATTATGACTAAGACTGTAAAGATACGGCTTTTTTAATAAATATGCAATAATTATAATGTTGTAAATTCACTTCTGTCATTCGTAAGGGGGAGGCTGTTGAGCGGATATTAAATTGGGGAAAGTTTTATTTGACTGTCGTTGATGGATGTGGGATTTATAGGATATAGAATCACGACCTATAAATACTTGTTTTTAGAGTAAATATTGAGAATATATTAAAAATGGAACATATAATACCAAAAATAGCACTTGCGGTAGTGCTTTTTAATAATTAACTTTGCATAATTTTATGTGATAAGAAATATTTAATATTTAACTATGAAGATTATGAAGAAAAGATTGTTGTATTTGTTCATGCTTATTTGTTCCATAAGTTTATTTGTGAGTTGTAGTGATGATGATGATGTGAAATATCCTGTTGATAGTGAACTTGCAGGTGCATATAAGGGAACGATGGATGTATATTATGTGGGAGTATCTACTCCTATTGCTTCTGATATGGTTCAGAAGGTTTATATTTCAAAGGCTTCAGATACTGCCGTTAAATTAGAATTGAGAAACTTTACTATTACCGTGGCGGGTACTGAACTTCTTATTGGTGATATAACAGTGGATAATTGTGCTCTGACAAAAAGTGGTGATACATATAAGTTCTCAGGCAATCAGAAGTTAAGTCTTGTGGTGGGTGTGTGCAATACATCCGTTTCGGGGACAATTGGTAAGGATGCTGTAGATATGGTTATTGATGTAGATGTAGAAGGCGGAATGAAAGTTAAAGTCAATTATAAAGGTGCTAAACTATCGGGAAGTGAAAAATCAGAGGCTAAAATTACTAGTTTTACTATTGATAATGAGGTTGTGACAGTAGCGCCGGTTATTGATGAAGAAAAGGGTACAATCTTGTTTAAAGTGAATGACGAAGCTACTGATGATGATTTGAAATCATTGACTCCGATTATTGAAATATCAGAAAAAGCTACAGTGGCTCCCAAAAGTGGTGTCCCACAGGATTTTTCCGCTGGTAAAACTGTTACCTATACAGTTATAGCAGAAGATGGAACGACTAAAAAATATGTAGCTTCAATAGCGGGTAGTCAGAATTTTTTAAAGTATTCATTTGATACTTGGGTTGTTCAACATGAAGGTTTGAAAAATGAATATTGGAATCCGGCTCCAGTGGATCAATTGAGCACTTCCAATGAAGGAGCAGGGCTTTTAGCTACTTTAGGTTTTAAAGGTGGTTTTCCTGTGGTAGAAGATAAAGATGGTTATAGTGGCTCCTCTGCCAAGTTGATAACTTTATATACAAAAGGAGCTGGTTTTGGATTGGCTCCTGCGATAACTTCGGGCTCTTTATTTACTGGTAGTTTTAAGACCGATGCATCAGATCAGTTAAATTCTACTAAATTTGGTATTCCATATGCAAAAAAGCCTTTGATATTTAAAGGTATTTATAAATATACTCCTGGTGATAACTATGTAGATGGTTCTGATAAAAAGAATGTTCTGGAGCATCTGGAAATTGTGGATGAGTGCTCTATAATGGCTGTTTTGTATGAAGCTGTGGATAGTGAAGGCAAAGAGGTAATACTTACTGGGCATGATATTGCATCTTCGGAGTATCGTGTAGCTGTAGCTGTATTGGAAGATGGTGGAGCAAAAGCTGAGTGGACTACTTTTGAGTTGCCATTCAATAATTTGGACGGAAAATCTTATGATATGTCTAAATCATATAAACTGGCAATTGTATGTTCCTCAAGTAAAGATGGTGCAGCTTTTAAAGGAGCTGTAAATAGTACTTTAATTATCGATGAGTTAGAGGTTATTGGAGAATGATGAGGAGGTTAGATTGAATCAATTAGTTAGAAATATAACTTTGAAAACTATAGTATTTTTGAATAAAAAGGGGGGATTTTAATCTCCCCTTATTTAATGCTCTTTTGTTAGATGTAGTGTAAATATGAACCTTAAAAACTCTATAATAACAGTGTTTTGGGTAATGTAATCTTAAAATCAGATCATAAAATACAAAGAATAGACCTTGTGATAACTAATATAAATATGTTACTTTGTACCCGATTTTGCGATCAAATAGATTATTAATTAAATAACAGAATTATGAAAAAGAGTTTGTTGTATTTGTTTATGCTTATTTGTTCAGTCAGCCTTTTTACGGCTTGTAGTGATGACGACCCAGAAACTATTCGGGATGGTGAAATTGATGGAGTTTATTGGGGTAAGTTAGATGTTGATGCAGCTGGAGTTATTGAAGTTAATGATATAACACAAAAAGTATATATTTCTAAGACTGGTGAAAACCAAATTAAGATGGAGCTGAGAAACTTTAGTTTTCAGACATTGAATCTTGGTACTATTGCAGTAGAACAGATTTCTGTACAAAAAAATGGTAATAGTTATACTTTTGCAGGTAGTCAGAATATTACATTATTAGTTGGTGAATGTGCTGTAACAGTGAATGGAACTATTGAAGGTGATAAACTGGCAATGAATATAGCTGTTGTTGCTGGCGGAACTTTGAATGTGAAGGTTGATTTTGCAGGAACAAAACTGTCTGCAGATCAAAGTTCAGAGGCTGCGATCCAGAGCTTTGTAGTTAAGATAGGAGATGCGAATGTAGAGGGGAAAATAGATGGGAATAATATTAGTTTTATTATTCCAGATGGATTGGAGAACTTGACGTTTGCGCCTACTATTGTTATTTCTGATAAAGCAACAATAACTCCTGCTTCTGGAGTAGAACAAGATTTTTCATCTCCTGTAATATACACAGTGACTTCCGAAGATGGAATTGTAACTACTAAATATACAGTTTCTGTATCAGGTCAAATAAGAGATTTTGGATTCGATGAATGGGAGACTATCAAATCATCTACATCGGGTTCTACAGAACAATATGATGTTCCTAAAGGACTTTATGGTACTAGTAATCCGGGAATTATGACAATTAACGAGATGTTTGGTTCAAATCTTCCAGAGCTGTTCTCATATACAGTTTCTCCTGTAGAAGGACAAAGTGGTAAAGCAGCTAAATTGCAAACAGTTTATACTTACATGTTTTTAAATGGTATGGATTTTAATGCATTATTAGGAGGGTTGGTACCTTATGTAACAGCAGGCTCATTATTTACAGGTATCTTTAAAACTGATATGAATAATACTTTGAATAGTACAAAGTTTGGTGTTCCTTTTGTTGGGGAACCTGCTACTTTTACTGGCTATTATAAATATACTCCAGGGACAACATATTATAATAATAAAAATGAAGTCGTAGCTGATAAAACAGATGAATGTTCAATATATGCAGTTTTGTATGAAGAACTTTTGGATGAAGAGAATAACAACATTCCGTTGAATGGAGACTACAATGATCCTGATCTATATATTGGAAGCTCTAAACGTATTGTAATGAAGGCCGTTTTGGAAGATGGAACAGCGAAGAGTGATTGGACTAAGTTCTCTATCCCATTTAAATTATTGGAAGGGAAAAGTTATGATGCAACTAAAAAATATTATTTAGCTATTGTGTGTTCCTCAAGTGCTGAAGGAGACTACTTTATGGGCGCTCCTGGTAGTACCTTATTTATTGATAGTTTTACGGTAACACCTCAATAGTGTGTTGAGTATAAGAAATATATAACAGAAAAAGCCGTTAATTCCAATTGTATACATTAATGCAATTAAAATTAACGGCTTTTTTAGTTGTTTTTATTTAAATAAATTGTAGTGTTTTCTCTAGAACGCATATCCGAATCCTATATTCAAATAAATAGGATACATAGCGAATGAGATGGTATCAAAATCCTTTTTGAAGATATCGTTCAAGCCCCATGTTAAATCAGCATACACATTTAAATGTTTGAATGCTCTCCACTCACCGCCTAGTTGCAATCCCCATTGGAATTTACGCAGATTGTCAGAGAAATCATAAGTAGCAATGCTTTCACCAGTAAAATCTACTCGCGAACCTGTCTGATCCGGAGTACGCAAGTGACCTTCATATACATGTCCGGAGAAATTTCTTTCAATAAGATAAGATACATACGGACCTGCTGAGACTTTCCAACGTTTGCTTACTTTATAGTTGGCAACTACTGGGATAGTCAGATAAGAGTTTTTGACTTTAGTCTTTACGCCACCGGTCCATAAGCCTTGTAACTCTCCGCCGTTGGTGTTGATAATCTTCATTCCATAGTTCTTTACTGTAGCTTCTGTGGTCATATTCTTGTTTTCAAGTCGTACCCCTACAGTCATTCCCCATTTCGTGTCAAACCATTTAGTTGCGTTTCCTTCAATTGAAATGGCGAGGCCACCAGGGGCATAGCTATCTATTTTACGAATTTCTTCAGGTAGAGGCAATGGAGAAGTTCCTCCAATACTGAAACCCGCCTTGATTCCATATTCCCATCCGTGTAAATACGACCAGATGATACCTTGATTTCTTTCTTCTTGCGCCTGCGCTGAAAGTGTACTTACTAATAGTAGTACAGCTATAATATTGAGTAATTTATATCTTTTCATTTTCTTGTTTTTTTAGTCTTCGCAAATAAGTTCTACTTCATCGACATATAGTGTACTGCCCACTGCCCCTTTAAAATAAGCACCGTCTACACTGGACGAAAACACAATACCTAATTTGTATTCTCCATTCTTTAATTTGGTATCATCAATAACTCGTCCTTTTACCGGTTCGAAAGGAATTTCAAAATCAGTCCATTGATCTGATTCAACAACATCTTCCGGTTTAATTCGCGCTAATGATACTAACTTATCTGAAGTAAATACATCATCACCATTAAGCATGACAGAATTATTCTCAGCTTCATACATAACAGCATAAATATCACATTTGTCTCTTACACCCTCTTGTGGCTTTCCTTCTGCGGAATATACATCTCCTGCTTTAAATTTATAATGTCCTTTGAGCGTTTTAGGGCGTTTATCGAACTGGAAACCGAAATTAGTGGCTTTTCTAGGATTTGCCAACGCATTTCCTACTTCAAATGTTCCGATAAATAAGTTGCCGGCAGCAATATACATTTTTACGGATGCTCCAAAACTACCGGTATCACGAGTTTCCAGTTTAACTCCTTTACCTCTGAAACCATTGGCTATCTGTACAGTCGGGTAATCTGTTTTGGAGTTTGCCATACCTGTCAATTTAAAACCCGGATTACCACTTGACCATTGTAATACTTTAGATATTTCTTGTGAAGTGCCCGGCTGGAATTCATAAAAGATATCGTAGTCATTGGAAGGTAATAACTTTTCAAAGTTGAAAGAAGTAGGTAATTCTGCTAAAACGACCTTGACGGTATAAACAGGTTTCCATTGACCGTCTTCTGATGTGACAGTGAATTTCCGGGAATGTGGCTCTTCACTAAAGTCATATGTGGCTTCTGTATCTCCAGCAGCTTGATCATTTATTTTTATAGTGGCTCCTTCCGGAATTACAAATTCTAACTTTTGTTTGGACAAGTCAGCTCCCTTGTTTACATATACATTAATCAGCTTTGAGTCAGCATTGATGTTTGCTAATTGTACATCATCCCCTGTACAAGCATCAATGGCTGCTTCTGAGTTCAGTGCTTCATCCTGTATGCAGGAAGTTGCAGCACAAGCTAGTATGAAACAGGCTATTAAAGTCTTAATTTTCATGCGGTTTAATCTTTTTAGTTACTAATTCAGTCTCTTTATATAAAACTCGGGTGCAAAGTTAAGTTTCTTTTTGAAATCTAGCGCTCTGTTAGTGAGGTAATTCAATAAAATTAGTGCCTTTTATAAAAATAGTGTGGACTAAAAGATGAAAAAGGCTTTTGCTTAGTTTACTAATAATTCATTCCAAAATACCAAAGTGGGATAGATCGAATGGGTGCTATATTCGTGCTCGTACTCTTTAAATAACTTGTTGAAGTTTTCGTATAAGCAATCCATAGCTGAAGTGCATTTATCTGCAATGATGCGATAATTGCACAACAAAAGTGCAGTATTATGCATATTTCTGCACTTTTGTTGTGCAGAGAATTATCAAGGATTGCTCAATAGTAATTTAGCATCACTTTTGCTCTCATGCTCTAACAAACTGTCTGTATCCCTTTATTCATCGTGGTTTTCGGTGTGGTAGCAACTGTGGTAGCAGGTATGAGAGCAAATGCTTGCCCTCACTTTTCTAAATCCAATCTCTAACCTTTGTAGTATCTTCATTTTATTCCTGTAGTTCCAATGTCAATTTAGGATAAGACAACTAAATTAGTTTCCTCGTCTTGAAACTATAGTTTCAGCGAAGAGAAACCATAGTTCCAAAGGCTTGAAACCATAGTTCCAAAGGCTTGAAACTTTAGTTCCAACAGCTTGGAATCATTAGTTCAAGCGTTTGAAACTTTCTGAAACATCTGTCGATTGGATTCACTTTGACCGTATGTTTGGATTGACTCGACCATGTTAGTTATTTCAATTGACCAGTTCTTTTAGGAGAAGCATTGAATCATTTATTGGCTAATAATGTATGGGGTATCAGTCATTAATAGCTGAGATGTCAGATATTAACATCCTGTAAATCAAAAGATAGCAATGTAGAAACGATACTAGTCAGGACGAAACAGAGTGAGAGCAACCGTTTGCTCTCATACCTGCCACCACAGTTGCTACCACACCGAAAACTACGATGAATAAAGGGATACAGACAGTTTGTTAGGGCATGAGAGCAAAACTGCTGTCAAATTACTATGGAGGCTATTGTGGAAATTCTGATTAATAAATCTACAGATATTCCATACTTATATTTGAAAAATAGTATCTTTGCAGTGACTAACATTTTATAATGGGACGCAGGGAATCCTGCTTTTGATAAGTTGCAGGCATTTTTTGCTTGTAGCTTTCCTCATAGGCGGTTTCGTACCCCCGTGGGGAGTATGTAATGTACCTCCAGCGTCCTAAGATGTGTTAGTCAACGGGAAAGGCGAAACCGTTCTTTTTTGCCCCTTTATTAAACTTTTATCTTATGGATACTGAAAACGCTTTGACTAACGCGAAAGAAAGTCCCAATGAAATTTTTTTTGAAGAAGAAGCCCGTCTATGGGCAGAGGTGTATGGCAAGCAATCTGATAAGCCGGACCTTGAGTCTCTTCAACGTATGCTGGAGAATATGAACCATTTGTTGCTTAGCTTAGAACTTCCGTGGGAACGCTTTATTCCTATCTTATACCGAAGTTTTGCCCTTTATATGCGTCGTCCGGACGAAAATACAAATAATCGGAAAGCCTACCAACTGTCTGCCCAACTTATGGACTCTGTCGTTTACTTGTCACAGAATACTAACTTGATTCATCACATACACCTTTTCTGTAATATGCAGATTGCCGCTCTTGAAAAGCTAAAGAATGAAAAAGTAGAAATTGAGCAAACTGAAGATTAAACAAACAGAAAGTCAACCAATCTAAAGGTTACTTCGTTTTAAAAGAATCATACAAAGACTGAAAAGCCGAGTGCGATCTCCCATCGTACCCGGCTTTAATCTTATATGTTTAACCTAAAACCTATGAAACTTTTCTTTTATTAATCACACGCATTGCTGCTGTATAATATTCGCATGGAACAGAAATGAGTATACTGTTCAATCCATTGTCTTTCATTGATGCCTCGATATACGCTGCTTTCAATAAACTCTTTACGCTGGCTACTTCCCAGGGACTACCAGCAAAAACATTGACCTGAGAAACCTTTCTACTTGTAATCATATTCTTTTTGTGTTTTAATTGTTATGGCTGCAAATATAGGAAGTTGGATTTATAGATTAGAGCAATTTTGAGTCATAATAGTATAGAAATGATGCAATGATCTGATTTTAGCATAAATTGGTCAGTTTTTAGCATTGGAAAAAAGTGGAGAGAAAGGAGTGAAAGCTATATGCTAGTCGTCAGCCTTCTGATGATTTACCGGCTTATGTCCCATTTTCTCTTCAAAAAGTTCTTTTATTCAATTAAAATATATTTCTTTGCAATCATTAAAGACCTTTGGATATACTTAAACTATACGCATAAGCGCCATTAATATAGATCGAAATGACTGCAATTAATTTTAATTCGATATATACTACCTATTATAGGAGAGCATTCCTGTTTACCTTATCATACGTCCATAATGATTTGGTAGCTGAAGATATTGTATCGGAAGCAATCATTTATTTGTGGGAATTAAGTAAAAAACAGGAAATTCCGAGTATCGAAGCTGTATTAATCACTTATATACGTAGCAAGTCACTCAATTACCTGAAACATTTGCAGGTTCAGGAGAACGTCTACCAAAACCTGACAGATAAGGGACAACGGGAATTGGAAATCCGTATTTCAACCTTGGAAGCCTGTGATCCGAAGGAAGTTATGTCCGAAGAATTACGCTCAAAGGTGAAAACATTGTTGGCTGGTATGCCGGAAAAGACGCGCATTGCATTTATATCCGATCGTCTGGATGGAAAATCTCATAAAGAAATAGCTGAAGAATTGGGTATCAGTGTCAAAGGAGTGGAGTATCATATAAGCAAAGCTGTGAAGCTGCTGCGTGATAATCTGAAAGAGTATGCTCCTTTCCTGATATTTTTTATTTGATGATCTTGAAAATATCTTTTTCTCCTCTTTTTTTAATAACAGCAAAAAAAGTTGTATTTCTCACTAGGGATTATTTTTAGTGAGTGGTATTCTATATGAAAGGGGGAGCAAATATACTCCTGTTTATTACTTATAAAGTAACTCAACTTATAATATGAATCAGAATTTACTTTTAAAATATATATCCGGAAAAGCCTCTCAAAGGGAGAAAGAAGAAGTTGCAGCATGGATTGATGCCGATGCCGCTAATCTCAAAGAATTTATGTCACTCCGCAAAAGTTATGATGCACTTGTTTGGCAGGATGCGGATGAGTTGAAAACGGGGCGTGACAAGCTGCTTTCACTACGCACTTTTACGATGAAGGCGATGCGGATTGCGGCTATATTTGTTTTGGCTTTCGGATTAAGTTATATACTGATACAAACTCTGCAAAAGGAAAATGTAGAAATGCAGACCGTATATGTGCCTGCCGGACAACGTACGCAAGTGACGCTTGCTGACGGAACAATGGTATGGGTAAACGGAAAAAGTACGCTGACTTTTCCCAGTCAGTTCGCTTCCCGTACCCGTAAAGTGGAACTGGACGGGGAGGCCTATTTCGAAGTTCAGAAAGACCCGGAGAAACAGTTCATTGTTTCCACAGCCCATCAGTCTGCGATTAAAGTGTTGGGCACAAAGTTCAATGTAAAGGCGTATAGGGATTCCGAAGAGATTACTACCACTCTGATAGAAGGGAAAGTGCATTTCGAATTTAATAATACCGCACAGAAGCCTCAGTACATTACTATGGCACCCGGTCAGAAGCTGATCTATTATTCGCAGAGTGGAAAAACGGAGCTCTATACTACTTCCGGTGAGGGAGAACTGGCATGGAAGGATGGTATTATCGTCTTTAAGCAGACATCTTTGCAGGATGCTCTGGAGATTTTGGCAGACAGATATGATGTGGAATTTATCGTTCGACGCAATGTGCCCGATGATGACCTGTTCTCCGGGACATTCACGAGCAGGAGCCTGGAGCAGATACTGAATTATATAGAAGCTTCTTCGAAAATACGCTGGCGTTATCTGAACAGTGTACAAGGAAGTAAAGAGAAGATGAAGATAGAAATTTTTATTTAGTGTTATTAATAACCTTATTTCAAAAAAGCTTATTGCCATGAAAAACAAAGACCCTTGAAACTAAAAAAGATACGGGATGATATTGGTCGTATCTTCCCGTATTGAGCCCAGTAATCGTGAATCTACTTGTTTCCCGACAAGTATAACTACTAGTTTTTTAATTAAACTCGTTACAAATTTATGCAAAATTATTGTATCGTCCAATTTCTTGGAGGATTAAACCTTCTTAGGCGGTCTTCAAGGAAAATATCACTAACTATGAAGTTACTATTTATACTCATTGTCTGCTCATTCGGACTGGCATATGCGTCCGATGGATATGCGCAAAAGACTTCCATCACATTGAAGGCAAACGATTGTACCATAGAGGAAGTACTTCACAAAATCGAACTTGAGTCCGGATTCGGCTTTTTTGTAAACAGTAAGAATCTTGATTTGAAACGCAAGGTGTCGGTGTCAGTGTCTAATAAGAATATATTCCAGGTTCTGGAGCAAGTTTTTAAAGGTGTGGGCATCGAATATAAAGTTTTGGATAATAAAATAGTACTGGCTGCAAAAGAAAAAGACGTTGCACAACAGAGAAAAGAAAGACTTATTGCCGGCACGGTAAAAGATAAGAATGGAGAGCCGTTGATTGGTGTCTCTATCCGGGAGAAGAGTTCCGGTGAGGGAACCATCACCGATATGGATGGAAACTATAAGCTTTCCACTTCATCGGCGAATCCTGTTCTTGTATTTTCCTATGTAGGTTATCAGTCAAAAGAAGTACCCGTAAAAGGAAATGTTGCCAATGTGGTGCTAGAGGATGCGACGCAGGAACTGAATGAGGTGGTAGTGACGGCATTGGGTATCAAACGCTCGGAGAAGGCATTGTCATACAACGTGCAGCAGCTGAGCGGTGATGAACTGACTACTGTGAAAGATGCGAACTTCATCTCTTCTCTGAATGGTAAGGTGGCCGGTGTTAATATTAATTCGTCCAATACCACGGGAGGTGCTTCGCGTGTCGTGATGCGTGGTGTCAAATCTATCACTTCTTCCAATCTGGCGCTTTATGTGATCGACGGTGTACCGATGTATAACATGATGAATGGAGGTGGCGGTGGTATCTATGACCAGTCGGGTACGGATGGCGCTGCCGACATTAACCCGGAAGACATCGAATCTATCTCTATGCTGACCGGACCTTCTGCCGCAGCTCTGTATGGTAATGCTGCCGCTGCCGGTGTTGTGCTGATAACCACCAAGAAGGGGTCTGCGGACAAGACTTCTGTCACGGTCTCCAATAATACTACTTTCTCGAAGGTGTCAATGATGCCTGAGATGCAGAGCAAATATGGTAACCTGCCCAACAGCCTGGATAGCTGGGGACCGATTGTAAACAGTGACTACGATCCGCGTGACTTCTTCCAGACCGGAGCGAATGTCATTAACTCATTTGCTTTGTCAACCGGTAACAAGAAGAATCAGGCGTATTTGTCGGCTTCTACTACCAACACCACCAATATATTGCCCAACAGTGGATACAACCGCTATAATTTCACTGTCCGTAACACGACCAGTTTCCTGAAAGACAAGATGACACTCGATGCCGGTGCCAGTTATATTCTTCAGAATGACAAGAATATGATGTCGCAGGGTTATTACTATAATCCTCTGCCGGGACTTTACCGTTTCCCTCGTAGTGAGAATTTCGATGATGTACGTATGTTCGAACGTTATAATTCCGGTATGGACCTGATGGAGCAATACTGGCCTTACGGCGGTACTTCAAGTGGTCTTGCCAACCCCTACTGGATACAGAATCGCCAGTTGCGGGAGAATAAGAAGACCCGTTATATGATCAACGCTTCCCTCAAATATCAGTTGTTCGACTGGCTGGATGTGGTAGGACGTGTGAAAATAGATAATTATGATAATCGTAGTACTTATAAGGCATACGCTTCTACCGGCACACTGGTGTCGGGTGACCGTGGAACGTACAGTGACACCTCTACACAATCAAAGAACACGTATGCGGATGCGATTGCTACACTGAATAAGAGTTTTAACGACTGGTCGGTCAATGTCAACCTTGGTGTGTCACTGAGTGACAGTCGTTATGAAATGATCGGATATGAAGGCGGATTGAAACTTATCAATTTCTTTGCCGTCCACAATATCGATTTCAATAAAGCATGGAAAGCAAAACAGTCCGGCTGGCATGATCAGACACGCGCTATCTTTGCCAATGCGGAAATTGGTTGGAAATCGATGATCTATCTGACTGCTACCGGACGTAACGACTGGGATTCAAGACTGGCTTTCTCCGATTACAAGTCTTTCTTCTACCCGTCAATAGGACTTTCCGCCATTCTGACGAGTATGTTTAATGCTCCTGATTGGCTGACATACCTGAAAGTTCGCGGTTCGTACACTGAGGTAGGTAACTCTTACGGCCGCTTCATGACTACCGTTACTTACCCTTACGATGAACAGACACAGAGCTGGACCAGTACCTCTTCTTATCCGAACACGAAACTGAAACCGGAACGTACCAAGTCATGGGAAGTAGGTTTGGACGCACGTATCCTCAATGACATCAGTCTTAACTTGACCTATTATCGTTCCAATACTTATAATCAGACATTCTATGCGGACTTGTCGCTTTCTTCGGGATATTCTAATATTCCTATCCAAAGTGGAAACATCATGAACGAAGGTCTGGAAATGTCATTGGGTTATAACAAGCAGTGGAAAGATTTCTCTTTCAATACGAACTATACATTGACATGGAATAAGAACCGGGTAAAACGTTTGGCCGACGGTGTGTACAACTATGCCACCGGACAGCCTATCCAGATGCCGGAACTGTCTCCGCTTACTTATGGACATACGGATGCCCGTCTGATTTTGCGTGTCGGAGGATCAATGGGAGACGTATACGGACAACGTTTGCTCAAACGTGACTTGAATGGCTACATTCTCAATGAAGAAGGTGTCGGACTGGCTATGGAGAACAAAGAAACCTACTTAGGTTCTATTCTGCCTAAGATGAATATGGGCTGGAGTTTAGGATTCGGTTATAAGGGAGTTAATCTCGGCATGACTTTCACCGGACGTTTCGGAGGTATTGTTATCAGCGAGACGCAGTCCGTACTTGACGCTGCCGGTGTTTCCAAAGTCAGCGCGGACGTACGTGACGCAGGAGGCGTGCAGATTAATCAGAGCAAAGTCTCTGCACAGACTTACTATCAGACCATTCAGGGAACTGCGGCTTACTACACGTATAGCGCTACCAATGTACGACTCGGCGAACTTTCACTTAGCTATACATTGCCTAAAAAATGGTTTGACAATAAGGTCGGAATGACTGTTGGGCTGGTAGGAAAGAATTTATGGATGATTTATTGCAAGGCTCCTTTCGATCCGGAACTGACCACTTCTGCTGCATCTAACTTCTATCAGGGATTTGATGCCTATATGCTTCCGAGTACAAGAAATTTCGGATTCAATGTTAAATTTCAGTTTTAAATAATAAATAGGTATGAACAAGATAATAAAATATATCGGAGCAAGCGCAGTCGTATGTATGATGGCGGGGTGTACTACTAATTTTGACGATTTTAATACCAACCCTTATCAGCCTTCAAAAGTACCGGCAAGTAACTTACTGTCTACGATGTTTAACGTGTATGCTTGTCCGCAACAGAATGCTTGTCAGGAGATTAACTGTATGTGGGCCAGCTTTAGCGGTCAAGTGACTGCGACAGCTAACTGGAGCTTTGGAAAGAATGTCTTTGCTTATTATAATGCGTCCGAAGGGCACAATGACAGCTCATGGGGAAGACTCTACGGCTATATCTATCCTTCTTTCTTTCTGGTCGAGAACTCTACGGAAAAGAAAGGTGTCATTTATGCCATGGCTCAGTTAACCCGTGTTTATGGTATGCAGCTGCTCGCATCTTTGCAAGGTCCCATTCCTTACACACAGATGAAGGCCGGCGAAACGGAAGCCCCTTATGATAATGAGCAGACTGTATGGCATGCCATGTTTGACGATCTGGATAATGCGATTACCATTCTGAAGTCGGCGGCAACGTTCGGCGTAAATCAGGATTTGGCTGTGGTAGACCAGTTCTATAAAGGTGACTGTTCGAAGTGGCTGAAGTTTGCCAATACGCTGAAACTTCGGATGGCTATCCGCATCTCGGGAGTAGAACCGGAATATGCTCAGACCAAGGCGCAGGAAGCTGTACTTGGAGGTGTGATGGAAAGTGTGGGCGACAGTTCTTATGATACGACTAATGGCGGAATCAATGAAAACGGATATGCTATTGTCAGCGGATGGCCCGAAGTAAGAGCCAATGCCTGCCTTGTGTCGTACATGAACGGATATAACGATCCTCGCCGTCCTGCTTATTTTACTCCGCAGACTCAGACTGCTGCCGGTGGGTATGTAGGTGTCCGTTCGGGCTCGGCAGAAATACCCGAACCTACGGTATACGCCAACTATAGCAAACTCTTTATCGCTACCGACAAAACATTGCCACAACCGGTGATGTACGCTGCCGAAGCTGCTTTCCTGCGTGCGGAAGGAGCACTGAAAGGCTGGAATATGGGTGGAGATGCCAAGACTTTCTATGAGAAGGGAGTCCGATTGTCTTTTGAGGAATTTGGAGTATCGGGTGCCGATGATTATTTGGCTGACGCTACATCTGTACCGGGAAATTATGTGGATAATTTAATTGCCGGACATACCGGAAACAATTATACGAACCAGTCGTCCATCACGATCAAGTGGGAGGATGGAGCTGATGACGCGAAGAAACTGGAGAGGGTACTTACCCAGAAATGGATTGCCTGTTATCCCGACCCGATGAACGGATGGGCAGATTTCCGTCGGACAGGCTATCCCAGAATCTTCCCGGCAACTGAATCTATGAATGCCGATTGTAATACGGGGCGCGGACAACGCCGTCTTCATTTTACACGAAGTGAATACAATAACAATAAGGCGAATGTGGAAGCGGCCGTCAGTATGCTTAGCAATGGAAAAGATTCTAATGGAACTGATCTTTGGTGGGCAATGAAAGAAAATGGTACTTATTAATAGCTTAAATTAGGAATGACAATATGAAGAAATTATTATATATCATATTTGGAGTAATGGGTGCACTGATGTTTATACAGTGCAGCGACTGGACTGAAATGGAACCGAAGTTCACCGAACCGGTGAATATCAATGGTGAAGACTATTATAAGGCACTGAGAGAATATAAGAAATCCGATCATCCGATTGTTTTTGGCTGGTACAGTGAATGGACCGGAACCGGAACGAATATGAACAACCAGTTGAGAGGTATTCCCGATTCAATGGATATCGTCTCTCTTTGGGGAGGGGCTTTCAACCTGACTGAAGCACAAAAAAGTGACCTTAAGGAAGTGAGAGAGAAGAAAGGTCTCAGAGTTTTGTATTGTCAGCATATCACAGATATAGGCAGAAGTCATACGCCTGCTTCTGTTGAGAATGATTTCATCGTGGATGGCGTACAGTACAACTCTAAGGATGAAGCGATGGCTGCTTATTGGGGGTGGTATGGCAATTATGGTGACACTTCGGAAGAAGGACAAGAAAAAGCTATCCGTAAATATGCGCGGGTGATTATTGATTCAATCAATAAGTATAACTATGATGGATTCGATATCGACTTTGAACCGAATTTTGGCTATTCCGGAAATCTGAGTGGAAATTCGGACCGTATGCATATTTTTTTGGATGAATTATCGAAAGAATTCGGACCGAAATCGGGAACTGGACGTATATTGATGGTCGACGGAGAACCGCAGACACTGAACAAGGAGTCGGGCCCTTTATTAGATTATTATGTGGTTCAAGCCTATTACTGTAGGTCGGATGAGGGATATAGTGATGCTTTGGATGGTCGTTTTGACAGATTATTAAATAAATTCGGTTCGATAGAGGATGAAGCTACGATTCTTAGTAAAACAGTTTGGTGTGAGGACTTTGAAAAGCATAAAGGGGATGGCGGACCGGAATTTACAACTCGTGATGGTATTGTGACTTATTCATTGAAGGGAATGGCGATGTACTATCGTCCGGGAGTAGATGCCCGCATTGGCGGAGTGGGTGCCTACCGTTTTAATCTTTGTCGTCCGGTGAATGACTATTTCTTTATGCGTGAGGTTATTCAGGTTCTGAATCCCGCTAATCATTAATTGCAAGAACATAACTAAAAAAGGATAATTATGAAGATGATTAAATTTTCAAGATATGTTGTGCTGGGGGCAGCTTTGGCTGTTGTCACCGGATGCAACGATGCAAAACTGTCAACTATCGATAATGGAGTATATATTGCGGAAGCGGCTCCTTCTAATACGTTTAGTCAGCAGATAGAGGCACAATTGGTGGACGAGGGAGATGTGATAAAAACATTGACCGTCCGTTTGGTTCGTGCTATTGATCAAGATGTAACTGTAACACTGGATATTGATCAGCAACTCATTGATGAGTATAATCAACAGCATGAAGCGTCTTACGAACTTTTGCCGGAAGAATTCAGAAGTTTTGAACGCACAGTTACGATTCCCGCAGGTGAAGTGTCTGCACCAGTCATTAATCTTACTATAAAGCCGTTTACCACCCCCAATAACGAGGCTTATGCGATTCCGGTACGGATCACTTCCGTAGCCGGACCGATAGGACTTGTTGGTAACGCAAACCATATTCTTTATCTGCTTACTTCCCCTAATAAACAGAAAGCGGTGGTTTTGAAATCAGCAAATAAAACCAGTCTGAACTTTAAAAACGAAATACCTGTTACTCAGTGGACTATAGAGTATTGGATCAAGTTCGATAATACAACGGGCAGACCGACAGGAGATTGGGTGGGTCCTGCCAATATTGCTTTCAGACGATTAATTTTCGCAGACAATTCGGCTCCTATTTCTTTCAATGGCGTTTTATTGCGTTATTGGGCGGATGGAGCAAAAAAGATTGCGCCATGTTTGCAGTGTCAGTTGGATGGAAACTATTTTGATAGTGAGGAATTTTGGTATCCGGATATATGGTATCACATTGCTTATACTTATGACGGATCTACTATTTCCCTCTATAAAGATGGTACATTGAATAATAGTAAAGCCGATTCAAGAGACTTTACATTCAATAATATTTCTTTAGCACAGAGTTTCGGCTGGAATATGCAGGTAGAATTAGCTCAGATTCGTCTTTGGAGCAAATGCCTGACAGAGAACGCTATTCAGGAAGGAATGTCACGCCAGATATCCGGAGATTCGGATGGTTTGATTGGGTATTGGAAGTGTGATGAAGGAAAAGGAAATGTATTGAAGGATAATAGCCCGAACGGTAATGATATAACGCTTACCGGAATTCCTGCATGGAGTGAACAATACAATTTCTATCATCCTAATGATTAAGCGGATGGTTGGAGCTTTATCAATTGATTAGAGAATCCGATACTTACAGATAGTGAAAAGAAAAGCCGGCTGCAATCCTTTGCAGCCGGCTTTTTTATAAATGGGTTTTATGCCTTATTTCTCATCGTTCTCGCGAATTTCCACGCGACGAATCTTGCCGCTGATAGTCTTGGGCAGTTCGTCAACGAACTCAATCACACGCGGATATTTATAAGGAGCAGTCACCTTCTTGACGTGGTTCTGCAATTCCTTGATCAGTTCTTCTCCGGCACGTGCTTTATAGTCTTTGGACAATACGATAGTAGCTTTAACTACCTGTCCGCGAATCTCATCGGGTACTCCGGTGATAGCACATTCTATGACGGCAGGGTGCGTCATCAAAGCGCTTTCCACTTCGAACGGGCCGATACGGTAACCGGAACTCTTGATTACGTCGTCTGCACGTCCTACAAACCAAAGGTATCCGTCTTCGTCTTTCCATGCTACATCACCTGTGTAGTAAATGCCGTCGTGCCAAGCCTCGTGTGTACGTTCCGCATCCCGATAGTACTCTTTGAAAAGTCCGAGAGGTTTGCCTTTGCTGGTACGGATCACAATTTGTCCTTGCTCTCCGGCTTCCACGGAGCGACCTTCACTGTCGATCAGGTCTACGTCATACTGCGGATTGGGCAGTCCCATGCTTCCCGGTTTCGGTTCCATCCAAGGCATGGTGGCAACTGTCAGTGTCGTTTCCGTCTGTCCGAAACCTTCCATCAGCTTGATGCCTGTCAGTTTCTTGAAGGTTTCGAATACGGCAGGGTTCAGTGCTTCTCCGGCAATGGTGCAATACCGCAGTGAAGACAAGTCATATTTAGTCAGGTCTTCATGAATCAGAAAACGGAAGATGGTTGGAGGTGCGCAAAGGGAAGTCACCTGATACTCCTGTATCTTTTCCAGAATAGCTGCGGGCGTGAACTTTTCGTGGTCATAGACGAAAATGTTGGCTCCGGCGATCCATTGTCCGTAGAGTTTTCCCCATACGGCTTTTCCCCAGCCGGTATCGGCGATGGTGAGGTGGAGGCTGTTCTCATCCAGATTGTGCCAGAAACTACCCGTAACGATATGGCCTAACGGATACGTAAAGTCATGTGCTACCATTTTAGGTTCACCGGTAGTGCCGGAAGTGAAGTACATCAGTGAGATGTCGTCATTCGTATTGGCATGTCTCGGGCGGATGAAAGGGGCAGCGTTATCGATTCCCTGATGGAAATCTTCGAATCCTTCCGGAACTTCCGGACCTACACTGACCAGCTTTTCCACGCTCGGACACTCGGGAAGAGCATCTTTGATGTGTTGCAGTATGATTCCCTCGCCGGCAGCCACAATCATTTTGATGTCGGCAGCGTTGCAGCGATAGATGATATCTTTCTTTGTCAGCAGGTGAGTGGCGGGGATCACCGTTGCTCCCAGCTTATGCAGGGCGATGGTGCTGTACCAGAACTCATAGCGACGCTTTAGAATCAGCATCACCATGTCTCCGCGACCGATGCCGAGGCCCTGGAAGTAAGAGGCCGTCATGTCCGTATAGCGTTTCATATCGGCGAAGGAGAACTGACGGCTTTCGCCCTGGTCATTGGTCCAGAGCAGAGCGTTCTTGTCGGGTTGTTCGGCAGCCCAGGCGTCTACTACATCGTAGCCGAAGTTGAAATTCTCCGGTACGTTTATTTTCAGGTTCTTGATGAAATCCTCTTGTGAGGCAAAGCTAGTCTGTGCTAAAAATCTTTCTACCATAACGTTATTACATAATTACGGCCAGAAAACGTACCGTTTTGCCATCGAGCGCTTTCATGCCATGTGGAAGTTTTGAATTAAAATAAATACTGTCTCCTTGGTTCAGGATGATTTCTTTGCCCTCGATGTTGATCAGCATACGGCCTTCAACCACCAGGTTGAATTCCTGTCCGTTGTGGTGATTATAATGGATCGGCTCATCGTCTCCTTTCGGTTCGACTGTGACGATGAAAGGATCGGCGGTGCGGTTCATGAAGCCCGACGCCAGTGACTGGTATTTGTAAGCCCTGGTACGTTCGATGCTGACTCCTTTGCCGGCACGGGTCACGAAGTAGCTGCTCATTTTCGGCTCTTCGCCAAACATCAAAGCATCCAGTGCGATATTGTAGGTACGGGCTATCTTTTGTAGCATACTAACGGAAATGTCGTATTGTCCTGTCTCTGCGAGCTGGTATTCTTCGGCAGATATGTCGCAGTCGCGGGCGATATCTTCAGACGTTAGTTCCAGTACGTCACGTAATCCGCGAAGGCGTTCTGCGATCTGTTTAATTTGGTCATTCATACAAGTGGTTGTTTTTTGATTATTAATAATTTTGCGGTATTATTTGGATGCTTTCATCGCTTTGATGACGGCGGAGGTAAATCCGTTGTGTTCCAGTTCGTTGATTCCCTTGATCGTAATTCCGCCCGGAGTAGTCACTTTGTCGATTTCTACGCTGGGGTGGGTGTCATTGTTCAGAATTAATGCGGCGGCTCCCTTGACGGACTGGGCCACCATTTCCATCGCATCTTTGGGACGGATGCCCATTTCGATGCCGGCCTGCATGGCTGCCTGGATGTATTTCAATACGTAAGCGATGCCGCAGGAAGTCAGTGCCGTGGTGGCGGCTATCTTATCTTCGGGGATGAGCATGGCCATTCCCATTTCGTTGAACAGACGGAGCATAAACTGGTTCTGTTCATCGTTCGTGTTGCGTGCCGCGATAAGCGTCATACTTTCCAGTTCGCTGATGGCAGTGTTCGGAATCAGGCGGAACATCGGCATCTCCGGAGCTATCACAAAGTGTGCGAGTTCTTCAAAACTGATACCAGCCGCTACGGATACGAGCGTCTGTTTGCTCTTCAGCTTCAGCTCGCGCATGACGGACTCCACAAACCAGGGCTTCACGGCGAGAATGACAACATCCGCTCCCGTTGCCGCTTCTGTATTGCTCAGAGTGGTGGAAATGCCCGGAAATTCTTCTTTCAGTTTCTCCAGTTTGCCTGCGCTGGGGTTGGATACAATGATATCTGAGTCTGCTATCAGACTTCCTTTTGCCAGGCCGCGGGCTATAGAACCACCCATGTTTCCTGCACCGATAATAGCTATTTTCATATGCGCTTCTTTTTTAATGTATTCTTACAGACAAAGGTAACGGTAAATTGCGAAAAAACAAAAAGCAGCCTGAATAAGAACTGTTTTTCTGTTCGAGGCTGCTTTTTGTTCGCTGTTTATTAATCAAATATCAGTTAGAGTACTCTTTTGAAACGGGCAAGGAACTCGTCCGCTTCCTCCATGCTGAGGCAGAGAGGGGGTAATAAACGGAGTACATTCGTTCCGCTGGCTCCCGTAAATACGTGTTCGTCGTAGATGAGGCGGCTGCGCAATTCCTTGATCGGTTCTTCAAATTCGAGTCCGATCATCAGTCCGCGTCCGCGCACTTCTTTGATTTGCGGGAATTTCTTGAGTTCTTCCAGCAGGTAGTCACCGACTGCCTTTGCGTTTTCTACCAGATTGTCCTGTTCGATGACGTCCATTACGGCAAGGGCTGCCGAGCAGGCCAGGTGATTTCCGCCGAATGTAGTTCCCAGTTGTCCGTAGACGGGCTTGAACATCGGGCTGATCAGTACACCTGCCATCGGGAATCCGTTTCCGATGCCTTTGGCTACGGTGATGATGTCTGGCTGGATATGGTTGTATTGATGGGCAAAGAATTTTCCGCTACGGCCGTATCCACTCTGGATTTCGTCCAGAATCAGAATCGTTCCGGTTTCGGTACAAACCTTGCGAAGTTCCTGCATAAATTCGGTAGTCGGTATTTTGATACCGCCCACTCCTTGTATTCCTTCGATGATAACAGCGCATACGTCACCTTTCGCCAGTTCCTGCTTCATCGCTTCGATGTCATTCAGAGGGAGATAGGTCACATGACCGTTGTTGTTGATCGGAGCAATGATGGTGGGGTTGTTCGTAGCCTCCACTGCAAGGGATGTACGTCCGTGGAAGGCTTTGCTGAAAGAAATGACTTTGGTGCGTCCGTTATAGAAAGAAGCCAGCTTCAGCGCGTTTTCATTGGCTTCGGCTCCGCTGTTGATCAGAAACAGCGAGTAGTCTTCATAACCGGAAATCTTTCCCAATCGTTCGGCTACTTGTTGCTGCAGCTTATTGATCACCGAGTTTGAATAGAAACCAAGGGTTGCTACCTGATTGCTGATCATCTCCACATAGTGGGGATGCGCGTGTCCGATGGAGATGACGGCATGGCCTCCGTAGAGGTCCAGATATTCCGTACCGTTCTCATCCCATACCTTACAGCCTTGTCCTTTGACTATATTGATGTCATATAAAGGATATACGTCGAATAATTTCATAATTCTTCTGTTTTTAGAAAGCGGAAGGTTTCAGCCGTAATCCTACGGTTTCTTCCAGGTTGAACATCAGGTTCATGTTATGAACTGCTTGTCCGCTGGCACCCTTCAGCAAGTTGTCGATACAGGAGATAATCAGTAATTTGTCACCATGTTTCTCCAGATGTATCAGACATTTATTGGTATTTACGACTTGTTTCAAGTCTATATTCTTATCTACAATATGCACGAAGGAGTCTTTTGCATAATATTCCTCATACATGCGAACGATTTCTTCGAGTGCAACTTTCGTTTTTACGACAAGAGTGGCAAAGATGCCGCGCGGGAAATCTCCCCGATAAGGAATAAAGTCGATCTCTGAATCGAAGCTGTTCTGCAACTGCTTCAGTGATTGCTTGATTTCCGGCACGTGCTGATGATCGAAGGCCTTGTATATACTGATGTTATTGTTACGCCAGCTGAAATGACTAGTAGCGCCGGGCTTCACGCCGGCACCGGTACTTCCGGTGATGGCATTGACCGAAATATCGCCTGTCAACATCAGATTTTTGGCTAGCGGAAGCAAACCTAACTGGATGCAGGTAGCAAAACAACCGGGGTTGGCTACGTGCTTCGCCGTACAGGTAGCACGACGGTTCAGTTCCGGCAGACCGTAGATGAAGTCATGATCGTCACTCTTGATGCGATAATCCATCGAGAGGTCGATGATTTTCAAATCTTCCGGCACGTTGTGGCTTTCCATGAATTTCTTCGTGTCACCATGAGCGGTACAGAAGAATAGTACATCTATTGCGTCCAGAGGTAACTGGTCGGTAAATCTCAGGTCGGTTTCTCCGTATAGTCCTTCGTGTACGTCGGTGATTCGGTTTCCGGCATTACTGCTGCTGTTGATGAATACGATTTCAGTTTCCGGATGGTTGAGCAGCAGACGGATTAATTCGCCTGCTGTATATCCTGCGCCACCAATGATTCCTGCTTTAATCATATCTCTTCGTCTTTATGGTTATTGTAGTAAACACGCAGCGGAGTAGAAGTTACCTTAATAAAGCCCTTAGCATCTTCGGCTGTCCAGCCCTTCTGCATTTCACCATATTCGCCGAACTTCGTTTTCACGAGGTCGTCTTCCGATTCTACACCGACGGTAGAGAAAGAAAGCGGGCGGAGCTCGAGGATTGCCGTACCGTTAACGTTACGCTGGCTTTCCTGAAGCATGGCTTCGATGTCACGCATCACCGGTTCGAGATACTGGCTTTCGTGGAGGAACATTCCGTACCAGTTGGCCACCTGATCTTTCCAGTATTGCTGCCATTTGCTCAATGTGTATTTTTCGAGGAAGCGGTGAGCACCGATAATCAACATCGGAGCGGCAGCCTCGAAACCCACACGGCCTTTGATGCCGATAATCGTATCGCCCACGTGCATATCACGTCCGATAC
Organism: Bacteroides sp. AM23-12; assembly: GCF_003434395.1. Classification (NCBI taxonomy): domain Bacteria; kingdom Pseudomonadati; phylum Bacteroidota; class Bacteroidia; order Bacteroidales; family Bacteroidaceae; genus Bacteroides; species Bacteroides sp. AM23-12. Next base: position 62,732 of record NZ_QTLF01000019.1, read on the forward strand.
CGTATGCGGCACCGATCTCTTCTACCTTCTGGATAGCTTGGATCGGATCATCGAATGTTTCGTCATTGACAGCTTTCAGTTCTCCCTTTTCGAAAGTGAGACGGAGTTGTTCGCTGCCTTCTTTTTCCACGTGTTTCAGGTAGGCTGTTTCCGGTAATCCCTGTGCGGAGTCGAGGATTTCGCCACCACAGATGGATGTACCCCACAAACCTACGTTATAAGAGTATTTCAGCTTGGTAAAGTCTGCACTGAAACCATGTTTGTTCAGATAGTCGATTTCTTCCTGACGGCTTAATGCCATATCACGGGTCAGCGTGATGATTTCTACATTCGGAGCCAGTACAAGGAAAGTCATGTCAAAACGAATCTGGTCGTTACCTGCTCCGGTAGAACCGTGGGCAATGGCATCCGCACCGATTTCGTTGGCATAACGTGCGATGGCCAATGCCTGGAAGATACGTTCCGAGCTGACAGAGATCGGGTAAGTACCATTACGCAGCACATTTCCGAAAACCATATATTTCAGACTCTTTTCGTAGTATTCCTGAGTAACGTCCAATGTTACATATTTCACTGCTCCCAGTTTGTAGGCGTTTTCTTCGTTTGTCTTCAGCTGTTCTTCGCTGAAACCGCCCGTATTGGCACAAGCTGCATATACTTCGTAACCTTTTTCTTTAGCGAGGTACATGACGGTGAACGATGTGTCCAGTCCGCCGCTGAATGCCACCACTACTTTTTTCTTCTTTTCTTCCATAGTGCTGTATATATTAAATGTTATTTCTTTCTTGTTCTTTTTTTATGTTCCGCGGGTCTGTCGGATCGTACAGCATGGCTGTGCAGATGCAGAACTTACGGTTTTTAGCTACCAGTATATCGTGGTTGGTGCAGCCTTCGCATCCTTTCCAGAAAGCCTCGTCGTCTGTCAGTTCATTGAAAGTGACGGGGACATATCCTAGTTCGGTGTTCATTTTCATCACTGCGGCTCCGGATGTCAGACTGAAAATCTTAGCTTTCGGCCATCGGAGACGTGCCAGTTGGAAAGATGCTTGTTTGATGCGCTTTGCCAATCCTAATCCGCGAAAATCGGGATGTACAATCAGACCGGAGGTTGCTACGTATTGCTTGTTTCCCCATGATTCGATATAGGTGAAACCTGCGAATGTGTCGCCACAGAGCGCGATTATTGCTTTGCCCTCTTTCATTTTAGTCGCTACGTATTCGTGTGTGCGCTCTGCGATTCCGGTTCCTCGTACGGCAGCAGCATTTCTGATAGTTTCCAAAATAGTGTCAACGTAAACCTCATGTGAGGCGTCGGCTACCATAACATCTATTTGTTGAGTGTCCATTTCTTTATATATAATATAGGTATAGTTATTCGATATTCGGAATGATGAGCGACAAAAGCTGACGTACTTTGCTTGTGGCTACTCCTTCACGCAGAACCAGCATGATGGTATCGTCACCGGCAATGGTTCCCAGAATCTCGCTGAACTCATTGTTGTCGATATCATAAGCCATGCTGCTGGCGTAACCGGGACGGGTACGGATGACAGCTATATTGCCGGAAAACTGTAGGGAGATAAATCCATTGTTGCGCAACATCTCACCGGCACTCTGGTCAGTGGAACGTTTATACATGATGTTATTCGGCAATACATATACATACTTGCCGTTCATACTTGCAGCTTTGGCTACTTTCAGTTGTTTCAAGTCGCGGGAGAGGGTGGCTTGTGTCAGTTCGAAGCCTTCACGGTTCAGCTCTTGCAGTAGTTCTTCCTGCGAGCCTACCTCCTTGCTTGAGATAATCATTTTGATGGCGTCTAACCGATTTGCTTTCTTCTTCATTGTATAATTATTCTAAGAATGGCGCAAAATTATGCATTATTTCGGAGAAAACATGCATAAATCATGCTTTTTTTGCATAAAAAGTAAAATTTATACTGATGTAAGGTTTGGCTATGCAGATTTGTGTCAAAATGCACATCCTTTCTATCAAAATGCGTAAGGAAAAGGAGGAAGGAACCGCCTATCTTTGCAATGTAGGTAAATGGATACCTTAAATATATAGACAAAATACCATGAAACAGAACTTTTTTGCAGTCGACCTGGGCGCAACAAGCGGCCGTACAATCTTAGGCTCTTTTATTGAAGGCGGATTAAATCTGGAGGAGATTAATCGTTTTCCTAACCACTTGATCGAGGTGGGTGGACATTTCTATTGGGATATTTATGCATTATACCGTCACATTATCGACGGATTGAAATTGGTAGCTCACCGTGGCGAATCTATTGCCTCTATCGGTATAGATACATGGGGAGTAGATTTCGTCCTCCTTGGAAAAGATGGAAACCTGCTTCGCCAGCCTTATGCATATCGTGATCCGCATACGGTAGGAGCACCGGAAGCCTTTTTCTCTCGTATCTCTCGTAGCGAGGTATATGGTAAAACTGGTATTCAGGTAATGAATTTTAATTCACTTTTCCAATTAGATACTTTGCGTCGCAATCATGACAGTGCATTGGAGGCAGCAGACAAAGTTCTGTTTATGCCGGATGCGTTGAGCTATATGCTGACCGGGAAGATGGTAACCGAATATACCATTGCTTCCACTGCCCAATTAGTGAATGCACATACGCAACGTCTGGAACCGGAGTTGCTGAAAGCAGTCGGACTGCAAGAAGAGAATTTCGGTCGTTTTGTCTTCCCAGGTGAGAAGATAGGAACATTGACTGAAGAAGTGCAAAAGATAACAGGATTGGGGGCAATTCCTGTGATTGCGGTGGCCGGACATGATACCGGATCTGCTGTAGCAGCTGTTCCCGCACTTGATCGTAATTTCGCATATTTGAGTAGCGGTACTTGGTCGCTGATGGGGGTGGAAACAGATGCACCGGTAATCACTGCTGAAACAGAGGCTTTGAACTTTACGAATGAAGGTGGCGTAGAAGGCACAATTCGCCTTTTGAAGAATATTTGTGGAATGTGGTTGCTGGAACGTTGCCGTCTGAATTGGGGAGATACGAGCTATCCGGAATTAATAACCGAAGCGGATTCGTGTGAACCATTCCGTAGTTTAATCAATCCGGATGACGACTGTTTTGCAAATCCTGCGGATATGGAACAGGCCATTCGTGAATATTGCCGGACTACTGGGCAGCCGGTTCCTGAGCAACGTGGACAAATAGTACGTTGTATCTTTGAGAGTCTGGCTTTGCGTTACCGTCAGGTGTTGGAGAACTTGCGTGCGCTTTCTCCTCGTCCTATCGAAACTCTGCATGTGATCGGTGGAGGTAGCCGTAATGACTTGTTGAATCAGTTTACTGCTAATGCTATCGGCATCCCGGTTGTGGCAGGACCGTCTGAGGCAACAGCTATCGGTAATGTCATGATTCAGGCAATGACGATGGGAGAGGCGACGGATGTTGCCGGTATGCGTCAGTTGATAAGCCGTTCAATTCCGTTGAAGACTTATCACCCACAGGATATGGCAGCCTGGGATGCGGCTTATATCCATTTTAAAAACTGCGTTCGATAAATTCCGGAGAATCAAGAAATAACCGACAGAATAATATTAACTTTTAATAATAGAATATCATGAAAAAAGAAGAAATGATTCAGAAAGCGTATGAGATTGCTGTTGAACGCTATGCAGCAGTAGGTGTAGATACTGAAAAGGTACTGAAAACCATGCAGGACTTCCACTTGTCACTTCATTGCTGGCAGGCTGATGATGTAACGGGATTTGAAGTGCAGGCAGGTGCACTGAGCGGAGGTATTCAGGCAACCGGTAATTATCCGGGCAAAGCTCGCAATATTGATGAACTGCGTGCCGACATTCTGAAAGCCGCTTCTTATATTCCGGGTACACACCGTTTGAACCTGCACGAAATCTACGGGGATTTTCAAGGTAAAGTGGTAGACCGCGATCAGGTAGAGCCTGAACATTTCAAGAGCTGGATTGAATGGGGTAAAGAGCATAACATGAAACTCGATTTCAACTCTACTTCATTCTCACATCCGAAATCTGGTGATTTGTCACTGTCTAATCCGGATGAGGGCATCCGTCAGTTCTGGATTGAGCATACCAAACGTTGTCGTGCCGTTGCCGAAGAAATGGGTAAGGCGCAGGGTGACCCGTGTATCATGAATCTTTGGGTACATGACGGAAGCAAGGATATCACTGTAAACCGCATGAAATATCGTGCATTGTTGAAAGATTCTCTGGATCAGATATTTGCTACTGAATATAAAAACATGAAAGACTGTATTGAATCAAAAGTATTCGGTATCGGTCTGGAAAGCTATACAGTAGGTTCCAATGACTTCTACATCGGTTATGGCGCATCCCGTAATAAGATGGTAACTTTGGATACCGGTCACTTCCATCCGACTGAAAGTGTTGCCGACAAAGTATCTTCTCTTTTGCTTTATGTGCCCGAATTGATGCTGCACGTAAGCCGTCCGGTTCGTTGGGATTCCGACCACGTAACCATTATGGATGATCCTACAATGGAACTGTTCAGTGAAATTGTTCGTTGCGGTGCGTTGGAACGCGTACACTACGGTCTCGACTATTTCGATGCTTCTATCAACCGTATCGGTGCTTACGTTGTCGGTAGCCGTGCTGCTCAGAAATGTATGACACGTGCTTTGCTCGAACCGATTGCCAAGCTGCGTGAATACGAAGCTAACGGACAGGGATTCCAGCGTCTGGCTCTGCTCGAAGAAGAGAAAGCGCTTCCATGGAATGCAGTATGGGATATGTTCTGCTTGAAGAACAACGTTCCGGTAGGCGAAGATTTCATTGCAGAAATCGAAAAGTACGAAGCGGAAGTAACTTCTAAACGATAAGTGATGGATATTCTAATAGGCTTGTTGATTATAGCCATCGGTAGCTTTTGCCAGTCCAGTTCCTATGTACCTATTAAAAAGGTGAAGGAATGGAGCTGGGAAAGCTTCTGGTTAGTACAAGGTGTGTTTGCCTGGTTAGTGTTCCCGTTCCTGGGATCACTGCTGGGGATACCCGCAGGAGGCAGTTTGTTCGACTTGTGGGGAGCCGGAGGTGCTGGAATGAGCATCTTTTATGGTGTATTATGGGGAATAGGCGGATTGACTTTCGGACTCTCCATGCGTTATCTGGGTGTTGCGCTTGGACAAAGTATCGCATTAGGTACTTGTGCCGGATTCGGAACCCTTTTTCCTGCCATCTTCGCCGGAACCAATCTGTTCGAAGGTAACGGACTGATTCTTCTTCTAGGAGTTTGTATTACGCTGGCGGGTATTGCTATCATTGGTTATGCCGGTGGCTTGCGTGCACAGAATATGAGCGAAGAAGAAAAACGGGCTGCCGTAAAAGACTTTGCATTGACAAAAGGTTTGCTGGTAGCACTTCTTGCGGGTGTGATGAGTGCCTGCTTTGCTTTGGGACTGGATGCCGGAACTCCTATCAAGGAAGCTGCTTTGGCAGGTGGTGTGGATGGACTTTATGCAGGTCTTCCTGTTATCTTCCTCGTGACTTTAGGCGGATTCATGACAAATGCCGCTTACTGCCTGCAGCAGAATATAGCTAATAAGTCTGTCGGTGACTATGCCAAAGGAAAGGTATGGGGTAACAATCTCGTCTTCTGTGCGTTGGCAGGTGTGCTGTGGTATATGCAGTTCTTCGGATTGGAAATGGGTAAGAGCTTCCTCACGGAAAGTCCCGTGTTGCTGGCTTTCTCATGGTGTATCCTGATGGCGCTGAACGTAACCTTTAGTAATGTATGGGGAATCATCCTGAAAGAGTGGAAAGGAGTATCTGCCAAAACAATCACAGTGTTGATCTGTGGTTTGGTAGTCTTGATCTTCTCGCTGGTATTCCCGAACTTGTTTTAATAATAAATAGATATGAAATCAATTTTAGAAAATCGTCCGGCACTTGCCAAAGAAGTAAACAAGGTAGCTGAAGTTGCCGGATACTTGTGGCAAAAAGGATGGGCTGAACGTAACGGTGGTAATATCACCGTAAATATCACAGAGTTTGTAGACGATGAAATCCGTCGGATGGAACCGATTAGCGAAGTAAAATCCATTGGCGTTACATTGCCTTATCTGAAAGGATGTTACTTTTATTGCAAAGGAACCAACAAACGCATGCGTGATCTGGCTCGCTGGCCGATGGAAAATGGTTCGGTGATTCGCATTTTAGATGATTGCGCCAGCTATGTGATCATTGCCGACGAAGCGGTGGCGCCGACTTCGGAACTGCCTTCCCACCTGAGCGTACACAATGATTTGCTGAGCAAGAATTCTCCTTATAAAGCATCTGTCCATACTCACCCGATCGAACTGATTGCCATGACTCATTGCGAGAAGTTCCTTCAGAAAGATGTGGCAACCAATCTGTTATGGAGTATGATTCCTGAAACGAAGGCGTTCTGTCCGAGAGGTCTGGGTATCATTCCTTATAAATTGCCTAGTTCGGTAGAGTTGGCGGAAGCCACTATCAAGGAATTGCAGGACTATGATGTAGTCATGTGGGAAAAACACGGTGTTTTTGCCGTAGACTGCGATGCTATGCAGGCTTTTGATCAGATTGACGTGCTGAATAAGTCGGCGCTGATCTATATTGCTGCGAAGAATATGGGCTTCGAACCGGATGGTATGAGTCAGGAACAAATGAAAGAAATGTCCGTTGCTTTCAATCTTCCTAAATAATACTTGTATTAATCACTGAATTTATCTACTTTAGCGACCGCAGCATTTTCTATCGATGGAGAATGTTGCGGTAACTTTAAAATTATGACACAACTATGAATCGCATTATTCTGAATGAGACCTCTTATTTCGGTGCAGGATGCCGGAGTGTAATTGCTGTGGAAGCAGCCAGACGTGGCTTTAAGAAAGCCTTTTTCGTAACAGATAAAGACCTTATCAAATTTGGTGTTGCAGCCGAAATCATTAAAGTATTTGATGACAATCATATTCCGTATGAACTTTATAGTGATGTAAAGGCTAACCCTACCATTGCTAATGTGCAGAATGGTGTGGCTGCCTATAAGGCTTCCGGTGCAGACTTTATCGTAGCTTTGGGTGGTGGTTCTTCTATCGACACGGCAAAGGGGATTGGTATTGTTGTGAATAACCCGGATTTTGCCGATGTGAAATCTCTGGAAGGTGTGGCTGATACCAAACATAAGGCTGTTCCTACCTTTGCATTGCCTACTACTGCCGGAACTGCTGCTGAAGTGACTATCAATTATGTGATTATCGACGAAGATGCACGCAAGAAAATGGTATGTGTAGACCCGAACGATATCCCTGCTGTAGCTATTGTAGATCCGGAACTGATGTATTCCATGCCGAAAGGACTGACTGCCGCTACAGGTATGGACGCGCTGACTCACGCCATCGAAAGTTATATAACTCCGGGTGCATGGGCTATGAGCGATATGTTCGAACTGAAAGCGATTGAAATGATTGCTCAGAACTTGAAAGCGGCGGTAGATAACGGTAAAGACACAGTTGCCCGCGAAGCAATGTCGCAGGCTCAATATATTGCCGGCATGGGATTCTCCAATGTAGGTTTGGGAATCGTACATTCCATGGCTCACCCGTTGGGCGCTTTCTATGATACTCCTCACGGCGTTGCCAATGCGCTGTTGTTACCTTATGTCATGGAGTACAATGCTGAGTCTCCGGCTGCTCCGAAATATATCCATATTGCCAAGGCGATGGGCGTCAATACAGACGGTATGACAGAAACTGAAGGTGTGAAGGCGGCTATCGAGGCAGTGAAAGCGCTTTCTCTGAGTATCGGTATCCCACAGAAATTGCATGAAATCAATGTGAAGGAAGAGGATATTCCGGCATTGGCGGTGGCTGCATTCAATGACGTTTGCACAGGTGGTAATCCGCGTCCTACGTCAGTAGCGGAGATTGAAGTATTATATCGGAAAGCATTCTGATTTTAATTGTATAAGGTTTGTTTTTTATAAGCATCCGGAGGATCTGGACAGGTGCTCCGGATGTTTTTTTTACTGTTTAGCGTGTGTTTTTTGAAAATAATTCCTACTTTTGTTCAATTCAATTGTATGAAAACACGCCTGTATGACTGAGGATAATAATCTGGGATTAGAATTTAAATACTTGATAGTTAATGACATGGACCGCAAATTCGGTCTGTGGGTGAATACGGTTGGCTATCAGTCTATCCCTCCCGATTCTCCTTATCCGCTGAAGGAGCATCCGTCCGGTTACTATTTCAATGCCGAAAAAGGAAGAGTATTGCGGGAATATCAATTGGTCTATATTACAAAAGGGCGCGGTTTGTTTTCTTCCGATTCTACCCCTGAAAGACAAGTTTGTAAAGGTCGGCTGATGGTGTTGTTTCCCGGACAGTGGCATACTTATTATCCATTGCGGCAGACCGGATGGACGGAATATTACATTGGTTTTGAAGGTCCGGCGATTGATACGATTGTGGGCGATGCCTTTCTTTCTCAGGAAAGACAGATATTGGAAGTCGGTATTAATGAAGAACTGGTATCTTTGTTTTCCCGCGCTTTGGAAGTGGCAGAAGCGGATAAAATATCTGCCCAGCAATACCTTTCCGGAATCGTACTTCACATGATTGGTATGATTCTTTCGATTTCCAAGAATAAGGTCTTCGAGATGAGTGATGTCGATCAGAAGATCGAGCAGGCAAAGATACTTATGAATGAAAATGTATCCGGCAATATTGATCCGGAGGAACTGGCGATGAGACTGAATATCAGTTACTCATGGTTCCGCAGGGTTTTTAAGGAATATACCGGCTATGCACCCGCCAAATATTTTCAGGAACTGAAACTTCGTAAAGCCAAGCAAATGTTGGTGGGAACTTCCCAGTCAGTAAAAGAAATTTCTTTTTTTCTGGGCTTCCAGTCTACCGAATATTTTTTCTCCTTTTTCAAAAAACGTACCGGGCTTACTCCGCTTGAATACCGCTCGTTCGGTCGGGAAGAATAAACATAAAGTTATTTATTGTTAATCTCCTCGATGTGATTTAACCTTTCCGTTTTAATCTGGTCAAATATAATATTGCAATGATGCAATCGGTTTATTATCAGATTAACTATAAAAGAAAAAAGAAATGAAAAGAATCGTATTTTGGATGGTAGCTTTGCTACTGATGAGTGGTGTGGCAATGGCACAAGGAAATCGCCAGGGTGGAAGACAACAGATGGATCCGAAAACCCGTGCGGAACGTATGACAGAGCGTATGGTGAAAGAATACTCTTTGAATGAAGATCAAAAGCAACAATTACAGGATGTCAACCTTACATGGGTGCAAAAGATGGCTGCTAATCAGGGCGGACGTTCGAAAGATAATAAAGCTGCCAAGATGACTAAGGAAGAGCGGGAAAAGAAGATGGCGGAAATGAAGAAGTCCCGTGAAGATTATGATGCCCAGTTGAAGAAGATTATGACTAAAGAACAATACGATAGCTATGTGAAAAAACAGGCTGAACGTGAGAAACAGATGAAAGAAGGGCGTCAGAACCGGCAAAAAAGACAAGGGTAATATAGATTGTAATGAATGGATGTACTTCCTTTCGGAAGAAGAATTAAGGAGATACTACTGATTTTTGAGGTAGTATCTTTTTTGTATTCGGGTGATTCTTATTTTGCTTTTTGAGGTTGTGAACAAGTCACATCCTGCTTGTTTAAAAATGAGTCTCTTATATAGTTAATTTGTTTGTTACTAATTAATTAACCTGTTAATAACTTTGTTGATAACGTGGTTAATATAAGATTGGGGTTGTGAATAAAGGAACTGTAATCAGTAGAATCTTACCGGAGAGAGATAAAAAAAGAACCGCTTAAAAAGCGATTCTTTAGTAAGTTGCGGAGATCCGACTCGAACGAATGACCTTTGGGTTATGAGCCCAACGAGCTACCAACTGCTCCACTCCGCGATGTTTAACGGGTGCAAAGGTACGGCTTTTCTTGAATAAAACAAATTATTCTCCAATTATTTTTTAGAAAAAAGATCGAATTATCTATATTGTGCTGAAAATGAGAGAGGTATTGATGGAACTTTTTTTAGTACCTATTAATATACAAATGTTAATATTCTGTGCGTTTTCTTGTGTGGTCTAAAGAAAAGAATTACTTTTGCTCAAAATATTCAGCAATGTGCAATTTGTATAACCTATGACCGTATCAAAAACGAAAGCCAAGTTAGTAGACGTTGCCCGCCAGCTTTTTGCAAAGATGGGGGTGGAGAACACTACGATGAATGATATCGCCCTCGCTTCGAAAAAAGGTAGAAGAACGCTTTATACCTATTTTAAAAGTAAGGATGAAATCTATTTGGCTGTTGTAGAATCGGAATTGGATATCTTGTCGGATATGATGAAGAGGGTGGCTGATAAAAACATTTCGCCGGACGACAAACTGTTGGAACTGATATATACCCGATTGGATGCAGTAAAGGAGGTCGTTTATCGGAATGGAACCCTGCGTGCTTATTTCTTCCGTGATATATGGCGGGTAGAAAAAGTGCGAAAGAAATTTGATGCGAAAGAAATCCAGATTTTTAAAGCTGTGTTGTTGGAGGGACAGGCGAAAGGAGTGTTTCACATTGATGATGTGGAGATGACTGCCGATTTGATACATTACTGTGTGAAGGGAATTGAAGTTCCTTATATCCGTGGGCATATAGGAGCTCATCTGGACGAAGAAACAAGAAATAAATATGTGTCCAACATTGTGTTTGGCGCACTGCATAGAACAGAAATTTAATTAAATAACTTTTAGTATGGGATTATTAGACGGAAAAACAGCCATTGTAACCGGTGCCGCCCGTGGTATTGGCAAGGCTATCGCTCTGAAGTTTGCTGCCGAAGGTGCAAACATTGCATTTACTGACCTGGTCATTGACGAAAATGCAGAAAAAACAAGGGTAGAACTGGAAGCAATGGGTGTGAAAGCCAAAGGTTATGCTTCTAACGCTGCTAACTTTGAAGATACTGCAAAGGTCGTAGAAGAAATCCATAAGGACTTCGGACGTATCGATATTCTGGTGAACAATGCCGGTATCACTCGTGACGGTCTGATGATGCGTATGAGCGAACAACAATGGGATATGGTAATCAATGTGAACCTGAAGTCTGCATTTAACTTCATCCACGCTTGTACACCTGTTATGATGCGTCAGAAAGCTGGTAGCATTATCAACATGGCATCTGTAGTGGGTGTTCACGGTAATGCGGGACAGGCTAACTATGCTGCTTCCAAAGCCGGCATGATTGCATTGGCCAAGTCTATCGCACAAGAACTGGGCTCTCGTGGCATCCGTGCCAACGCCATTGCTCCGGGATTCATCCTGACAGATATGACTGCTGCTCTTTCTGACGAAGTGAGAGCTGAATGGGCAAAGAAAATTCCTTTGCGTCGTGGCGGTACTCCTGAAGATGTGGCAAACATCGCTACCTTCCTGGCATCAGATATGTCTTCTTACGTATCAGGTCAGGTGATTCAGGTAGATGGTGGTATGAATATGTAATCGAACAGTATGACTGTCGTATACGAAGACAACCATATAATTGTAGTCAACAAGACCGCTTCCGAGATTGTCCAGGCAGACAAGACGGGCGATACACCGCTTTCGGAAACTGTGAAGCAGTACCTGAAAGAGAAGTATCAGAAACCCGGAAATGTTTTCATCGGTGTGACACACCGGCTGGACCGCCCCGTAAGCGGCCTTGTTATTTTTGCCAAAACGAGTAAGGCACTCACTCGTCTGAACGAGATGTTCCGTACCAGTGAAGTGAAAAAGACTTACTGGGCAGTAGTAAAGAATGCCCCCAAAGAGCCGGAAGGTGAATTGGTGCATTATCTGGCACGTAACGAGAAGCAGAACAAGAGTTTTGCTTATGACAAAGAAGTGCCGAATAGCAAGAAAGCGATTCTGAATTATCGGCTGATCGGACATTCGGAGAATTACTATCTGCTTGAAGTAGACTTGAAAACCGGACGTCATCATCAGATTCGTTGCCAGTTGGCAAAAATGGGATGTCCCATTAAAGGAGACCTTAAATATGGCGCTCCGCGTTCCAATCCCGATGGCAGTATTTGCCTGCATGCGCGGAAGGTACGATTCATCCATCCCGTCTCAAAAGAGCTGATAGAGCTCGAAGCTCCTCTTCCCGAAGGAAATTTATGGAAAGGATTTGAACTGCTTTAGTCAGTGCAAGTCCTTTTTCTTTTGCCAAAAGAGTAAATATCCCTGCCATCCATTCGGTAAACTCTGGCGACAGCCTGATAGTATCGAAATAGAGTTTATATTTGCATCATGAAAACTATAATTCATGAAGTAAATCCTACCATGAAACAATTTCGAATTAACAAGAAAAATACAGATGAACGCATTTAAACTTTTAATGGCTGCTTCCTGCTTTTTAGGTCTGGCAACGAGCGGAGTGGCAAAACAGGACTATTCAAAGAGTGAGGGATTGTTACAGTATGTCGATCCTTATATCGGCTCCGGTTTTCACGGGCATGTATTTGTCGGAACGAGTGTTCCGTACGGCATGGTGCAACTCGGACCCAACAATATTCATAAAGGCTGGGATTGGTGTTCGGGATATCATTATTCCGACAGTATTCTGATTGGTTTTTCTCATACTCATTTAAGCGGTACGGGATGTACCGATCTGGGGGATATTCTGATTATGCCTCTCAATGAAATCCGTACTCCCAGAGGTAACCAGGATGATATACGTGACGGTTATGCGTCGAAATACTCACATGACAATGAGATAGCCCGTCCGGAATATTATTCTTTAATTCTGGACAGATACAATATCAAGGCCGAACTGACAGCTACTGACCGGGTAGGTTTTCATCGTTATACCTATCCCGAAGGAAAACCGGCCTCTATACTGATTGACCTGCGTGAAGGAAACGGTTCCAATGCATACGACAGCTATATCCGCAAAGTAGATGACTATACAGTGGAAGGTTATCGGTATGTCAGAGGGTGGAGCCCGTCGCGAAAAGTATACTTTGTGCTGAAGAGCGATCAGAAGATCGAGAAATTTACGGCTTATGACGATAATACCCCCAAACTTTGGGATCAACTGAAAGTAGAATCGGTGAAAAGTGTGCTTACTTTCGGCAATGTGAAAGAAGTAAAGATTAAAGTGGCTATTTCTTCCGTAAGTTGTGACAATGCAGCGATGAACCTGCAAGCGGAACTTTCTCACTGGGACTTCGACAAGGTGGTGAAGATGAGCAGTGACCGCTGGAACAAACAGTTGGATAAGATGACCGTAGAATCAGACGATGAGGCTGCCAAACGTGTGTTTTATACCGCACACTATCATACCATGATCGCTCCTACATTGTATTGTGATGTCAATGGTGAGTATCGGGGGATGAATGATATGATTTACACAGACCCGAAGAAAGCGAATTATACCACTCTCTCCCTTTGGGATACTTATCGCGCCTTGAATCCTCTGATGACTATCATTCAGCCCGAAATGGTGGACAATGTAATTAATTCAATGCTTTCCATTTATCGGCAACAGGATAAACTTCCTATCTGGCCTTTGATGAGCGGCGAAACAAATTGTATGCCGGGATATAGCTCTGTTCCGGTGATTGCAGATGCTTATCTGAAAGGATTTACCGGATTTGATGCGGAAGAAGCCTTGACGGCTATGAAAGCGACAGCAACTTATGAAGGGCAGAACGGAGTTCCTTACGTGATGGCCAAAGGATATATCCCTGCTGATAAAATCCACGAAGCTACTTCCATCGCTATGGAATATGCAGTAGATGACTGGGGAATCGCCGCTATGGCACAAAAGATGGGGAAGACGGCTGATTATGAGACATTCTCGAAGCGTGCCCATTACTATAAGAACTATTTCGATTCTTCTATCCATTTCATCCGTCCGAAACTGGAAGACGGTTCATGGCGTACTCCGTACGATCCGGCACGTTCTATTCACGGAGTCGGCGATTTCTGTGAGGGCAACGGATGGCAATATACATTCTTCGCTCCGCAAGATCCGTATGGATTGATCAGCCTGTTTGGCGGTGACAAGCCGTTTACATCGAAGCTCGACAGCTTCTTTACGAACAATGACAGTATGGGTGAAGGTGCTTCCAGTGATATCACCGGTCTGATCGGACAATATGCGCATGGCAATGAGCCGAGCCATCACATAGCCTATCTCTATACCTATGCCGGCGAACAGTGGAAAACAGCGGAAAAGGTTCGTTTCATCATGAGCGACTTCTACACAGATCAGCCGGACGGTATCATCGGTAATGAAGACTGTGGACAAATGTCTGCATGGTATCTCCTTTCTGCTATGGGATTCTATCAGGTGAATCCGTCTGACGGTGTGTTTGCATTCGGCAGTCCTCGTTTTAAAAAGATAGAAGTGAAAGTGCGTGGTGGTAAAGTGTTTACTGTTGAAGCACCGAATAATAGTAAAGATAATATCTATATTCAGAAGGTTTATCTGAATGGCAAACCTTATCATAAAAGTTATATTACGTACGATGATATAATTAACGGCAGTACTTTAAAATTTGAGATGGGCAAAAAGCCTGCCAAGAATTTTGGTAAAGCTTCTGCCAATAGGCCGATCGTTTTGAATAAATAGGTAAAAAATAGTTTTTAGGATAGGTATTGGTTAGGATGATGAACGCCTTCAAGTGTTTGCGGAAGCATATATTTGAAGGCGTTTTCTTATTGTCAATGACAGATATGGAGATGAAAAAAGAAGGCGTATCAAAAGTCAGTAGTAACTAAACTCCCCTCCTACGGGTACTCCTCCTTCCTGAAGGAGGAGGGTTTAGTTACTTTTGACTTTTGATACGCCTTCTTTTTGTTTGTGAGATATTACTTCTGTTTTATTTTCGGTTTATCAATAAACCTCCAACTCGTAGATTCTTGCAGCCTTCAGACTGTTGTTTTGTGTAGACTGTGTAACCAGCAGTCTGACGTAACGTACCGAAGTTGGCTTAAACTGGCGAACTACCGTGTTTTTCTTGTTATCACTCAGTTCATCAATCGTTTTCCATTCTTCGTCCGGACTGTTTCTGCCTTGTAAGAAGCAGGTATGAGTGATAAAGACGCTGCCTTCATTTCCGGCATTTACCAACTTCCATCCACGGATCGTCTGTTCCTTTCCGAAGTCGAAGTCAATGTAGTTGGGAGCCGTGCTTGTATCACACCATTTCGTCTTCACATCACCGTCTACGGCATATCTTGCAACTTCTTTTTCGTTGGTTTCACCGGAACATTTGATTAGTTTGGCTTGTTTCAACAGGTTTGCTTTACTTGTCGCTTCTTCTCCGTTGCCTGCTTTCAAGGCTGTGCGGAACAATTCCGAAGCCGGAGTTACTGCCGGATACTTCTCGTTAACCAGCGTTGCGGCAAATAATACGATATCTGCATGATCCGGTAAAGTAACCGTAGTCGCTCCTTTAGGAATATCCATGCCAAACTTGAACATATACGTAAACTCATAAGCCTCATCTTTGTCAGAAGCATGACGGTGAGTGCCGACATAAGCGATTTCTGCATCTTTCAGGAAGCCTTCCGTATGTCCCAGATGTTCCCACTGACCGATAAATCCGGTATAGGAAGGTACGGTGATTTCCTGTGAGTTGTTACCGGTGCTGAAGGTAGCAACTGCATCTTCACCGGCAGAGGCTGCCAGGAAATAGATACGGTTGTAAGAATGTCCGGTTGGCAACTGAAGTACATTGCCTTTGCAAGTCAAACCATTGGCAATTTCTTTCTCTCCCAAGCGGAAAGGAATGCCGTCGGCTTTCAGGATGGAGTCGGGGAGAAGTTCTGCTGCATAGCTGTTGCCCGATTCGAAGTTCCCTTCTTTGCGGAAAGCATTCCAACTGAAACATCTGCGATCATAGTCCAAAGGAAGATAAGCGCATGCCGGAGCTTGAAGATCAGCTTTTTTCTTCAGTTTCACTTTAAATGTCTGTATGCTGTAGGGAGCGATGGATACATTCAGCTGGTTCTTGTTGAAGTCAGCACTGCCGATCTCTTTTTCCGTACCGTCTGCAAGTACTGCCTTCTCTATTTCACCGGCGAAGGTGATGGCTGCCTGTTGCGGAGCTGCGCCTCCTGTTTCATATACACGTACTACATATTCATCGGATACTTCCGCTTTTTTCAGCGCTTTGATAACGACTTGATCGTTGCTTGAACGTACAAAAGCAAATTCTTTACCTAGTGTTCCGGCATGTTTCGGACTGCTGAAGGCTTTGATCGGCTGATTCAGAATTTCAGCTTTGATGGCGGTGGCGGGTTTGTCAAGTGCTCCGTTATGTCCTGTGAGGCTATAAGTAAATGTATGGAAGCCGAAGTCCTGGTGATCCTGATAAGCGTAATTTCCTTTTGTTTCCGGTGTATGGAGAAGAGTCAGACGGATCGTGTTGTTATCCGGTTTATCCCAGCCATATTTACTGTCATTTAGGATCGATACACCGTAGCTGTTGTTCTTATCGGTCAGGTCTGCCCATTGCTGCGCATATACTTCGTAAGCGGTCTGTACATTATTGCCTCTTTCCACGCTGCCGATTCCCAGATCGTAAGTAGCCTTTTCATTTTCTATATTCAGAGGAAACTCTGCTTTCAGCAGCGTGTTTGTTGACTGCCAGTCTATTTCGTTATAGAAATCTATGCGGTCGGCACGGCTGCCTTCGTAGAGGCGGATGTATTGCTTGAAGAGCGATTTGCCATACTTCTTCTCAATGCAGAGTGCTTTACGGAGTGCGCCGTTTTCCACTAAAGTGATCTTTGCGCCGTCTGTGATGGAGACAGGTTCACGGTCGATGGTCTCTTTCAGGATTTCCCATGCAGGCCATGCGTACGACTTGTTTTCGGTGAAGAGTGCCAGGCGAATCGCTTTTCCATCTTTTACGAGTTCTTTGTTGTTGCGCTTGTCGGTCAGTGAGATGATATCTCCGTTTTTATCCAGTGTGATTTTGTAGACGGAGTTTTCGATGGCTGAGGCGGCTGAAGGAGAGATCGTTTTTTCAGATCCTCCGGTGCGGACATCGTACACTGCATAACTGTTTGCGGGCAGTGACGCTGCAACCAGGATGTGAGCACGTCCGTTCTCGTAACCGATCATTTGCGAAGCGACTTTCTTGCCTTGTGCATTGTATACAGTGAAGCCTTTCGGGGTTTTAGGCTGTTCGAGGATGATCTCTGTCAAGTCCGATACCGGGAAAGCGTTTGCATTATAAAGAACGACAGGCGTTCCTTTCACGCGTGTATCCATCTGTCCGGCAATGGCGTTGACGGAAGAAGTCAGTACTTGTGAGAATTGTTTTAGAGAGATCAGTTCATCGTTCCATGAGAACTCATAGGCACGGGGGATACTCGTTCCCGTCAGGTCATCATGGAATTGATGGAAGATGAAACGTTTCCATGCCTCCGTCAGCGTGTGTTGCGGATAGCTGGCAGTACCCAACCATTCGGCAGCGACCGCCGCTCTTTCTGCTGCATCGCCCAACTGTTCGTTTTGCCGGTTGTACAGCTTCATGGCTGCCTGCGAAGTATAGCAACCTGTTCCGTGAACATCCATCAATAACTCTCCGTCAAATACCGGCAGTTCCGGGTGATTGTTGAACGGCAGATAATCTTTGAACAACTGATCGCTGGTAGCACTGATCACCTCTACCGGACCATCACCTTTGATTCCCTGTTCTACAGAACGTACCGAACCCAGAGTAGGAGAACCACCGATGTCCCCTGTTCCATAATAGCGGTAGACCGTATTGAGCGGAGTACGTTGGGCTAATTTTTCCAGATCTTTATTCTTCGAGAGATCTTCGTTGTTCCATTTGCGTCCGTAGTCATATCCGTGGGCTAGCATTACTTGTTTGCCGTCAATGCCCTTCCAGAGTCCGATGGTAAACGGATGCTTGCTCTTTCCGTAGAAGGGATGATTACGCCAGTCCAGTTTCTGTGAAGAGAAGCCGATCAGTCCGCAGTGTGCGGCAATGGTGGGAAGCGTCCATCCGAATCCGAAGCAGTCCGGCAGGAAGATATCCGTTCCTTCTTTTCCGAACTCTTGCCGGTAGTACGTCTGTCCGAGCATGATGTTACGGATGGAGGCTTCGACGGAAGGAACCAACACATCACTTGCTTCCCAGCTACTTCCGGCGATATGCCAGCGGCCTTCCTCGATGAATTTCTTCATCTCTTCATACTGTTCGGGATAGTATTCCTTCATCCACGCATACTTCACTCCCCCTTCAAAGTTGAAAACGTATTCGGGATATTTCTTTAGCAGAAATAAGTTCTGACTAATGGTATTCCAGACATATTCGTTGATTGTTGTCTGGATGTCCCAGTTCCACTGGGTGTCGAGGTGGGCGTCCGACACCATATAGGCTTTCACCTTTTTCTTCGCGGTGTCATCTTGTGCATAGCTTCCTCCTGCTAAGGCAAGGGCGAGGGCTACGGCAATTACTTTTTTGTTCATCATGGTTTATTTTTAACAAGTTTAGTAGTTTACAAATTTATACAAAACTAATGGAATTAATTCTATTAGGGTTTAGAATAGTACTTCTTTATGGAAATGGCACGGATATTTACCTTTTTGGCACCACTTTACATCTAGAAAGTATTCTTGTCCGGTTCGGGCTGCATCTTGTCAGTCATAAAGAATGATTGCTCAAGAAGCTTTTTGTCATTCAAAACGTGTCCAAATATAGCGGATTTCGAATGATTAGCTGTCCTTTGTAGTGCCAATATGTAGGCAAATATATTTTGTCTGTTCAGAGTACTCTATGGATAATTAGGGTATAAGATAAGTAGCTGATTATCATTCTATAATATATGTTTGTGAACAATGAAAGTACAGCAGGTGTCGGCAATGACAAACCAGTATCAATACTCTCTGACCATTTTATCTTATCATGTTTTTTAGATGTTGCGGTAATAACTCCCATGATATGCTCTCCATTTGTTTCCCGGTCATTACGTTTATTGCAGTTGATGTAGAAAAGAAATTTACAATGATTCTTTTAGTGTTTGTTGATAAAATAGCTTTTCTTGCATAACTTGGTTATATAAACTCAAATTCCCGTTCTCCATGTCCCGGCATGCAGATGAGCTGCATAATCTCCAAAGTGGCATGAGATTTCATTGTGATAAGGTTGCCTGCACCTTTTATCTGTATTTCTTAATAATGTGATGTCTGTATACATTCCATAGTTATCCCAATATGTGTCTGTTAGTAGGCCGGGACCTGTTATGTCTAAAATCTCCTGTTGCGATTTTAAGATTATTGTGGCTCTTTCTGCCATTTCATCCATTATTCTGTGTAAAAAAGGATGTTTAGGGATTCCACCGAACATATAGTTGGCTATTCGAAGTCGATATCTTAAATTCAAGGCTTCTTGCTCTGCCTGGCAGACAATTTTCTCTTCTCCTAAAACCAAATTATACTTTCTCAACTCATCAAGTGGCTTTAAACTTAACATATCTAAATCCATATAGAATCCTCCATAGAGGTATACAAGGGCTAATCTTAAGAAGTCTGCTTTTTGTACATTGTGATAGAATGCATTATAGGCTTCGATGTATTCAGGTAAATCTTGATTTAATATATCCTGTGCATCATCCTTATTATATAGGCGGATATTCCAGTCCGGATGATTGACTTGTATTTCTTGTTTGCATTTCTCGAATAGTTCGGGGAACGGTTCATCTTTGCGTAGAAAGATAAGGTGTATATTCTTTGGGATCATTATTTATTTTATTTTTAAAGGTTACTTACCAAACCAGGTACCAAAGAAATAGTGTATGGCATGAGCCTGATTGATACGCTCTTCCATTTCTTTAGGAATCTGGTTGTTTTTTATTTTCTCTACCTCCCATTGTCCGATAGGATATATTGTCTTTGATTCGAGGATACGTATGTCTTCTTTATGTGGAAATGCGTTGAATGCATGCGTTAGCAAGAAAGGGCCTGTGGAATCCAGTATATCAAATCCGTTATTAACAACTTTCCCTCCGGAATGATTGATTAACCTTTGGCATACAAAGTTGATAAAATCATTATCGGGTGTTGACGCCATGAAAGCGTTGCAAATGATATATTCAAAACCAAAGCGTTTAGCATGCCAGTCGGGTTCCTTACCTACGATAAAATCCGATCCTTCTAGTAAGAACTCAATATTTTCGAGGCACTCGAAATCCATGTCTACGTACAATCCTCCATAAACTTTCAAGAGAAGATAGCGTATAGCGTCTGCTCTTTGTATGTTACAAGGATATGTATCATACTTCTCCAGGAAATCAGGGAAATGTTTGCAGACAAATTCCCTGTTCATTTCATCTGTCCATAGGATATATTCCCAATTCGGGAGATATTCTTTCCATGTTTGTGGCAGTTGGTCAAGAGGAGAAGGTACATCTTTTGTTTTCCATGTTTGGTGGATAATTCGTGGGATTCTTAAACTGTTTTTCATAGTCTTTATTGTTGAAATATTTTCTTTTCTTTAATATTTTCTCTTCTATATCGAATGAGGGTTTCATTGCTCTTCAACATGTCCGGAGTGTAGATTTGCGGTTGATAATATGCCTCTTCCAGTTTTTTAAACTTTCCATCCGGCATTATCTGATATTTAGTATCTATACGTTGCCCTTTCAGGTTATCTAGGTGTATAAAATTTCTTTTTATACTATCGAACTGAATGATGTAATTATTTTCAGGAAAGTTCAACTGTTGAACATTCACCGTAAAATCTTTATTGATTTGTGCTTCCATGGTTCTAGCTTTGCTGCATGTTCCAGGCCATTCACAAATGGGAATGTAGTCAATGATTGCTCCTGCAAAATTGAATGTAACTAACCAATGTTTATCCATATCGTGAAGAGCTGACCAAGTTCTGACTATTCCCATGATATATTTTCCATTAGTATCTTCAATGAGAGAAAGAACTGTTTCAATGGGAGGTCTCTTGTCTCTTTTGTCAAGATTAGCATAGAATGGAGAATTGCTTATTCTATAAGATGTACCTTGAGTTACTGCTCTCGTATGTTCAAAATCATCACGAGAGATACTGTTGTTGTCTTGGTAAACAAAGAATGAAATATCATAATTGATGGGTAGCTTTAGGAACTCATTTTTTGAAAAAACATAGAATACACGTTGCAAGTTCTTTTCTTTTATATCCGATAGCTTCACTAAAGAAGTGACTTTGTAGCTGTTTTGGCCATACATAGATAGTCCGCTTGCCATTATTAATATAATTAAAATTGCTACTTTTTTCATGGTTGATTATTATTTATAGATGATGATAGAGTCCACGGTAAAAGTGGACTCTATCGTTTCGTTCTAGGTTATACATTTTTATATTATAAAGATGTTGTATCATATTTCCCACCGTCGTTGGGTCTTACTTGAGTTACAGTATAATATCTGTTAGCAACCTTTGTGCTTCCCTCTAGCTTTAAATTTTCAGTTTTGTAGTAAAGGCGATTAATGTTGCTACATCCATCATCAGAGTTGGAAGTTGCATTATCCATAAATGTATAGTAATACTGTTGTCGTGAAGTATCATATCCTCTTCCTGTAACTACAATAAAATGGTCTGTACCGTCGATGTTTGGATTTAAATCGAGATCATAATCAACTCCTACTATGATAACTCGTTTTGCATTGAGATGTTTATCGATACATTCAATTGCATTTTTGTAGTTTTGAGCTGGATCATTTCCCCAGTTTGTTAATAATCCATTTGCAGAATCAACTAGCTTAAAAACATTTAAGCTACTTCCGTAATTGGATAATCCATATTTTTTTAGTGTTTCTTTGCAAAGACTTAAGCAATTAGCTCCTTCTCTCCAACCAACAAACCTACTTTTGTCCATTAATTCTATTGGATCTTTGGGAACGGGTTTGTCTCCACCTCCAGGTTTCGGACCATCACCGCTAGTTCCTCCACCGCTAGTTCCTCCACCAGTCCACCCGCTACCACTTCCCCAATCTCCACTTCCCCAGTGTCCGCTTCCCCAATACTCGCCAGAACCACTACCGCTGCCGGAACCACTACCGGAACCGAAACCTGATCCGCTACCGTAGATAGTTACGTCCGGTGTCATCCATCCAATGCCACATACATAGACGGTGGTATCTAAGGCTCCTTGGGCATTAAGCCGTTGATAAACTTCTTCTGTCATGCAATCATTGGGACCTGTACCTGCCCCTGAATTGTAACTGGAGATCAATATGGTTTGGTTGATCCCTCTTAATTTTAATTTCTCCGCTTTACTTTTCTTTTCCATAATACATGATAATTTTAGTGTTTATAAATAAAGTCGTTTCTTTTGGATGCATAGATAAGTTTATACACTTGTTTAAGTTGAAATCAATTGATACATATCACCCCATGATAAAGAAGATATTCTACTTCCGTCAGAATTAATTTGTAAGTTTGTTCTTTATCTTTGCTGATTTCAGATGAAAAACAAGGTAGCAATTCGTTGAACAGACATTCAAATGTCTTCTCTTCTTCTATGAGAATCAGAATATTATAACATAAATCGTTAATAAGCACTTCTTTAAAACCCTCATATAGCAGACATGGAATGCATACTATATCAAAGTGGTCTGAATGGCACTCTTTGTTTATACGTTCTTTAAGCAGTTTTTTTGCTTCTGTCGGCCAGGGTTCCGGAATTTCGTAAATGGATAGGTAGGGATTTCTATTAATAGTAAATATGGCTTGTTCCTCTTTTCCGGCATTTAGAAACATGAAATAGGAAGATGAGCATTTCTCCCAATCATACAGATCGGTATAAGATAGCTTTTCCCATTTTTTGGACAAAGAATGAAGATAATCTTGATAGGATGCAATACACATTTGTACACTCAAATCGGGGAAGGTAGTATTTTTAGCCTTGTTTTGCATTCGCTTATGATTATTCGCGAACAATTCTACTACTCTATTGTAATAGTCAGGATATTTATTTAATAGAGTTTTGCTAAGTAAATCACAAATCCGTTGGTTCTTTTTATGTCCGCCGATGATATGTAATAGTTTGGCTTTGTCGTATAGATAAAAATTACAGAAATCATCATAAATGTATCCATTGTCACGAACGCTGTGATCAAGGACTGTTGCCACAGGTTTGTTATAACTGTTTGACTGGGCATAAAACAATATTTGTTCAAAGAGGATATTGTTATTTATGTGAATATCTTTGCTGTTTATATCATTTAAATGGTTTGATTCGATAAAGTTAAATGCAGTCCGGCAGTATTCAGCTATAAACTCCAAGTCATTTCCTCCGATAATTCCTGCATTATATGACATGATAGAGTCTTTTTCTAATTCTTTTTTTAGGAAGGATGGCATTAATAAATCTTTTTGTAGAATATGATTCATCATACTTTTATAATAACTGCTTCCTATTTCTTTGTTCTGAGCAATCAATTCACTCATCTCTATGGTGTTGTCTAGTTTATTAGGCAAATATACATCTCCGTCTACATGTATGAAGGGTTCTTTTTGGAGTGAATAGGTTAATAACTTGGGATATGCCCAATGAGGTTCAGGGCAAGTTAGATTGTCGTATTGAATGATGATATCTGTATACGGTAGTTTCAATTGTTCGGCAAAGATTTCATATCCATGGGAATCGGTATATAAAACGATATTTTGATAGTTGTCTTTTAAAGAAAGACAACTTAATGCCCATGACATTAAATGGTATTGTGGATTCATCCATCCAAAACTATTGTCTAACAATGAATTATTTCCATGCCAAAAGGTTTGTACTATTTTCATAACTATTGATTTGTTGTGTGTTATTTCTATAGTGATAAAATTAGTAATAATGTGGAGGAAAAGGTCCTTCAGATAGGGCTAATTCGCATGGTTGGCGCAAATGTTTACTTTTTTGGCAGTGAAATATGTTTTTTGTGCATCAATCTTGATAAATATAAGAACTGCAAGGATCAGCACAACCTCTGTTCATTCAGAATTGTGTAATCCTTGCAGTTTTATTTATGTCGGGTAGAAAGAAACAGTTTGTTTAGGGCAGCGGATCTGCGGCAGCAGGTTTCTTCGGATTGTAGATAGCCATACCCACCTTGGAATCTGCGCAACCATAATACAGATACCATTTATCCTTATAATAAACCATCCCTTCGA
This sequence comes from Bacteroides sp. AM23-12, assembly GCF_003434395.1. Taxonomy (NCBI): domain Bacteria; kingdom Pseudomonadati; phylum Bacteroidota; class Bacteroidia; order Bacteroidales; family Bacteroidaceae; genus Bacteroides; species Bacteroides sp. AM23-12. The sequence goes on from NZ_QTLF01000019.1 coordinate 86,925, forward strand.
TGAACACCGTTCCGTCTACATACTGCCCGCTCTTTTCGAAACTATCCATCGGGCGGAAGAACGGTTCGTCGAGACGGGTGATGAAACGGGTCGGGTCATTGGCGTCGAAGAGGGCTTGTCCGGCAGCGTAAACATTGGCGGTATAGCGTTTGTCGCCTCTGCTTGCACTGTTTTTACCATTATACAGAAGTACGATTCCCTTTGGAGTATAAATAGCTGGAGGACCGCATTCCGTCAGCTGGCTGTCGAAGTGTCCGTCACGGGGTGAAAACAGTTTTCTCAGCGAGCCGTCCGTATTTACGTATGGAGTCCAGTTGACTAAATCTTCGGAAGTGGCGGCAAACACATGTTCCTCTCCCCAATACATGAAGTATTTTCCGTCGATTTTCTTGATCACCTGTTTCCCATTGACAACTTCGGTCAGAATGGAGCCGGACTTGCATCCTAAATTGAAGAACTTGCCGTCATACGCTTTGGCAAAAGCGGGACCGTGCTTTGTCCAGTCTTTCAGATTGCGGGAAGTGGCTATTGCCAGACGCGGAATGTGGCGGTTCCATTGCGTATAGGTCATCACATACAGTCCTTCTGCTGTGACGGCGATACGCGGGTCTTCGCATCCGCCCGGCCATTCCAGTTCCTTTTGAGTATCGTTATCCGGATAAAATACCGGAGTCTTTTCCCGCTTGAAGTGAATGCCGTCACTCGAAGTGGCGTATCCGAGACGTGAGGTACGGTGACCGATACCGACACCGGATTTATCTTCTGCCCGATACAGCACGACAATCTTGCCGTCATGCAGGGTAGCTGCCGGATTGAAAGTGTCATTGGATTCCCATGCAACGTAATCCTGTGTCATCGGACAATAGAATTTCGTGTTCTCTATAGGAGATATCACCGGATTAGCTCCCTGTGGTCGTTCGAAGCCTCCGAATGCCCAATCGGGTAATACGTTCTTTTTGTCGTTGGAAGGTTGTCCCAAGGCGGTACAAGTCATCATGGTTGTAGTAACCAGAAATAAAAAGGTTGATTTCATATTATATAATTATTATTGGGGGAGTATATACTCTCTACATATAAATTAAAAAATAAAAATTTGCTGTCATCTGTCACATAAATGGGGGCAAATAGATGATTATGTGATTGTTATGAGGTGACGGCAAGGTGTGATAGCAGAGTGACAGTAGTTTTGCTGTCACTGTGGCATCGCGGAGACGCTTACGGCGAAGAAGGTCGGTTTCTGCGCCTTGATACCAAAGTTTCATCGGCGAGAAACTAAAGTTTCAGCGCTGAGAAACTATGGTTTCATCAGTGAGAAACTTTAGTTCCAGCGGCTTGAAACTTTAGTTTCGGAAGCTTGAAACTTTAGTTTCAAAGGCATGGAAACTCTTGTTTCATACAGTGAAACGATTGGTTCCAAAGCATGGAACTATCGGTTTCACCGTATGAAGCAGTTATCTTATAAGTAAAGATGGAGTAGAGACTACTGAATGCTGTTCAATAAGTCCACTTTGCCTTCATTGACCAGTTTGAGGATCAGCTCTCCGAACAACGTATTCTGCCATGCAAACCATGCACGGGTAAAGTTTTTCGGGTCGTTTTTGTTGAATGATTCGTGCATGAAGCCGGTACCTGCATCCGTATCCATCAGCATTTTGATGCAAGTTTTGATTTCTGCGTCATTCTGGCTGGTGAAGGCTTTCATCATGATACTCATGGGCCATATCATGTCATATCCGATATGCGGACCTCCGATACCTTCCCCGGCACTGCCTTTGAAGAAGTAAGGATTGTCTTCGCTCCATACAAACTTGCGGGTATTCTGATAAATCGGATCAGTCACTTTGACGTCACCCAGATAAGGCAAAGCGATGAGACTCGGCACGTTGGCGTCGTCCATCAGTAGCTGATTGCCGAAGCCATCTACCTCGAAAGCATAAATCTTACCGTATTTCGGATGGTTGCAGACAGCATATTTCTTTAATGCTTTTTCTACTTCATCCGCCAGTGCGGTACATTCTTTGGCCAGCGCCGGTTTCCTGTTCACGGTGTTCAGAATTTCGGCAGCTTTGCGCAAGGAAGTAACGGCAAAGAAGTTGGAAGGAACGAGGAACTGGAAAGTCGTAGCGTCATCCGAAGGGCGGAAAGCGGAAGCAATCAGTCCGACAGGTTTCACCGGATTGCCCCAACCGTCATTGGTCATGGTGTCGAGTGCGCGTTCGGTCTTACGCTGGAATCTGTACGGACCTTTCGCGTCGTCCTTACGCTGCTGTTCCTTGAAAGTCTTCAGCACATTTGCAATGGCCTGCAGCCATTCGTCGGAGAATACGCTGGCATCGCCCGTTGTTTTCCAGTAATGGTATGCCAGGCGGATCGGGTAGCAGAGAGAGTCGATTTCCCATTTGCGTTCGTGAAGTTCCGGTTTCATGTCCGTCAGGTCGCTCATCCATTCGCCTCCTTCGGAGTTCATGTTGAAGGCGTTGGCGTACGGGTCGATATTGATACATTTAAACTGGCGGTTGATGACTCCTGCCAGCATCTTTTTCAGTTCGGGGTCTTTATTGGCAAGCTGCACATAGGGCCATACCTGCGCACCGGAGTCGCGGAGCCACATGGCGTGGATGTCTCCGGTGTATACAAAAGTGTCCTCTTTTCCGTCGAAGTGAACGGTAGTGTCCAGTGTGTTCGGAAAACAGTTCTCGAACATCCATGCCAGTTTCGCATTGGTCAGTAGTTGCTTGATGTGGTCAATCTGTCGTTCCACTTCCTGCGATACGAATAAGCGCTTGGAGGCTTCGGGACGGTTGGTCTGGTAATTATTGACCCGGGTATTGTCTTGCTGGGTCACAAATTCGCGGTTTTCCATTGCTTGCACGCCGGCAGCGCCCGAAAGTGCTGCGCAGAGGCAAAGTGTTTTGGTTATATTCATGGTAATTGTTTTCTTTAATTCATGTAAGGGTTAATAATCAATGTTTTATTTCTCGATTTCAGCGAACAGCTCGATCAGGCAGGCATTATCGAGCAGCCATTTATAAGGTTCCTCGTTATGTCCTGACCAGTCTCTGCCCAGTAATCCGTTGGCATCCCGGTAGTTTCTCCATGCGTGGAGCGCGTTCTCTGCCATCGCACGGACATAAGTCGGGTTGTGGTCAATCTTCTCCAGCGCCTTGAAGCCTCTGAACAGAATCACGTTAAACCACGACATATCCTTGTGTACCTTGACTGACGGGTCTTTCTTATCTGCTTTCGAACGGAAAAAGGCATCGGTTCCCGCGGCTGTCTTCTGGGCATCGCGCAAGTAATCCTTGTCTCCTGTCTCTTCGTACAGTAATACACCTGCCTGAATCATTTGTCCACTGTTGTAGGCGTACTTGTCTTTCGAGACTTTCCCTTTCAGGTTGATATTGTCCCAGTAAAGGAAGTCGTCGGGATCACACAAGTGTTTTCTGGTCCATGCGTAAGTTTCCTTGGCCTTGTTCAGATACTTTTTGTCCTTCGTCAGACGGTATAGCTTGACGCCGAGTACTGTTGACGGGGCATTGGAGCAGGTATGCTTCGCTTCTTTCTGCTGTTCGCACCAGAAGATTCCTCCGCCCAGTTCGTCACTCCAGCCGCTGTAGATGTATTCGTACAGGGCAATGGCCTTTTTCAGATAGTCGGCCTTCTTTGTGAGGCGGTAGTAGTCGCAATAATCCAGTGCGATCCAGATGTTGTCATCGTAGTAGCGTCCATGCTGACCGTATTTGACAGGGTACGACTGATAGCATGCCGGAAGGCGTTCTCCGTCCCAGTACTGTTCCAGTCCCGGCAGGATGCGCTTTTCCAGTATCGTCTTGTACTTCTTGTCTCCGGTAGCCTGGTACATGGCTACGCAACCGGACATCATCCCTGAGTAGGGCCACAGAAAGGAGGCCTTCAAGGTTCCGTTCTGCTGTGCTCCGCCTGCCAGATAAGTGATTTTCTGGTCGGGATTCACGGGATATGTTTCGGTAAGCAGCCCGTCTTCCGTCTGATATAAATTCAGAACATTGTCGAGGATAGAGTCGGCAATGGACACGAAAGGATGATTTTTCACCGTTTTTCCGGAAGCGGAAGCGAGGCAAAACAACATACAGGCTACAAAACATATATTTCTCATATGGGTATCAGATTATTAAATGAAGTATTCGGGGTTATTTTTGCTGACGTTGGTCAAACACCAGTTCCACTTTTACAGGGAAATGGTCGGATGGTGTACGTGCTTCATAAGCCTTAATGGTGATCTCTTCCGGACAATCTCTCACGTCCTCCTTTTTACTGTTTTCCCGTACACTCCGATAGGTATCTGTCAGCACACCGTATCTCTTGACGTGGAAAGAAGGTGAAACGAAGATATGGTCGATGCGGCTTTCGGTAAAACTGTTCGGATCGAAGTTGTTGAAAGTTCCGTTGAGCGCATATCGGTAGTCGCACTTCTCGTAAGAATCACAGAGGACGCCTTTGCTGACAAATGCGTCGTAGGACTGGTGGGTCTGGTCGACGTTGAAGTCTCCCGTCAGGATAGCCGGCAGATTCTTGCCTCTTCCCAGCTCTTTCATCTTTTCCTGTACGAGGAAAGCGCTCTCCACACGGGCTTTCTTGCCGATGTGGTCCATGTGGAGATTGAAGAACAGAAACTCGAAACCGGTATCTTTGCATTTGAAGTGCCCCCAGCTGCAAATACGAGGCAATACGGCATCCCAGCCTTTGCTCGGCACGTCCGGAGTTTCCGACAGCCAGAAATCTCCTTTTTCTACGATGTCGAATTTGTCGGTGCGGTAGAAGATAGCGGAGTGTTCGCCTTTGTCTTTACCGTCGTCGCGGCCTACGCCGATATAGTCATAACCGGGAAGGGCTTCTTTCATGTCTTTCAGTTGGTGAAGGAAGCATTCCTGTGTGCCGAAAATATCGAAATCGTGATATTGCACCATCTGGGCAATCACCGGATAACGCTGTCCCCATCCGTCTCCACGGGCGGAGTCGGAACCGTTGGCATTTCTCAGGTTGTAGGAGGCAACGGTGAGCGAAGTAGGCTGATAGCTCTGACAGTTGCAGAAGACTATCGCTGCAAGAACGATAAATAAAAGGTTTCTTAGTTTCATGTTTTCTTTAGTTTGTTTGGATTAGATCATTCATTAAAGCATTCAAAAGTACGACATTTTATTCAAATGAAAGGGAATAGGGAATATCTTTTTCAGTCGTTCCCCGCTGTTTGTTCGGCGTAGGACTCATCTGATACTGGATATTCGCTCCTTTCAGTAATTGGTCGTGCGTCAGATAATTGCGGGTGAATGCCTTGCCATTTACCTTCATATCCTTCACATAACGGTTGTCGGTGTTATTGTTGCTTGCTTTTATTGTGACGGTTTTTCCATTTTCCAGATGCAGCTTGGCTGACTTGAAAAGGGGAGTTCCCAGAATGTACTGATCTGTTCCCGGACAAACGGGGTAGAATCCTAAAGCCGAGAAGACATACCAGGCAGAAGTCTGACCGTTGTCTTCGTCACCGCAATATCCGTCGGGGCCTGCCGTGTAGAGCTTGTCCATGATTTCACGAACCCAATGCTGGGCCTTCCACGGTTCTCCCGAATAGTTGTAAAGATAAACCATGTGCTGGATAGGCTGGTTGCCGTGAGCGTACTGTCCCATGTTCATTACCTGCATTTCACGCATTTCGTGGATCATGCCACGGCTTTCCATACCCTGTTTGCCCGGAATGACAAAGACGGAATCCATCATGTTGTTGAATTCTTTCTTGCCTCCCATCAGGTCGATCAGTCCTTGCGGATCATGGAATACGCAGAAACTCCAGTGCCAGCTGTTGCCTTCGCAGAACTCGCCGCTCCAGTCTACTGCATCAAATTTGGGGTTGAACACACCTTTGTCGTCTTTGCCTACCATCAGTTTGCGTTTCGGGTGGTAGACGTTCTTGTAGTTGAGTGCACGTTGTTTGAAGATGTCGATTTCGCTTGCCGGTTTGCCCAGTTTCTTGCCTAGCGTGTAGATGGTCCAGTCGTTGTACGCATATTCCAGCGTACGGGCAACATTCTGTCCTATACCGATATTGTTGGGGACATAACCCAGTTTGTTGTAGGCGTCGTATGCAAGGCGGCCCGAAGCTGTGCCGCGGAGATGGGCGTTTGCGTCATGTTTCAATGCTTCCCAAAGTGTTTCGATGTCATATCCGCGCAGTCCTTTGATATAGGCGTCGGCTACTACGGAAGCGGAGTTGTTGCCGACCATACAGTCACGGTGTCCGGGACTTGCCCATTCCGGAAGGAATCCGCTTTCAAGGTACGCATTGACCAGTCCTTCCTGCATCTTCTGATTCATGGACGGATACATCAGGTTCAAGAATGGGAACAGACAGCGGAACGTATCCCAGAAGCCGGTATCCGTAAACATATAGCCCGGTAGCACTTTTCCGTTGTAAGGGCTGTAGTGTACGACCTGTCCTTTGGCGTCTATTTCATAAAAGCTGCGTGGGAACAGCATCGAACGATAGAGGCAGGAATAGAAAGTGCGCAGATTGTCGATATTATCGTCTTCCACATCTACTTTGCTCATTTCACGGTTCCAGATGTCTTTTCCTTTAGTGACCAGCTGGTCGAAACTATCCTTGCCCAATTCTTTGAGATTCAGTTCCGCCTGCTCATAACTGATAAAAGAAGAAGCTACACGTGCGTGAACGATCTCCCCTTTCTGGGTAGCGAATCCGATGATCGCTCCGGTATGGTTGCCCTGAACTTCTGTTTCGTTCGGGAGAATGTTGTTCTCTTTCACGCCGGAAGTAAAGGTAAACGGCTTGTCGAACTGGATGACAAAATAATTCTTGAAGTTCTCCGGCACTCCGCCGCTGTTCTTGGTAGAATAACCGATGATCTTGTTTTCTTCCGGAATCACCTTTACATAAGAGCCTTTGTCGAATGCGTCGATAACGACATAAGCGTTCTTGGTTTCCGGATACGTGAAACGGAACATAGCGGCACGCTCCGTCGGAACGAGTTCCGTAGTAACGTCGTGGTCTGCGAGATATACCTTATAATAATAAGGTTTGGCAACCTCCGCCTTGTGCGAGAACCAGCTGGCACGTTGGTCCTGGTCGAATACCAGTCCGCCTGTGATCGGCATGATGGAAAACTGACCGTAGTCGTTCATCCACGGGCTGGGTTGATGTGTTTGTTTGAAGCCCCGGATTTTGTCGGCATTGTAGGTATATGCCCAACCGTCGCCCATTTTACCGGTTTGCGGTGTCCAGAAGTTCATTCCCCACGGCAGTGCCGTAGCCGGATAGGTATTTCCGGTCGATAACTCAAACTTGGACTGCGTTCCTACCAGCGTGCTGACATAGTCTACCGGATTCTTGACGGCAGAAATTTGCATGCTGTACAACACCGCACCTCCAATAAATAACAGGTGTTTAAATGAAAAATGTGTTTTCATGAACAAATGAATTTATGAATAAAATTAGTTTCTGTGACGAAAATAGAGAGAAAAGGAATGCCGCTACCGGAAGTCGAAACACTAAATCGCCCTGTGGCGCTATAATTAACCAAACTGGCACGCATTCTTACATATATTCTGCGCCAAAAAAGTGCTGGAAAGTTTTTTTGTTTACCTTTGTCATATTGCAAATCTAAGGATTCTATGCCATGAAAAAACATTGTATTTTACTTTTCTTCTGCTGCCTTAATCTGCTGATGAATACAGCCGGTGCCTATAATCTGAAGCAGGTTGCTGACAAAGAATATATGTCCAACAGCTCTATTACTTCTCTGTGCCAGGACGACAAAGGACTGATGTGGATCGGCACTTGTGACGGACTCAATATCTATGACGGTCAGGAGATCGAAGAGTTTAAGACCCGTGACAAGGAGGATTACTTATCCGGCAATCAAATTGATAATATTATCTATACCGGCAACGATACTTATTGGTTCCAGACCTATTATAGCCTGATTCGTCTGGACCGTAAAACGAACTCCATTACACGCTTTAATGAGTTTCAGAAACTCTTCTTGATGAATAAGGATAATCATGGCACCTTGTTTATCATTAAAGACACCAACTGCATCTATTATTTTCATAAGAAGGAAGGCATCTTTAAGAAAATCAATGTGACTGGTATCCCGATATCGGATGTCATTACTTTCTTCTTTGATAAAAATAACCGTATGTGGGTGATGATGAAAGGGTATAATCGGTGTTATGACCTGCAACAGGACCCTCTGACGGAGAATATCACTTTAGTATCGCAGAAAAGCGGTTTGGATCATCACACGCCATTGATTTGTAGCTTTTACGATGACGCCGCCGTTTACTATGTGGATAAAGAATACAATCTCTATGCCTTTCATATTGAGAGTAAAAAGAATGAATTTATAGCTAACCTGGGAGCGAACATACAGGCGCATGACAAGATTTCCTCCATTGTTAAATATCATGATAGCTTTTTTGTCGGCTTAATGATGGACGGTGTTCTGACGTTGGAAAAACAAAAGGGCAGCGGTGAATATCAGATTCAGACCTTACCTATAAATAGCGGAACATTCAGCCTGATAAAAGACCGCTTTCAGGATGTTGTCTGGATTGGTACGGATGGGCAGGGCGTTTATCTTTACTCAAATCCTCTTTATTCTATAAAATCGGTGGTACTGAATAACTATACCGAAAAGATAGAACGGCCCGTGCGTGCTTTGCTGCTTGACAAGGAGCGTACTTTTTGGATCGGTACCAAAGGGAATGGAATACTTAAAATTTTTGATTATGAGGTACAAAAGAATATCTCGGACTGCCGCTCGGAGATACTGACAACATCGAACAGTGGTTTAGGCAGTAATGCGGTCTACTGTATCAGAGAAAGTAACCGTAACTTGCTATGGATCGGTGATGAAGAAGGACTGAACTTTTATTCGTATCGTGAACGCCGTATCAAGAAACTTCCTCTCTGGATTGATAATGAGGAATTCAAATACATACATGATATTTATGAAACGGAGGACTCGGAATTGTGGCTGGCCAGTGTGGGGATGGGAGTAGTCAGAGCGCGTATCGGAGGTACACCGGATCATCCGGTTCTTGAAAAGTTACAACGATATGTGGTCAATGGCGGAGAATTCGGCTCTAATTACTTCTTTACGATCTGCAAGGGGGACAGTCTGAACCTGTTGTTCGGCAATATGGGATACGGGGTATACCGCTTCAATGAAACGATCAACGGATTGGAACCGCTGACCACTCATAAGTATGAGAATATGAACTTGAACAAGGTAGTACCTATTATAAAAGATGATGCGGACAATTATTTGATCGGTACTACTTATGGAGTCATCAAGTATGCCTCAGAAAACTCTTATCAACTGTTTAATGCGAAAGACGGTTTTCTGAACAGTACTATTCATGCCATTCTGAGGCATTCGTCCGATAACTTCTGGCTGAGTACGAATCAGGGATTGATTAATTTTGATACCAAAAGAAATGTATTCCGCTCTTACGGCTTTGGCGACGGGCTTAAAGTCGTCGAATTTAGTGACGGAGCTTCCTACAGAGACCCGCAAACGGGTATACTGTTTTTTGGAGGAATCAACGGCTTTGTAGCTATTCAGGCAGACGGACGTCCCGAACAGCTTTATATGCCTCCCATCTACTTTGACAAACTCTCTATCTTTGGAGAACAATACAATCTTGGAGAGTTTATCACCCGTAAAAAAGAGAATGAAGTACTGAATTTGAAATACGACCAGAACTTCTTTGCCGTTTCATTCACCTCTGTCGATTATCTGAACGGAAATAACTGCACCTATTCCTATAAACTGAAAGGATTGAGTGACCAGTGGATTAATAATGGTAAAGAAAGTTCTGTCTCTTTCACGAACATGGCTCCCGGTGAGTATACGTTATTGGTGAAGTACTACAATAGTGTATTCGATAAAGAAAGTGAAGTCTATTCTTTGTTGATACGGATCGGTGACCCGTGGTACGCCTCTTGGTGGGCGTATCTCATTTATTCTTTATGTCTGCTTATGATAGCCGCCATGCTGGTACGTTCATTCATTCTCCGCACCAAACGGAAAAAGCAGGAACTGCTGAATGAAATAGAGAAACGCCATCAAAAGAATGTATTTGAGTCGAAACTTCGTTTCTTCACTAATATAGCTCACGAGTTCTGTACCCCGTTGACTCTTATCTACGGTCCTTGCGGACGTATCCTTTCATCAAAAGGACTCAGTAAATTCGTAGTCGATTATGTTCAGATGATTCAGACGAACGCGGAACGTTTGAATAACCTGATTCACGAACTGATCGAATTCCGCCGTATCGAAACCGGAAACCGGGAAGTGAGGATCGAGGCCCTGAATGTATCTTCCTTAATGAAAAATACGGCAAAGACCTTTGTCGATATGGCTAAATCCCGGAATATCACGTTCCTGAGCAAGATACCCGAGCAAGTTTCCTGGAACTCAGACAAAGGTTTTCTGAATACTATTATTATCAATCTGATATCCAATGCCTTCAAGTATACTCCGGATGGGAAAAGTATCAAAATAGAAGTGGATACCAACGATGAAAACCTGCTGGTTCTCCGGGTTGCCAATGAGGGAAGTACGATTAAAGAAGAAGACTTTCAATATGTTTTCAACCGTTATGCTATCCTGGATAGCTTTGAAAACCAGGATGAAAAGAACTTCTCCCGTAATGGGCTGGGACTTGCCATTTCCTACAATATGGCGAAATTGCTGAATGGTACGCTGAAGGTGGAAAATACGCCTGACGGCTGGGTATTGTTTACTTTGTCATTGCCTCCGCTGGAAGTGACTACCGGCGTATCGTCTTCTAAACGAATCACTTCGGAATACATTCCAAAAATAGAGTCGCAACTGGTGCTGAAACTTCCTCACTATGAATTTGACAAGATGCGGCCTACATTGCTGGTGATTGATGATGAACTGGAAATGTTGTGGTTCATCGGGGAAATCTTCTCTAACGATTTTAATGTGGTCACCCTGCAGGAGCCGGAACGGGTGGAGCAGGTATTGAATGAAGTTTATCCGAATGTGATCATTTGCGATATCATGATGCCGGGAATTGGCGGTATCGAATTGACGAAACGGATTAAGTCGGTGAAGGAAACGTCACATATACCTATTATTATGGTTTCCGGCCGGCATGAAATGGAACAGCAGATGGCTGCACTTTCTGCAGGAGCCGAGATGTATATCACCAAACCGTTTAATGCCGAATATCTCCGTATCTCTGTTTGTCAGATGTTGGAACGTAAGGAAGTACTGAAGGATTATTTCAGTTCAGCAATCAGCTCTTTTGAAAAGACAGATGGTAAACTGACACATAAGGAATCGAAAAAGTTCCAGCAATCTGTTCTGAGGATTATCAATGACCACATTCAGGAGAAGGAACTGACTCCCCGTTTCATAGCCGATCATTTGGCTATCAGCGTTCGCAGCCTTTACCGGAAAATGGAGGAGATGGGGGAAGAAAGTCCTACGATTATGATTAAGGAGTGTCGTTTGTATGTAGCGAAAGATTTGCTGCTGAAAACGAAAAAGACGATTGATGAAATTGTATTCGAAGCCGGATTCTCTAATAAGGTCACTTTCTTTAAAGTATTTCGTGAAAAGTACGGATGCACGCCAAAAGAATTCCGGACCAAACACTTGGAAGAAGTACAATAATTATTGGAGTGGTATGGCAACAATTAGAATTTTTTCGAATTTTCATTCGAAAAAAATAATACTGAGTAATTGGAGGATTTTTCTCTTTATCCCTACCAGTAGCAGTTTTAATTTATGAAATAGAAAGATATGATAGTGTCGCATTTAGTTTATATATGAGTAAATGTCTATGCCAAAGAAGTAAAAAAGGAAGTTCGTTCTCCGGTTATTGTTTTCTTGATTTTTATCTTGATTTTAATAGCGGGGAATTTAACCTTTAAGGAGAAATGGAATACTATTAAATCATGCCAAAATAGTAAATATCCCTGCCGTATAATATAAAACACAAAGAAGGAAAACTAAAAATCTTGGCAAACACATTAATTTTGCTGGTGCATTAAAAAGGTCAGAATAATATAATATGTTTAACTAAATATCTCATGAAACTATGAATCAACAACACGATCCTCCACCTGTTTTTTAAGTATGTAATGATCCCTTTTTACTTTTTATTTTATTTGAATTAAATTTAATATCTTATGAAATCTAATTTATTTATGAAGCGAAAGCTTGAAATCGGACTATCTTTATTAATTGGAACGTCCGTTTTTGGGGGATGCAATAATGACTTGGCTCCGATACGCCAAAGTCAGACTTTTCCTCCCAATTTGAATGCACCAACTGTTTTTGAGAGTTTCTCTCCTGATAGTGGTGGCGTAAAGACTCAATTAATTATTCGTGGACAGAATTTTGGTACGGATACTGCCTATCTGAAAGTGACTGTTAATAATAAGCGTGCTGCTATTGTAGGAGTAGCGGATGATGTAATTTACGCTATTGTTCCTGCGCGTGCTGATACTGGTTATGTTCGTTTATTTGTGGGCAAAGATGATAATGTCGAAGAATATGCTTCCCAAACAAAATTTATTTATCAGTTTAAACGTAATGTAACAACTTTGATGGGTAGACAAGGGCAAAGTGGGCGTGATGACGGACCATATGCTGAATGTAAACTACAACGTCCTTGGTTTGCTTTGGCGGATAAAGATGGTGCCTTGTTTTTTATTGATGAGGGGCGTGGACAAAATAAAAATGGTGCTTTGCGCCGTGCTCAGGAAGGCTGGGTGGAAACTTTGGTGCAAAATTCGAGTGGTCCATTCCAAAGTCCTACCTGTCTTGCGTTTAATCCCAAGCAGGACACTCTTTATATTTCTAATATGTCCTACGGAAGTGATATAAAAACTAGTTTTAACATACTATATGTAACACGTGAAGGTGGTTTTATGGATGTGAAAGGGCTATGTAAGTTTGAAAAAGCAGAAACGCAAGGTTTAGCTGTGCATCCACAGACTGGTGAAATTTTCTTTTGTAATAAATCTGGTGGATATATTTATCGCTTTAATGGTCCCGATTATGAGGATTATGAACCATTATTCCAAATAAACAGAGCAGATAAAATAGATACTCGTATGGTTTTTAATCCCGAAGGTACGGCTTTATTCGTGGTAGTTTGTAACAGACATTGTATCTATAAAGTTCCTTATAATGCATTGACTCATACTTTTGGTGAGCCTGAACTATTCGCAGGTGGCTGGGATGAATCCGGTTATGTCAATGGTAGTGGGGTGACTGCTCGTTTCGATAATCCGAGACAACCTGCTTTTGATCAGGATGGGAATATGTTTGTCCCTGAATATGGACGACATACTATTCGTAAAATTACTCCAACAGGTGAGGTGTCTTTGTATGCTGGATTACCTGGTCAAGCAGGATTTACGGATGGTCTTCCAGAGAAGGCTAGATTTAATAAGCCTGAATGTGTGACAGTTTATTTAGATAATTCACTATATGTAGCCGATAGAGATAACCATCTTATTCGTCGTGTAACAGTGGAATAATAATGTATAAAAAGATATATTCATGAAAAATACACAGAAATATTTCATATTACTTTTGATGTTGATATTACTTGTTCCAAGCAATATATGGGGACAAGAAACAAAAAAGGAAATTATAGTCAAAGGTGTAGTGGAAGATGATTTAGGGCCGATAATTGGTGCGTCAGTCGTTGCTAAAAACCAGGCAGGTGTGGGAGTAATCACAAATACTGAAGGTAAGTTTTCTTTGAAAGTGGGACCTTATGATGTATTGGTAGTGACTTTTGTTGGTTATCAGCCATATGAGCTGCCTGTTCTGAAAATGAATGATCCCAATAATGTAACTATAAAGTTATTGGAAGATGTTGGCAAAATTGATGAAGTGGTAATTACAGCCAGTGGACTTCAACAAAAGAAAACTCTGACTGGGGCAATAACCAATGTTGATGTAAAACAGTTGAATGCTGTAGGAAGTAGTAGTCTTTCTAATTCATTGGCTGGTGTGGTTCCCGGTATTATAGCCATGCAGCGTAGTGGTGAACCGGGTGAAAATACATCTGAATTCTGGATTCGAGGTATTAGTACCTTTGGTGCAAAATCAGGAGCCTTAGTTCTTATCGACGGAGTAGAACGAAATTTTGATGAGATTTTGCCGCAAGACATTGAATCGTTCTCAGTACTGAAAGATGCATCAGCAACTGCAATATATGGTCAGCGCGGTGCAAATGGAGTTATCTTAATTACCACCAAGCGTGGGGAAAAAGGTAAGGTGAAAATTAATGTAAAAGCAGGATTTGACTGGAATACTCCTGTAAAAGTGCCAGAGTATGCAAGTGGTTATGATTGGGCGCGTTTAGCCAATGAGGCTCGGTTAGGACGCTATGATTCCCCGATTTATACTCCTGAAGAATTGGAGATAATTAGATCAGGTTTAGATACTGATTTATATCCTAATATTGATTGGAGGGATTTAATGTTGAAGAGTGGTGCACCTCGCTATTATGCTAATATTAGTTTTTCAGGTGGTAGTGATAATGTACGTTATTATGTCTCTGGACAATATACCAGTGAACAAGGACGTTACAAAACGTTTAGCTCTGAAAATAAGTACAATACCAATACGACTTATGAACGATATAATTATCGTGCTAACGTAGACATGAACATAACTAAGACAACAGTACTGAAAGTTAGTGTAGGTGGATGGTTGGTGAATAGGACTACGCCTACTAGAAGTACTGGTGACATATGGGAGGATTTTGCCAAATTTACTCCTTTGTCTACTCCTCGTAAATGGTCTACAGGACAATGGCCGAGAGTGGATGGGCAAGATACTCCTGAATATCATATGACACAAAGAGGATATCATACGAAATGGGAGAGTAAGGTGGAAACTAGTGTAAAGTTAGAGCAGGATCTTAAGTTTATTACGCCCGGTTTGAAGTTTGAAGGAGTATTTGCTTTTGATACTTATAATGAGAATATAATAAAACGGGAGAAAAAAGAGGAAGTATGGGAAGCCCAAAAATATAGAGATGAAAATGGTAAATTGATTTTGAAAAGAGTGGTCAATAGAAGTCCGATGAATCAAAATAAGGAAGTTAGGGGTGATAAACGATACTATTTTCAGGCGTCATTAGATTATAACCGTTTATTTGCTCATGCACATCGTGTCGGTGTTTTTGGCATGGTATACCAAGAGGAAAAGACGGATGTTAATTTCGACTCCAGTGATTTGATTGGTTCTATTCCTCGTCGTAATTTGGCTTATTCCGGTCGTTTTACTTATGCTTATAAAGATAAATACCTTGCTGAATTTAACTGGGGATGTACTGGTTCAGAGAATTTTGAACATGGAAAACAATTTGGTTTCTTTCCTGCTGTTTCTGCCGGTTATGTAATTTCTGAAGAGGCTTTTATGAAAAAAGCATTGCCATGGATAGATCAATTTAAGATCAGAGCTTCTTATGGTGAGGTAGGTAATGATGTATTGGATGGTCGTCGATTCCCTTATGTGTCTCTTATAGATACTGATGATGGAGGATCATATTCATTTGGGGAATTTGGAACAAATAGAGTGCAAGCCTACCGTATTAAAACTTTGGGGACTCCTAATTTGACTTGGGAGATAGCTAAGAAATATGATGTAGGTGTTGACTTTTCTTTTTTTAATGGGAAAATTAGTGGTGCTTTAGATTGGTTTTTGGATAAACGTGATGACATCTTTATGCAGCGTAAACATATGCCATTGACTACCGGGCTTGCTGATCAGACTCCAATGGCCAATGTCGGAAAGATGAAGTCTTATGGATGGGAAGGAAATATAGGATTTACTCAATCTATTGGTCAGGTGAATCTCCAACTTCGTGCCAACTTTACTTATCAGACTACTGATATCATAGATAAGGATGAAGCAGCCAATGAGTTATGGTATAAAATGGATAAAGGCTTTCAGTTAAATCAATCGCGTGGATTGATTGCTTTAGGATTATTTAAAGATCAAGATGAAATAGACCGTAGTCCGAAACAGACAAGTAACAGACCTATCCTTCCCGGTGATATTAAATACAAAGATGTAAATGGTGATGGAGTTATTAATGATGATGATATTGTGCCTTTAGGATATCGGGAAGTTCCGGGATTACAGTATGGTGTCGGTTTAAGTGCTAATTGGAGAAATTGGAATTTGAGTGTACTTTTCCAAGGAACAGGTAAATGTGATTTCTTTATTGGCGGTAATGGGCCTCATGCTTTCCGTAGTGAACGTTATGGTAATATTTTACAGGCAATGGTCGATGGTAATCGTTGGATACCCAAAGAAATATCAGGCACGACTGCTACTGAAAATCCAAATGCGGATTGGCCGCTTTTGACATATGGCAATAATGATAATAATAATAGAAAATCAACATTTTGGTTGTATGAAAGAAAATATTTGCGATTACGGAATGTTGAAGTCAGCTA
The DNA here is from genome assembly GCF_003434395.1 of Bacteroides sp. AM23-12. Lineage (NCBI taxonomy): Bacteria > Pseudomonadati > Bacteroidota > Bacteroidia > Bacteroidales > Bacteroidaceae > Bacteroides > Bacteroides sp. AM23-12. The sequence continues at coordinate 103,450 of NZ_QTLF01000019.1, forward strand.
TGATTTTCCACAAACTTGGACGCGTAAATTTTTTGTAAGTAACTTACGTCTAGGCTTTGTTGGACAAAATTTGTTGACATGGGCTCCTTTTAAAATGTGGGATCCGGAAGGGACTAGAGAGGACGGATCTAACTATCCGATAAATAAAACATTCTCATGTTATCTTCAAATAAGCTTTTAATCTTTTGAAAAAACAGATCATGAAAAAACTAGTATATTATATATTGTTATCCATAAGTGCGTTATCTTTTTCGGCATGTACCGATTATATTAATGTGGATAAATATTTCTACGATCAGGTATCATTGGATTCAGCCTTTTCCAAACGTATTTATGTTGACGGATGGTTATCCAGTGCTTATAGTGTAATGAATAAGCTAGGTGAATACAAGGAACCGTTTCGCTGGGCAAGTGATGATCTTTACCATCCTGATATGAAAGAATATGTGGAAGGAAGTTATAGTGCTGATAAACCAAAGGGTGATGAAAATGCTGGTGAGTCTCGTTTATGGAAATATTATGAAGGTATCCGTAAGGCATCTACTTTCTTGGATAATGTAGACCGTTGTCCGGAACTAACTATGGATGAAATAGCTGATATGAAAGGACAAGCCCGCTTTTTACGTGCTTATTGTTATTGGGCTTTGATACGTGTTTTTGGACCAGTACCTCTTATTCCGCTTGAGGGACTAGATGCTGACCTTTCGTATGAAGAATTGTCTTTGCCACGTGCTCATTTTGATGAGATAGTTAGTTTTATTGATACGGAACTTGCCGAGACAGCCCGCTTGTTACCCATGAGAAGAACTGTCAACAATTTGGGGCGTCCTACACGAGGTGCGGCTTTAGGACTTCGTGCACGTGTATTACTTTATGCTGCAAGTCCTTTATATAATGGAAATCTCGATTTCTTCAACGTAGTAGATAATAAAGGAAACCAGTTGATTTCTCAAACGTATGATGAATCTAAATGGGCAAAAGCAGCAGCTGCTGCCAAAGATGTAATAGAACTGGCTAAAACCTCAGGTTTGTACGAGCTTTACACCATAGCTCCTAAAATTGGGACATTGGATATGTATCGTCCGCCGGTGCATCCCGAATATTCTACAAAAGATTATCCTGATGGTTGGGCGAATATTGATCCGTTACTTTCGTATAAGTCAAATTTTGATGGTTCAGTTCAAGGCTCCAAGAATCCGGAATTGATTTTTACAAGAACCAGTGATGGAACGGGGACTATTAATGATTGGATGTATCAAGCTTTACCCAGAACAATAAGTGGAAATAACCGTTTATGTGTCACACAAAAGCAAGTTAATGCATACGCAATGAATGATGGACGCACGATTTCGGAAGCTGCAAACACGGGTGATTATGTGACGACAGGTTTTACAACTGAAGCATATTCGGAAAATAATCCATTTCTACCGGCTAAAGTTAGTCTTATGTACAATAAACGTGAACCTCGTTTTTATGCATCTATCGCATATAATGGTTCGGTATGGGAAGCAGCCAGTGCTTCGGAACCTCGATATCGTAATCAACAGATCTTTTATTATCGTGGAACTGAAGATGGTAAACAAGGTTTTAAAGAAGAATGTCCTCTTACAGGGATGACTTTGAAGAAGTTTTATAATTCGGAAGATTCCAGAACAGATGGTGGTTATGTTATAGAAAAAACCGAAATGACTATTCGTTATGCTGAAATATTGCTGATTTATGCGGAGGCATTAAATGAATTATCGGAGGGGGAAGTTTATCATTTAAAGACCTACTCTAATGAAGATGTAGAAATAAAGCGTGATGAGGATGAGATGCGTTATGCTATCAAGCGTATTCGTATGCGTGCCGGAGTTCCCGATTATACGAATGAGACTTATAAAAATCAAGCAGATTTTCGTGTAAAACTGAAAAGAGAACGGCAAGTGGAATTGTTAGGAGAAAACAGTATGCGTTATTTTGATCTCCGCCGATGGAAGGATGCTTTGACAGAAGAAAATCAATTATTGCAGGGTTGTAATATTAATATTAGTGATGATGATACTTATATTGCAGACTTTTACAAGGAAACTCCAGTCTCTTCAGTACATAAAGTCTTTGAACAGCGTATGTATTTATTCCCATTCCCGACATACGAATTAAAGCGCAATGTAAATTTGACACAAAACCCGGGTTGGTAATTAAAACAGTATCATGTTATGAAAAAAGTAATGATTAAAAATATAATAAACAGCCTTTTACTCGTTGTCGTTTTGGGAGTATCTTCTTGCAATGATCAATTGGCTGATGAATTGTTTGAAAAAAGAACATATTTAATAGAAAATGGCTGGAAAGATTATCAACTCGAAGTAGATGATGACAATACCGCTATATTACCGGTTTACTTTGGTATAAACGGCACATCTTTGAATGATAAGGATATAACTTTGACTTTAGATGTAGATCCTGATACACTTGAAAGATATAATTGGGAGAAATATAAAAATCAGAAAGAACTTTATTTAAAACTATTACCAGAGGAATCTTATACTTTTGATGCAAGCTCATGGACTATTCCAAGTGGTGAATTAAACACGTCAGCATATATAAAGATTTCATTGGATAAAATAAAAGAAGTTGGTAGTTTATACAATGATTATGTATTGCCTCTCAGAATAAATTCTTCAGTAGGAGAGCCGATAGGGAGAAGTAAGTACACGAAAGTATTGGCACATATTGCTTTTAAAAATGATTTTTCTGGTCAGTACACAGGAAAAGGTGTCATAAAGCAAATAGGGACAAGCTTTACAACGGATATAACCAGCACCAATATCTATGCTATCAATCAGAATACATGTTATATGTTTGTTGGCGACAAGACTCGTGAAAAAACAACGAATTATCTAGATTATGTTGTCGAAATTACCAAAGATGACGAAACAGGTACTTTTGTGTTAACTTCTCCAGTGGAAAGTTTGAAGTTTAAATCTTATTCATCTCAAATAAGTCGTAAATATACATTGAATTATGGTGATGACAGATATTATATAGAAATTACAACTGTTGATTTTTCTTATGAATATCAAGACTCATCTTATAATAATGAGCCTGTGCTAATGAATTTTCAAGGAAGTTTTACGATGACTAAAAACGTATGGAAATATCAATATCCGGATGTGGATGTAGAAGATTAAGCCATGGTTGCTGGAATGAAAATATCAGTGGCTATTCTAACTGTTTGTTTAAACCCTAAATTTTGTATATATGAAAATTGTGAAGTATATAGTTATCGTATCATTATTTAGTATTTCTGCATGTAGTGATGATGATGATAAAAAAAACAATGAGCGACCTGGGAATCTTGTAGAGTTACAGGTTGATGTAAATGAGATTAATATTGCGCAAGGAGATACCCGTACTGTAAACATTACGTCAGGTAATGGGGAATATGTTGCGACTTCGGCTAATGAAGAAGTAGTTGTCGCAGAAATAGATGGAAATGTGGTGAAACTAACCGCTGTTGAGGGGCATAATAATGCTCAAGGAGTTGTTTATGTTAGCGATAAGTATTTCCAACGCACTAAAATTCTAGTTAATACAGCGGCAGAATTTGAATTGAAGTTGAATAAAACTTTGTTTACGCTTTATTCTCAAGTGGAAGGATCTGATGAAGCTCTCATCAAGATCTATACAGGAAATGGAGGTTATTCTCTTGAAGTGATTGATGATAAAAATTGTATTGAAGTTGATCAATCTACGCTTGAAGACACAGAATCATTTATGGTGAAAGGCATTGCTCAAGGTAATGCTGAGATTAAGATTACTGACCAAAAAGGAAAAGAAGCTTTTGTGAATCTGAATGTAATTGCTCCTAAGCAAATTACGACTGATGCTGACGAAAAGGGCGTTCTGATAAATTCTAATCAAGGATCACAACAAGTGAAGATTCTTACAGGTAATGGAGAATATAAGGTTCTTGATGCTGGTGATGCAAAGATCATTCGTTTGGAAGTTTATGGTAATGTGGTAACGGTGACCGGAAGAAAGGCCGGAGAGACTTCATTTACTTTGACTGATGCAAAAGGACAAGTTTCACAGACTATTCATGTAAAGATCGCTCCTGAGAAGCGTTGGTATATGAATTTAGGAAAAGAGTATGCAGTTTGGACTCACTTTGCAGAGATGACTGGTGAGGGACTAGAGGCTGTGAAAGTTGAAACTAACGGCTTTAAACTTAAAAAAATGACTTGGGAGCTAGTTGCTCGTATCGATGGAACTAATTGGCTACAGACCTTTATGGGTAAGGAAGGCTATTTTATTCTTCGCGGTGGTGATTGGGAAAATAATAAGGGTAGACAGATGGAGTTGGTAGGTATAGATGATAAACTAAAACTGAGAACTGGACATGGAGCCTTTGAACTCGGAAAATGGTCTCATATTGCTTTAGTTGTAGATTGTTCGAAAGGTAAGGATGATTACAATGAAAAATACAAGCTTTATGTTAATGGTAAACAAGTAAAGTGGGACGATAGCCGCAAAACCGATATGGACTATTCTGAGATTGATCTTTGTGCAGGTAATGACGGGGGTAGAGTATCAATCGGAAGAGCTAGTGACAACAGACGCTTTCTTGATGGTGCTATACTCGAAGCACGTATCTGGACGGTTTGTCGTACAGAGGAACAACTTAAGGCTAATGCATGGGAGCTTCATGAACAAAATCCCGAAGGGTTATTAGGGCGCTGGGATTTCTCGGCTGGAGCTCCGACATCTTATATTGAGGATGGTACCAATTCGGATCATGAGTTGCTGATGCATATTTCGAAGTATGATAGCTGGAATGCCACAGAATTTCCTATGAGCAGATTTGGGGAAGCTCCCATTGAAGTACCTTTTAAATAACTTTTAAATTCGAAGAAAAATGAAAGCAATATTCAAGCTGTTGATATTGAACTTTTTGACTCTGTTTATCTTTCCGTCTTGCAGTGATGATGATAAGTCAAAGTCTGAATTGAATGACCCCATCAGTGGCAATATTTCTCCGGTAGGTTCATTTGCGGTAGAAGCTACCAATAACGAGAATGAACTTCTGGTGAAATGGACCAATCCCAGTAATCGCGACGTGGATATGGTAGAACTCTCTTACAGGGACGTGGAAGCGAGTTTGTCTCGTGCTACCGACTTCTCGCCGGGACATATCATAATACAAGTAGAGCGTGATGTCACACAGGAATATATGTTGAAGGTTCCTTATTTTGCTACTTACGAAGTTTCTGCCGTAGCTATCAGCAAAGCCGGCAAGCGATCGGTACCCGAAAGCCGTGTGGTGATGCCTTATCATGAAAAGGTGGACGAGCCGGAACTGAAACTGCCGGAAATGCTGGACCGTGCACATTCTTACATGACTTCTGTCATTGGATATTATTTCGGCAAGAGTTCCAGAAGCTGCTGGCGTAGTAATTATCCTTATGATGGAAAAGGTTATTGGGATGGTGATGCGTTGGTCTGGGGACAAGGCGGTGGGCTTTCGGCATTTGTTGCTATGCGTGATGCAACCAAAGAGAGCGAAGTGGAGAATCTTTACGGTGCAATGGATGATATGATGTTCAAAGGAATACAGTATTTCTGTCAGCTGGATCGTGGAATCCTGGCTTATTCCTGCTACCCGGCTGCCGGTAACGAACGTTTTTACGATGATAACGTATGGATCGGGCTCGATATGGTCGACTGGTATACGGAAACGAAAGAGATGCGTTATCTGACACAGGCAAAGGTGGTATGGCGCTACCTGATCGATCACGGTTGGGATGAGACTTGCGGAGGAGGTGTACACTGGAGGGAGTTGAACGAACACACTACCAGCAAGCACTCTTGCTCTACCGGACCTACTGCTGTGATGGGCTGTAAGATGTATCTGGCAACTCAGGAACAGGAATATCTCGACTGGGCGATCAAATGTTACGACTATATGCTGGATGTATTGCAAGACAAGTCCGATCATTTATTCTATGACAATGTACGCCCGAATAAGGATGATCCCAATCTGCCGGGTGATCTTGAAAAGAACAAGTATTCCTACAACTCCGGACAACCATTGCAGGCGGCCTGTCTCTTATATAAGATTACCGGCGAACAGAAATATCTGGATGAAGCGTATGCGATTGCTGAAAGCTGTCATAAGAAATGGTTTATGCCCTATCGTTCCAAAGAGCTGAATCTTACTTTCAATATCCTTGCTCCGGGACACGCTTGGTTCAATACGATCATGTGCCGTGGATTCTTTGAACTTTATTCTATAGACAATGACCGTAAATATATCGATGATATCGAAAAGTCAATGATTCATGCGTGGAGCAGTAGCTGTCATCAGGGTAACAACTTGCTGAATGACGATGATCTGAGAGGGGGAACGACCAAGACCGGTTGGGAAATACTCCATCAGGGGGCATTGGTTGAATTGTATGCCCGGTTGGCAGTACTGGAACGTGAAAACCGATAGTTGAATGATTCCCGTTTAGGGAAAATAAGAAAATAAAAAAGCCATCCCCGGAATAGACGAAGTAGGGATGGCTTTTTTTGTAGTGTGCTTACTATTGTTCGGCAGACTATGTTCCGTGAGTTTTTGGAAAGGTTATTCCTTGACAGGCTCAGCCGGTTTGTCTTTGGATGCAGTGTCAGTAACGACTGTATCGTTGACAATAGCGGTCGGTGCACTCAGTTCTGTCTTAACAGGTTCCTCGCTCTTGGTTACAGTATCTTTTACTACTGTATCATTAACGATAGCTGTTGCATTAACTTCTGCCAGGGCTGTCGCAGCTTCTGCAGAGTTCTGAGCCTTAACAAGGAATGAACCACCACAAACAAACATAAACATTGCTACTACTAATACTAATTTTTTCATAATCGTTTGCTTTAATGATTATTAAACATATATTTTCAATTCTCTCTTATGTGTTAAGGAATCGGTTGTTACATTATCTAACGGCTAATTAAAGATCAAAGTGTGTGCCAAAGACTGATGTGTGCTAACAATGCGTTGATTATAAGTGGGATATGTAGATTATGTACATTATCTATAGTGTGGAAACGTATGGGGAATGTGTGGAAAATGGGGCAGGGAGTGTGGAATTATTCCACAATAGTGTGCTTTGCTATGCAGGTAATAATAAGTAATGAAAGAATGGTTGTGATACAATGAACTTATGTTTAAGTGACAGTGAGTTGAAATGTAGTAAATAAGTGACCGTTCTGCTACTGTTTATTAGTCGGTCATATTGATTCTCTAACCATTATAACCCTGTTTTTATTTCGTTGCACCTAGGTTTGATAGTCGTTGCACGTAGGTTGAATAGTTGAAGCACCTTAGTGCTATATTCGTTGCACCTTGGTGCAACGAAAGAAAACTGCTGACTTTTGACACATTTACATTTGCAGTATTAAATATCACAACAAAA